>CAZIQO010000006.1:0-50197 GCA_964541465.1 uncultured Oscillospiraceae bacterium
AAACATACAGGCCGTGATGGACGGCGCGCTCGACGAGTTCATCCACGCGTACCTTGTGCAGTCGTAAGGGCTTTTTTAGCTTTCTCGGCTTTCTCGGCTTTCTTTGGTAAAGAAAGCCGGCAAAGAAACTTATATTGTTTCAGAAAAGCGATTTTTGGCAGCAAAAAGTATTTCAGTCTTGGTTCTTTTGCTTCTTTTCTTTCAAGAAAAGAAGAGGTCAGTTCTTTTTCCTTCTTTTTCTTTCAAGAAAAAGAAGAAGACAGTTCTTTTTGTTTCTTTTTCTTTCAAGAAAACGAAAGAAACGGGGGAGACCATGCGCTTCGACTATGAGCTTGTCGGCAAAATCGGCTCCATGGCGCTGATCCGGAAAGCCGACAGCGACATCGACTACAACATCTTTTCCCGCCTCGGCGCGGAGCTCCGGCCCGGCATGATCTGGGTCAGCAGCGGCGCGACGGAGATCGGGCGGCTGGACTATATCCGCAGAAACGGAATGGAGCTGACGGGCGATACGGAGGAGGTCAAGGCGGACTACGCCTCGCAGGGGCAGACCATTCTCATGATGGAATACCGCCGCTATATTCCGGACCGCTACAGCGTGCGGCAGCTGCTCGTCGAGCATACCCACTTCAACGACGACGAAAAGCGCCGGCACATCCGGGAGTTTCTTCTGCGGTGCGCCAGCCAAAACGCGATCCCGATCGTGAACTACAACGACCCCGTGAGCATCGAGGAAGTGCGCAAGATGGAGCTTGCGCATCTGCGCGAGCGCGCGGACAACGTGGTGGAGTGCATCGACAACGACGAGACCGCGTCGGTCATCTGCTCGCTCGTGCACGCGAAATACCTCGTGATCCTCACCGGCGTGGACGGCATCTACCGCGATCCCGCCGACCCGGAGACGCTCGTTCCGGCCGTGGAGGGAAAGGACGCGGACGAGATCATCGAAAAGATCGAACGGCTTTCGCAAAGCTGCGTCGGCGCGAGCCGCGCGGGCGCGAACGGCGCGCGGGCGAAGCTCGATTTCATCAAGCAGCCGATCCGCGAGGGCACGACGGTCGTCATCGCCAACGCGCAGAACCGCATCCGGGACGCGCTTTCGGGCGCCTGCCGCAGGACGATCTTCCGCGTGCGATAGCCGGCCGGGCGGCGCACGAGAATCATATGGGAAAACGATAAAAAGGACAAGAACAACGATAAATATTTATTGACAAACAATAAATTCCGTGTTAAACTGTCGCCGAAATGAGGTGACGGTTTTTTTATGAAGAAGACATTTCTGAATCGTTTCGTACAAATCTGCATCGTTCTCGGCATGCTGGCCGGCGCGGCGCTGATCGTGCTGCTGATTGTAAAGTATCCGGCTGCGGCGGAGACGCTCGGCCTTGCGGGCGTGCCGAAGATCCGCTCGGCAATCGCGGCGTCGGTGGCGGCGGTCTGCGTGCTGGGCGGTGAGTATATCGCGTTCGAACTGCTTTGCATGATGCGCACGCTTGAGCGCGACCCGTTTGTGCAGGGAAACGTGCGTTCGCTGCGCAGGATGGGCGCCGCCGCGCTGATCGTCGCCGCGCTGGGAACGGCTGCGACGCTGATGCTGCATCCGCTCCGGTACGCGGCCTTCGCCGCGCTGCCGGTGGCCATGTGCGGCCTGTTTTCGCTGGTGCTGAGCGGCGTGTTCGAGCAGGCGGTCGCTTACAAGCAGGAAAACGACCTGACGATCTGACGGGGTGAATGGAATGATACGCGTGAATCTGGACGTTATGATGGCAAAGCGCCGGATCAGCCTCAACGATCTGGCAAGGCAGATGAACCTTTCGCTGGCCAATCTTTCGATTCTCAAGAACAATAAGTGCAGGGCGATCCGCTTTTCGACGCTCTCGAATTTGTGCCGCATCCTGGACTGCCAGGCGGGCGACCTGCTGGAATACGTGGAAGGAGAGGAAGACGATGGAACGTCAGGCGAATGATCCGGCGGCGCGGACCGGATCGGAAAAGAGCCGGCCGGCGTTTACGCGCGGGCAGCTCTGGCTGCTTGCCGGCGTGCTTGCCGTGGGCGTGCTGTGGGAGTTTGCATGGGAAAGCGACGGCACCACGCTTTGGCTCGGTGCGTTCTGGCTTGGCGCGATGGCCGTGTTCGTTTTATGCAATCCCGGCCGGATCGCCGGGAACCGCGCGGCGATTTTTGTCGGGATTCCGGCGGCGCTGCTCTGCGTCGGCCTGATCGCCGGCTATATCGACGAGCAGATTGCGGATCTGCTTGGACCCGCACTTCCCGCCGTGATGATGACGTTCGCGGTGCTGGCAACGCAGGACGTTCCCGTTGGCAGGGAGGGAACGGCGGTCGTCGGCGTGCTGAAGGGCGTGTTCGTCAAGCCGTTCACGGGGATCCCCGTTTTTTTCCGCGCGATTGCGGCGCTGTTCCGCGGCAGGGACTCCACGGCGCGCCGCGTCGGATACGGGTTGCTCGCCGGGATTCCGCTGACGGTGATCGTACTCGCGCTGCTCGCGTCGGCGGACGCGCGGATGGGACAGCTGCTCGGCGCGCTGTTCGACCGGTTCGACGTGGGCGTATGGGCGATGCGCGTCGGGATGGTGTTTGCGGCGGCGATGCTGTTCTATTCGCTGTTTTATAACATGACCTGGGGCAGGCGCGACCCGCTGATGCGGGAAGCGGATCGGGACTGGGCGCTCGCGGGGCCCGCCGTCGTGATGGCGCTGCTGCTGACGGCGTACGCGGTGTTCGGGTATATCCAGTTTTCCTATCTCTTCGGCGGAACGCTGCCGGTGGACCTGACCTATTCGGAATATGCGCGCGAGGGCTTCGGGCAGCTTATCGCCGTTACGATCATCAACTTTACGGTGCTGGGCGTGTGCTTCGTCAAGGTTCGCCCGTCGGGGGCGCTGCGCGCGCTGGAAACGCTGCTGCTGCTTGCAAGCGCGGTCGTGCTCGCGTCGGCGGCGTGGCGGCTGCTGCTTTACGTCGGCGCATACGGGCTGACGATCCTGCGCGTGCTCGGGCTGTGGCTCATGGAATACCTTGCGTTTCTTGCGGTCATGGCGGCGGTGCGCGTGTTCCGCGAGCGGACGAAACTGCTTCGAATCGGGGCCTACGCGCTGCTGTACTGGTATCTGGCGCTGAACGCCGTTCCGTGGAGCGCGGCGATGGCCGCGTTCAATGCGGCGTTCGGGCATTGAAGGAGGACGGCTGTCCCTGCGGGCTTTGCCCGCAGACACCCGCCAGGGGCAATGCAGCCCCTGGAACCCGCGGATTTTGGATTTCATTACAGACTAGGGGATTCCAAAGGGCCTGCCCTTTGGCAGGGGTGCGGGGGCGGAGCCCCCGCAGGCCGTTACGGCCGCCGTTTTGCAAGCGTCAGCGCGCGCTCGTAAGCCGCTTTTTTCGGCGCGCCGCATTCGAGCGCGGCCGCGGCCGCCGCGTCGCGCACGGAGGCGCCTTCCGAAAGAAGACGGGTCAGCGCTTCGTCGAGCGCGGCCTGCGAAACGGGCCGTTCCTCCCGGCGGCAGAGCAGCGCGAGCACGCATTCGCCGCGCGGGGGCGTAAGCGTAAAGTGTTCGATCAGAACGGAAAGGGGGCCGCGGACGGCCTCCTCGTGTATTTTGGTCAGCTCGCGGAGCACGGCGGCGTCCCAATCGCCGAGCGCGGCGTGCAGCGTTTCGAGCGTGGCGGCGACGCGGTTTGGACTTTCGTAAAACAGCGCGAGATGCCCGCAGGATTTCAGCGACTCAAGTAGGAGCCGCTGCTCTTTTTTTTCGCGCGGGAAAAACCCGTAAAACGTAAACGGCGTCGGCGGCAGCCCGCTCATGACCGCGGCGGTCAGCACGGCGGACGCGCCGGGCAGCACGCTGAAGGGAAGGCCGTTTTCCACACAGACGCGCACGAGCGCCTCGCCCGGGTCGGAGATGCCGGGCATGCCGGCGTCGGAGACGTACACGATCGTTTCGCCCTTCCGGAGCCGTTCCGCGATCTCGGCGGCGCGCTGTAATTCGTTGTGCTGGTGGCAGGAGATCAGCGGCTTTTTCACGCCGCAATGGTTCAGGAGCGTGAGCGTGCGGCGGGTGTCCTCGCAGTAGATCGCGTCGCAGGAAAAAAACGCCTCGCGTACGCGCGGCGTCAGGTCGCCGAGATTGCCGATCGGGGTTGCGCACAAAAGCAGCATGGCATTCACCGCACGCGCAGGTTTTCGCCCGTTAAGAGCAGCACCTGCGTGGTGTTCCGGTCGCACAGCCGGCTCATGAGCCGTTCGCCGTAGCGCGACTGCAGTTCGGTCAGCGTCAGGTTTGTGATGCAGACGGTGGCGAGGCCCGAGAGCGCGCGTTCGTTGACGACCGCGAAGAGCCATTCCGTCGAAACGTTCGGGATGACGGGCTCGCTGCCAAGATCGTCCAGCACGAGCAGCGGAACGGTCTGAAAGCGGCGCGCGGATTCCGTCCTGTCGCGGATGTCGGAGAGGATCTGCTGCGTGAACGAATAGGCGGAAACGCGCATGCCGTCGATCCCGCGCCAGATGGCCGCGCTTGCGACGGCGTTGCCGAGAAAGGATTTGCCGAGTCCCGGCATGCCCATGATCAGAAGATTCGGCTTTTCCGGCGAAGGGAGCGCCCTGGCGTACGCTTCGCAGACCGCTTTGGCGTTGAGCGTGCGCCGTTTCTGCTCGGGGGTCGGGAAGATGTCGGCCGAAAAGCTGGCGAACGTTTCCCGCGCGTTCACGCCCTCCGCGCCGCGCAGACGCTCGCGGTAGAGAAGCCGGCAGGCGCAGGGTTTGCGCTGTTCGCCGACATAGCCCGTGTCTTGACAGAGCTCGCAGCGCACGTGCAGCGTGAGCGCGTCCGCCGGCATGCCGATGGAGGCAAGAAGACTTTGTTCCTCCGCGTCGATCGCGTCCAGTTTGCGCTTTCCCGCCTCCGCGCCGATTTTGCGCGCGCCGACGCTGCGAATCAGATCCGCGCGCCGTTCGTCGAGCTCGCTAAGCCGCGGCGCGCGCGCGCGCGCTTCGCCGACGCGGCGGGCGAGAGCCTCCCGTTCCTCGGCGCGGATGCTGCTGTAAAGGCTTTCGAGCGCGTCGTTCGTCATTCGATATCCTTGTCCAGATCGACGAGCAGGTGTTCGAGCTGTTCGTCGGTCAGATCGTGCTGGGGGTAGGTCTGCCGGGAAGCGCCGGCTTTCCGCGGCGCGGCGGCTTTGGCCTCCAGATGCGCGCGCGCGGCTTCGATGGTTAGAATACCCGCGGCATGCCATTCGTTCCAGAGTTTTTTCATCATGCCGAAGGGCTCGTTCGCGCCGCGGCACTGCTCCGCGCCGAAGAGCAGCAGTTCGCGCGGCATGCCGTAATCGGTCCGGTACATGGAGATCTGCGCGCGCTGCGTGCGCGTGGCGGGTTCGACCTTGCCGGCGCGTTCGAACACGAGCCTGGCGAACGCGCGTTCCTCGGCGTCGGCTTCGTCCGCGCGCGCGATGTCCGCCGCGGCGGTCTGCCCGCTCTGGCGGAGCGAGTCGAGCAGTTCGTCGAGATAGACGAAGTTCGGCGCGCCGGAAACGGTGAGCTTCGGCAGCGCGGCGAGGATCGCCTCCGGCGAAAAGCCCCAGTCGGCACTCCATTTTTCATAGAGCGCGAGTTCGTCGTTGGTGGGCTTGCGGCGTTTGTTCCACTCGCGCAAAATTGCGCTCGCGCCGTGCCGCCTGAGCTCGTACCGCTCGATCGTGGCGCGCGCCTTTTCGCGCGTGAGCACGCCCTCCTCGGACCAGCTCTGCGCGACCGAGTCGATATAGTTGACCGACACGCGCCGGCCTTTCTTGTCCATGCAGTGCGAAACCAGTTCCAGCACGGCTTCCTCGTCGAGCCCGAATACCTCGATCCAGTCGTATACGTGCCGAAGCTCGCGGAAATCGAACTGGCGCGGCGCGGTCAGCGAATTCAGCGCGGAGACCAGCCTGCCGTATTTCCCGGGAACGACGCCGCCCGCCTCCTCCGGTTCGGGGGAAAGGTACTCTACGATCAGCGGCTGGTCGCTGCGGATGCGCACAAGCCCCTGCTCCTGCCAGTAGGAAAACGCGTCCCGGACCGCCGACTCGGAGAGCCCGAGCGCGTCGGAAACGGAGGCGTCGCCCGCCGCGCCCGCGCAGCAGAGCATCAGGCCGTAAAGATAGACCTGAACGCAGAGCCCGTCCGCGTGCGGCAGGTAATCGAGGATGAACCGATTGTCGACGGGCGTGAACGTGCGCCGCGCCGCGTCTATGGAAAATCGAACGATCATGATGCGGAAGCGTTACGCGCCGAGCGCAAACAGCGGGAAGATGTGTTCGTTGAACCAGCCGTATCCGAGGTTGAACGACGGGAGCCAGCCAAGGTCCATCGCGATTCCGGCCAGCACCCAGAAAAACAGCAGCAGAAACAGAACCAGAAGGAAGCGCAGGAACACGCTTTTCCCGGGCTTCCTCTCGTATGCTTCCCGCCGCGCATCGAAGCCTGACGGGCGGGAGACGTCCGCGCCTTCAAAGCGCATATAGGCCTGCGTTCGGTCGAGCGGGGGGAGTTCCCGCGCGTCTGCGTCGCCGGCCGGCACGTCCGCGTCGTCGTCAAGCCGTACGGGCTCGCTTTTTACGCCGGTGCGCGGCCGCGCGTCGGACGGCGCACCGCCGTCAAAGAGCGTGCCTTCGTCCGTTCCGGCAAGGATACGGCGCAGGAGCAGCTCGCTGTCCGTCAGTTCGCGGATGCGCGCGGGGATGTCGACCGGATCGGCGGAGCGGAGCAGCTCGCGGTGCAGGTTGAGAAACACCTGCTTGACCACGCTGCGCGCCGCCGTTTCCTGACCGAGCGACTTGAGCGCGTTCAGATAGACCCTCCGGCCATACTGGGAATAGACTGCGCGAAACGCGTCGCGTTCGCCGTTGTGGATACGGGTCTGCAGGTCGTCTGAGGACATCGCCGCGGTTCCTTTCTGTCGATTTTCTTCATTGTAGCATGACGGAAACAAAAAGAAAATAGGAATAAGCGACGGGGCGCGTTCGGCGGAGCCGAAAAACAGGCGGCCGGGGCGGACGCCGGACGCCAAACGGCCCCGCGTGCGCGGCCGAAGGGAGGCCCGGACGATGCGCGTGAAATGGAAGCGGGTGCTGGCGCTGGGCGTGCTCGCCGGGCTGCTGGTGGTCGCGGTGCGCGGCTGCGTTTACGCGCGGCGCGAAATGAGCGTTTCGGTGGAGCCGACCGTCACCGTGTACGATCACCGGGAAGGGACGACGCTGGAAATGGATCTGGAAACGTACCTTGTCGGCGTGGTCGCGGCGGAGATGCCCGTGTCGTTTTCCATGGAGGCGCTCAAGGCGCAGAGCGTCGCGGCGCGCACGTATACGGTCTACCATATGCTGCACGGCGGCTGCCGCTCGTCCGGCGCGGACGTCTGTACGGACAGCTCCTGCTGCCAGGCGTACTGCTCGGACGAGCGTATGCGCGAAAACTGGGGCGACAGCTACCGCGAGAACAGGAGCGTGATCGAGCAGGCGGTGGAGGCGACAAAAGGCGAGGTGATGCTCTGCGACGGGGAGCCCATCGAGGCGCTCTATCACAGCGCGTCCGGCGGGCATACGGAGAACGTGGAGGACGTTTACGCCGAAGCGCGCACATACCTGCGGGGCGTGGCGAGCACGGCGGAGGTCGGGACGTCCCGGCTGACGGGGGAAAAGACCTATTCGCAGGAGGCGTTTGCAAGCCTTGTCAACGAACAGTGGACGTCGGCCGGGCTGTCCGCCTCCGATCTGGAGGATCAGATCGAGATCACCTCCTATACGGCCGGCGGCCGTGTAAAAAGCGTGCGGCTCGGCAGGACGACCGTGACCGGACGGGCGCTGAGGTCGCTTCTTTCGCTCGACAGCACGATGTTTTCGATTTCGTTCGGCCAGGACACCGTTACGTTTCATACGAAAGGGTACGGCCACGGCGTCGGGATGAGCCAGACGGGCGCGAACGCCATGGCGCTCGGCGGGCGGACCTACCGCGAGATTCTCGCGTACTACTATACCGGCGTGACGTTCGCAACCGTGGAACTGACCGATTAAAAAACGAGGGGGCCGCGATACGGCCGGGCGCGCGCGTCTCGCCGCCCGGGCGGCGGCGTGGTATACTGTCGGTATGGAACGCATGGACGATCTGCAGAGAAACGGGCTGGTTCTGTTTCAGGATCCGGCGTACGCGTGCTTCAGCGCGGACGCCCTGCTGCTGTGTGATTTTCTGCGGCTCAGGCCGGAGGAAAACGTCGTGGAGCTCGGGTCCGGGACCGGCGTGATCTGCGTGCTCGGGACCGACAAAACGGGCGCGCGCTTCACGGGCGTGGAGCGGCAGGAGCGGCTTGTGGAACTGGCGAACAAAAGCGCCGCGGCCAACGGCCAGCAGATCCGTTTCCTCCGATCGGACGTGTCCGACGCGCCGGCGATGCTCGGCTGCGGGACGTTCTCGGCGGCGGTGACGAACCCGCCGTACTATGAAACGGGCGAACGGAGCGCGAATCGCTCGCTTGCGTGCGCGCGGCATGGCGAAAAGGATACGCTCGGGACCTTTCTGGCAAGCGCGTTTCTGCTTCTGAAAAACGGCGGAAGGCTGTTTATGGTCTATCCGGCGGACGCGCTGACCGCGCTTCTGTGCGGGCTGCGGGCGCATCGCCTCGAGCCGAAACGGCTGCAGTTTGCCGCGCCCACGGAGGGCGCGCGGCCGACGCGCGTGCTGGTCGAATCAAAAAAGCTCGGCAAAGCGGGGCTTGTTGTGGAGCCTGCACGGCTGATGAACACATGACGGTCCGCCGATAGAAAACGCCGCCGGGCCGCCGGCAAAGCCCGCGAAACGCGGCGCTTTTTTTGCGCCGAAATTTTCTGCAACGAGTCGTGCTTTTCGCCTGCGCGCGGCAAAAACCGCGTCCGATCGATTCGGCAAAACGGCCTGCCGCTGATCCGGCGTGCCGAAAGCTGCGATTGTTTCGTTTTCTTTCGTTTGAAATTTCTGTATATGTTTCCGGCAAAAGCTGCGCATACTATCCACAAAATATGAAAGCCGCGGGAGCGCGGCGATCACAAGGAGGAAACGGATCCGATGTATAAAACGGTCATATCGGTATGCGTCGTACTGATGCTGGCGCTGACGATGGCGGGCTGCGCCTGCAAAGGCACGGCGACCACGACGCCGACCCCGACGGTGAAGCCGGTCGCGACGCCCATGACATCCGCGGGCGTGACGCCGGGCCTGGCCACGACGCCCGGCGCGGCGGCAAGCCCCGGCGCAAGCGTATCGCCCGGCACGAGCGGGGCCATCCCGAACTTCAGCGAAGGGACGGAGGTGAACGCCTCCGACGTGCCGAATGTTCAGCAGGCCATCACGGCGAAGTATCCAAACGCGACCATCACCAGCATTAAGCACGCGCTGGTGAACAGCCAGCAGGTTTACGCGGTGGAGATCAAAGACGGGACGAATACCGAAACGGTCTACGTACAACCGGACGGCACCATCGTTGAGAAGACCGGTACCTAAGCAGGGCCGGCCGAACCGGGACACGCGGGCCCGCGCGGACGGCGCGGGCCCTTGGACCGTCAAGATGGTGTTTTTAACGGGATAATCGTTTTTAATTGTCGTTCTTCGGATGCCCGGCCGGCAAAGAGCACAGGTGCCCCGTCCCATTTTATCGACGGACTGCCGGCGCGGCCGGAATGGACATCGGGCCTCGGCAATCCCGGAGATTTTTAGACAGATGAAAGGCCCGCGCAGACGACGCGGACCTGTTGACCGAACCGATTTTTTTGTTTTCCCGCGGAGCGAACGCGGACCCGTCGGCGAAATCAGCTCTCCTTCCGAATCAGATCGAAGCAGAGATCGAATACGTTCTTTCGCATGCCGGAGATCACCTCTTCGATGCCGTCGTCGGTGACGTAGGACATCATGCCCGTGCCGTAATTCGAAATAACGCCGATCGCCGCATACTGCATGCCGAGGTCGCGCGCAAGCGGCGCCTCCGGAACAAGCGTCATGCCGATGATCTGCGCGCCGAGCGTGCGGAACATCCGCACCTCGGAGGCGGTTTCAAACCGCGGGCCTTCGGTGCAGGCGTAGATCGCGCGGCCGGAGTAGGGAAGGCTACGCTCCAGAATGAGGTGTTCCAGCGCGTCGTTGAGTTGGGGATTGCAGACATCCTCCATCCCCGTGTGCAGCGCGAGCCGGTGCTCCCGCTCGAAGGACAGAATGCGGTTTTTCGTAAAATCGATGAAGTCGCTCACGAGGCACAGCGTGCCGAGCTTGTAGGAATAGTCGCATGCGCCGACGGACGAAACGCCGAGCACGTGGGTCACCCCCAGGCTGCGCAGTGCGTAGATGTTCGCGCGGTAGTTGATGTCCGGCGGGTCGGAGCGGTACAGCACGCCGTGGCGTGACAGAAAAATCACCTTGTGTCCGTCGCTCAGCGTGATGCGGAACACCACCACGTCGCCGTACGGCGTAACGACCGCCTGCTCGCGGTAGGGAACGGGCGGCGTTTCCATATTCGTGCCGCCTACGATAGCAAACTGCAAGCCGATCACCTCCCTCTGACTATACCATACGCGCGGGGAAAAGTGTATACTGAAAACGCTGATTCATCATTTTGAAAAGGAGATTGTCATGACAAAGAGAGCCGACCATGATCTTGCGTTTCTGCTTACGTTTGAAAATATCGCCTGGTACGAGGACGGGAAGGTCCGCATTCTGGACCGGCGCGTGTATCCTGCAAGGGAGGAATTCGTCGTGTGCGACGACCACCGCGCGGTTGCGCAGGCCATCACCGATATGGTGACGCAAAGCTACGGCCCGTTCCATGCCGCCGCGATGGGCATGGCGCTTGCGGCGTACGAATGCCGCGAGAAGACCGCTGCGGAGCAGAAGGCGTATCTCAAAGCCGCCGCCGATACGATCGCAAACGCGAGGCCGACCACGGCGCAAAAGATGCGCACCTGGACGGACGACTGCGAGCGGGACGCTTCCGCCGCGATCGACGCGGGCCGGAGTGCCTGCGATGCGATCATGCGCGGCGCGCTGGGAAAATTCTCAAGGAAGTACGAGCGCACGGACCGGGAGGCGCGGTATCTGGTGGAAAAATTCCCGAAGGACCCGACGATCATGACGCAGTGCTTCGGCGAAACCGACGTGGGCATGCTGCTGCGGGCGCTGCGGGACCGCGGCGACGAGGCGAAGTTCTATACGCCGGAAACGCGGCCCTATCTGCAGGGCGCGCGCCTGACCGCGAGCGTCATCCACGATATGGGCTTTGGCGTTACGCTGATCACGGACAATATGCCCGGGTATGTGCTCGGGCATAAGGGCGTGGACATCTTCACCACCTCGGCGGACGTGATCACGCTCGACGGGCATGTGGTCAATAAGGTCGGCACGTTCCAGATCGCACTCTGCGCGCGCTTCTGCGGCGTGCCGTACTATGTGGCGGGGTTCCCGTCCGCGGCGCATCCGACGATCGACACCGTCCGCATCGAGGAGCGCAACGGCGACGAGGTGCTCTACGCGATGGGCGTAAGGACCTGCAAGCAGGGCGTAACGGGATACTACCCCGCGTTCGACATCACGCCGCCGGAGCTTGTGACGGGCGTGGCGACCGACGTGGGCGTGCTCAGACCTACCGAGCTTTCCGGATACCGCGGGCTGGCGTAAGCGCCGCGCCGAAAATGGGGGGAACAAACCGCAGGCGGGAGAAAGAAACTCCCGCCTGCGGTTGGCTTTTATGGATGGACTGCGCGCGTTGTCTGCAATCCGGGTCAGGATTCGTAGCGGATCCGGATCTCGTGGGTCTTCGGCATCATTTCGATCCATGTGCTGCCGGGCTCGAGGCAGATCGGCGTGCCGTCGTAGAGCAGATAGGTGGTCGTGCTGCTCAGCGAAGGCCGGCTCCAGGTGCCGGGGACGTGCAGGCCGTTGATGAAGTAATCGCACGCGCCTTCGCCCGTGACGTCGACGCTGCGGTACACGGTGTCAAACGCGGAAACATGCACGTACTGAACGATCAGGTTCTGCACGGCGATGGGTTCGCTTTCATAGCCCAGCGCGTTTGAAGCGGGCGTGAGCGACTTGGAGACGCAGAGCACGCCCTTGGAGTTCTTCTCGCTGCGGAGCAGGAGGTTGGACGCGGCGTCGTATGTGTAGACGATCTTCTCCTTATCCGAACTGGTGAACGGCAGGCCGACGCTCTGAATCCGCTTTCCCTTTTCATAGGTAACGCCCGATTGAAAGGCGAAGCGCGAAGCGGGGGTAAGCGCGTCGCTTGTTGAGAATACGCCGTCGGCCTCCAAAGCCTTGAAGAAGAGCGTATGCTCCTCGGTGGAGGTGACGGTGATGTCCCGGTAAAAATACTGCGCGGCGTCCCCGCTGTTCTGCAGCGGCGCCGAAAGGCCCGCGTCCGCAAGCGCGGGATAGGGGTCGTCGCCGTCCGGCGGATCGCCCGCGGACACGTACAGGCCGTCCCACTCCAGCGCCGTGTCGGCCAGATATGCGCGTGAATCGCATACAGGGCCGACGCGCGCGGCGATCTCGTCGGAAAAAACCGCAAGGAAGCGCGTGCCGTGGTCGGCGCGGTCGAGCGGAAATTCGTATACGATATCGGCCAGCATCAGCCCGGTCTGCGGGCGGCACTGCGCGGCGTTGTCGATCACGACGAGCACGGGCCGGTAAACCGAGCCGTCCGGCAGCGTGCGGCCCGTAGTGGTGGAGACGCTCGGCGTGGGCGACGCGGTCGGCTCGTCCGTCGGCAGGATGGGTTCAGGCGTCGGTGTTTCGTCCGACTCCGGCTGTTCGGTGGTCGTGACGATCACAAGATCGGTCTGGGCGGGCGTGCCCGCCGCGGCCGGCGATTCGTCCGTTCCCAGAAGCGTTTCGGCGACCGAACAGGCGGAGCACAGAAGCAGCGCAAGCAGCGAAAGCAGTGCGGTCAGGAAAAGACGCCTTCCGCGCCGCGGCGGTATGCGGTTGTTCCGCGCGCTAATCAAACGTCACCGGCGTGTCCGACGGATGCACCGCGATCCAGGTGTTGCCCGGTTCGAGGATGACGGACGATCCGTCGTCCAGCAGATAGGAGGTATAGTCGTCCGCGGTCGGGCGCGACCAGGTGCCGGTCACATGCCTGCCGTTGATGAAGTAGTCGCACTTGCCGGAACCGATCAGCTCGCAGGTGCGGCGGTGCTTCGTATCGCCCTTGATCAGGCCGTATTCGCAGTACTGCACGATGAGGTTCTGAACGTTCATCTGCTCGGTGATGTACGAATCGCCGTTGTCGGTCAGCGTACGGGTCATGAAAGCTTCGCCGCTCTCGCTGCGGAACAGCCGGTTTGTGGACGCGTCGTAGGTGAACTGAATCCACGACGGGTTCGTGTCGTTGTCAAACGAAAGCGAAACGGTGGAGAAGGTGTCGCCGTCCGGATAGGAAACGTTCTCCATAAACGAGAAGCGGTCGCAGACTTTCGCGGTGTGGTCGCCGTAGTACCGGTTCACCAGCGCCGCGACGCGGTAGTACAGCGCGTGGACATCCCCGCGGCCCGTCTCGGGCGCGCGGAATTTATATCCGTTTTTTGTTTCAAAATCATCGTAGGTACTCTTGCTGCGGCTGAACGTCGCAGAATAACCTGCAAAATCGCCGCCCGGCAGATAGAGGGTGATGAGCTTGCTCGGGATGCGCTTGTAGGGCGCGGCCAGCACCACGTACCCTTCGTGCAGGTACATGCAGTCCCATTCCTGCGCAAGGTCGATAAAATAGTACCGCGTCGAACGCAGCGGACCGGCGTAGAGCGGGTAGGTGTCGTTGAACAGGACCTGAAAGCGCGTGATGGTCTGCTCGACGAGGAATTCGTAGATGATGTCCGCCTCCATCAGCGAGGTCTGGGGCTTTGCGCCGTCGGCGTTGTCGATGGACATGATGAAGGGACGGCTCGGCGTACCCTCCGGGATCACGCGGCCGGACGTCTGGGAGCGGTTTTGCGGCTCGGGCGTCGGCGTAGGCGTGGGCTCCGGCGTAACGGTCGGGGCGGGTGTGACCGATTCGATCACGGCGATCGACGGGGCGACCGTCGGTTCAGGAGCGGTCACCTCCGCCGAAATGCCGCAGGCCGAAAGCAGAAGAGCGGCGGCGAGCAGCAGGGAAACGCCGCTTAGCGCGGCGGCCCGGCTGCCGAACGGAGTGTGACGCATCCTCATTCCTCCTTGCGTTTGTCGTTTGCGCCGTTCCTGCCGGACGGGGAGGCGCGGCGTTTGTTCCGGACCGATACGACGATCAGCACGATCAGCAGCAGCGCCAGCGCGCCCACGACGGCGTATGCAATCGGTCCGACGCTCTGCTGCGTCGATTCGGCAGCCTCCGGCGCGGCGCTCGACTGACCGGCATCCGGCACGACCATCGTGCCCGGCGCTTCGGTCACCTCCGGCGTGGGGGACGGCGTCGGCACCGGTGTTGCGGGGACCCACGGCGTAACGAGCGGCTCGGGCACAGCCGCGCCGCCGACGGTTACGCCGCCGTTTTCGAGCGTAACGTAGGCTTCCGACTGCACATACGCCTCGTCGATACGCGTGATGATACCGCTTGTGAGCGTCAGCGCGCTGCCGGTTTCGGTCAGGATTTTGAAGCGGATCGTCATCAGCGTGCCGTCATTCGCCAGACCGGAGGCGCAGGCGCATGCCACGCGGATGCGCCCGGATTCGTCGGTATTGGCAATGCAGTACTCCGCCGGGAAAAGGTCCCCTGGCGTGACGGAAACCACCGAAAGGGCGGACGCGTCGTAGTTGATGTCGAACTGGGCGGAGTCGACGCATTCGCAATCGGAAAGCAGAACGGGAACGTCAACCTCCGCGCCGGCCTCTCCGTCGGTCGTGCCGACCGTAAGCAGGACCATCTCCTCTTCCGCGAGCGCGCGCGCAGGCAGAAAAATACAGACCGACATCAGCAGGGCCGAAAGGATCAGGAGCGGTTTCTTCATGAGCTGCAGCCTCTCGTAAAATGTGTAATATATATGGTACAGCAAACGCGCGGGGAAGTCAATTTGCATTGCCTGCGCGTGCGGCCTATGCAAAATCGGTTTCCGCGGCGAAGCATTTGTTTTTTTGAGGACGCGGCGACGCGCGCAAAGCACGCCGCGTAGGCAGCGCCAGCGCACCCACGCCGGGTTTTGCCGCGCGCCGTTCGTCCGAACACGGCTGTCCATGGAAAAAACGTTATCCCGGCGGCGACAGGATCTTCCTGAAAAGCAGGCGCAGCTCTTTCTGCACCCGCTTTCCAGCCAGGAAAAGGGCGATTTCAAATTTCGGGAAGAACAGATTCATGTGACTACAAACCATTTCGGATCCTCATAAAAGAGATAGGTGTCCCTGCTGCCGATGCGGCAGGTGTACCGAAGGCCCGTTCCGCCGGCCTTGAGGCTGGCCGCCCGGCGCACGTCCGATACGGACGCGATATCGAACCGCCGCCCGTCCGTCCAGTGAATGCGCTGCGGATGCATGACGCCATCCTGGTCGACGGTCAGTTCCACCGTTACATAAACCTTCATGCGCGGCCTCCGATCACGTCGTTCATCGTGCAGTTTCGCAGGTACCCAACAGGGTGGACGGTATGATCTTCCTTTGGGTTGAGCAGGCCGATGCTCGGGTCCTTGAGGAAGACGGCGCGGCCGATGGCGTGATAGCCGAAGCGGCGGCGGATACTGTCCACGGCGGCTTCTGCCGCCTCCGCGCGGCGGCGCGGCGTCTCGTCGTCGAAGAGCGTCAGCTGCTCGGGGCTGTTCGCCGCTACCAGATCGGAGGCGGCGACGGCCAGTGAACGCACGGGCGCCTGCCAGCCGTAGTTCTCGGCGAACAGCTTCATGCAGGCGCGGGCAAGCTCGAGCGTCAGACTGGTCGGGCGGTCGAGCCGGCGCTGCCGGAGAAGAAAAAACAAGCCCGCGTCCCGCACGCACAGGTGCACCGTTTTCGCGCGGACATCGTTTTCGCGCAGCCGGGCGGAGACGCTCTCGGCCAGCATGGCGATGGTAAGATAGACATCCTCGTCGCTGACAAGGTCGCGCGGCGCGGTGACGCCGTTTCCGACGGATTTAATGGGCGGCTGGTCCGTTGTGCACAGAACGGGCGAGACGTCCAGTCCGTTTGCGAACGCGTGCAGCATGACGCCGCATTTGCCAAACTGCGATTTCAGAAACGATTCCGGCGTGTTCGCCAGATCGCCTATGGTGAGGATGCCGTAGCGGAGGAGCTTAGTCCGTGTGGCGCGGCCGACGTAGAGCAGATCCTGTGCCGGCAGCGGCCATGCGACCTCGCGGTAGTTTTCCGGCGCGACGACGGAGACCGCGTCCGGCTTTTTCAGGTCGGAGCCGAGTTTTGCGAACACCTTGTTGTCCGAAACGCCGATGGAAACGGTGATGCCCAGCTCTTCGCGGATGCGCGCGCGGATCCGTTCGGCAAGCCGCCGCGCGTCCTCGGTGGTTTCGACCGCGGCGGACACGTCGATCCAGTTCTCGTCCAGCCCGAAGGCTTCCACACGGTCGGAATACTCGCCGTAGATCGCACGTCCGAGCGCGGAGAAGCGCCGGTATGCGTCGTAGTCGGGCGGCACGGTGACAAGCCGCGGGCATTTCTTCTTCGCCTGCCAGATCGCTTCACCCGTTTTGACGCCGAATCTCTTTGCCAGCTCGTTTTTTGCGAGGATGATGCCGTGCCGTGCCTCAGGATCGCCCGCCACCGCGACCGGGCGCGGTCGCAGAGACGGGTCGAGAAAACACGACACCGACGCGTAGAACGAATTGAAATCCGCATGCAGAATCCTGCGGTTCACGGAGTATGCGCCTCTTTTCATATACGAACATATGTTTGTATTCTTAGTATATCCCATTTTCGCCGGTTGTCAAGCGCGTTTTGCCGGGAATCCGATGCAAAGCCCGGCGCCCGCGTTCGGTTTCCGGGCGGGCGCGGAGGATGCCGTGCGGGCCGTTTTGCCGAACATACGGCGCACGGAACGAATTGCGGCGAATCCTTCCGCGCATGCTCGCATTCGCCGCCGGCGTGTGATATACTGACAAAAAAGAAGACGGAACGGCGACGGAGCGCTCCCGGCGCTGTGGAGCAGCGAAGATCGGCGCGGCGGACGGCCTGCGGACTGTACGGCGGCCGTTTTGTGCACGCTCGGTGCGCAGGGTTGCTCTTTTATGACGGCGGCGCCGTTTTCCGCACGGCGGAAACCGCGGGCGCTCGCCCGGTCCGGACAGACGAATAACCGGGAAGCGCGGGACGGCACGAATCGCATCTTCGGGCGCGGAGCCCGTAATTCCATTTTACACAACTGCAACAGGGGGGGCGAATCGGCATGAAAACAAGAGATCAGATCGACGCGGCGTTCAAGTGGAATCCCGGCGACATCTACGCCAGCGACGAAGCGTGGGAATCGGATTTTTCCGCTGCGCAGGCGCTGGCGCAGCGGTTTCCGGACCACGCGGGCAAGCTGCACGAATCGGCGGACACGCTTTTCGCCGCGCTGACCGACGAAAGCCGGCTCAGCCAGCTCATCGAACATCTGTATGTCTACGCGCATCTGCACAAGAGCGAGGACAACGGCAACGTCAAATCTCAGGGCATGACCGACCGTGCGCTGCAGCTCTATGTTTCGGCGGGGGCGCTCGGCTCGTTCGTGGAGCCGGAGATCCTGACGATCCCGTCCGGGACGCTGGGCGCCTGGGCCGGGCAGGAGCGGTTCGCGCCGTTCCGTTTTCGCCTCCGCGACATCGACCGCCGCCGCGAACATACGCTTTCCGCATCGGAGGAGAAGCTCCTCGCGATGGTGGAGGAGCCGCTTGCGGGCGCGGACAATATCTTTACCATGCTTTCCGATGTCGACCTCGATTTCGGAACGGTCAGGGACGAGCGCGGCGAGGAGATCAAGCTCACGCACGGAACCTACGGCATGCTGCTGCTCAGCCAGGACCGCCGCGTGCGCCGCGACGCGTACGAGGGGCTGTACCGCGCGTACCGCAGCGTCAACAACACCACCTCGGCGACCTACGCCACCTCGGTCAAGGGCGACGTATTCCGCGCGCGGGCGCGGAACTTCGGCGGTTCGCTCGAACGGGCGCTGTTTGAAAACGGCGTGCCGGTATCGGTCTACGAACAGCTTATCGAGGCCGTGCACGAGAAGCTGCCGAGCCTGAAGAAATACCTCGAAATCCGCAGGCGCGTGCTTGGAGTCGACCAGCTTGAAATGTACGACCTGTACGTGCCGATCGTATCCGACTGCGACATCCCGATGTCCTACGACGAGGCCAAAGCGTTCGTGCGCGAGGCGCTGCGTCCGCTCGGGGAAGAATACGGGCGGCTCCTCGACACGGCGTATACGCAGGGCTGGATCGACGTATACGAAACGCCGGGCAAAACCTCCGGCGCGTTTTGCAGCAGCACATACGGCGTGCATCCGTACGTCCTGCTGAACTTCCAGGGCAAGATGGACGATGCGTTCACGCTCGGCCACGAACTGGGCCATGCGATGCACTCGTACTATTCCGGCAAAGCGCAGCCGTACGAGACCGCGGATTACCGCATCCTGGTCGCGGAGGTCGCCTCGACCGTCAACGAAACGCTCATGACGCGGCACCTGCTCGCGGGCGAGAACGATAAAAAGAAGCGGGCCTACTATATCAATCAGCTTCTCGAGTCGTTCCGCACGACGTGCTTCCGGCAGACGATGTTCGCCGAGTTCGAGCTCAAGTCCCACCGCATGGCGGAAAACGGAGAGCCGCTCACGGTGGAAAGCCTGTCGGACGTGTACCGCGACCTCAACGAGCTGTATTACGACGGCGCGCATGTGGACGACAACATCGCCATCGAATGGATGCGCGTGCCGCATTTCTATAATGCATTCTACGTCTACCAGTACGCGACGGGCCTTTGCTCCGCAGTGAAGCTGGCCGACGATATCCTCGAAGGCGGCGCGGTCGAGCGGTACCGGACGTTCCTCAAAAGCGGCGGCAGCGACTATCCGATCGAGGAGCTCAAGGCAGCGGGCGTCGATCTGACGAAGAAGAAAAGCATCCTCGCCTCGCTGGACGTGTTTTCGCAGTACGTTGACGAACTGGAAGAACTGCTCAAATAGCGCGGTTTCGAAGGACAGCGCGAAAAGCGAAAGGAGCTCGCATATGAAGGAGCACGAAACGGAAGAAAAGGAATACGACGCGGCGCAGGCCAGGCAGTACATCCTCGAGCAGTTTCAGAAGCAGGGCGATTTTGCGGAGGTCACGGACGCCGGAACGCTCGGGAAAATGATCGACGCCGTCATGGCGCTCGACGCCGAATTCATGCACAGCAGCGGCGCGGACGAAGGCGCGGTTTACGACGACGACGCGGCATATGATTTCATGCACGAAAAAATGACGGAGCGTTTCCCCGCGCTCAAGATGTATATGCTCCGCCTCGTCGAGGACTACATGGATTATAACGAAGAGTATCTCGACAGCCTCGGGCTCATCGACTGGGAATAGGGAACGGACGAAAAGGCGCGGTTCTACACGCGCCAGCCTGTTAAATAAGTTCTTCTGCAGGGGGGTTCCGCCCCTGCCCCTGCAACCCACCCAGGGGCCGTTACGGCCCTGAGCGGCGGTTTGGAGGCGGAGCCTCTAACGTACCCTATCGACAAACGAAGGCCGTCCCCCAAAAAACGGGGGGACGGCCTTCGTGGTATCAGGATAATCCGTTACAGCGTCCGCATGAGGCGTACATAGAACTGTGCGGTCTTGACGATCTTGTCCAGCGGGATCCGCTCGTCGTTGCCGTGGATGCATCCCCGCTCCTCCTTGCTCAGCGCCATGGCCGAGAAGCGGTAGACGTTGTCTGAGATCGCGCAGTAATGGCGCGAATCGGAGCAGGCGACCATAAGGTACGGCGCGACCAGCGCCTCCGGCCAGGTTTCCGAGATGGCCTTCGTCAGCTTTTCCCAGCCGTAGCCGCTGGTGTTCGAGCACTTGCTCGGGTTCATGCCCTGCACCATGGTCACGGCGATGCCCTCGTCGTCGGTGCGGGCTTTCAGCGCCTGCACGGTCTCCTCGCAGGTCGAGCCCGTGATGAGCCGGAGGTTTGCGACCATCGCGGCCCGCGGCGGCAGAACGTTGCTGGCCTTGCTGCCCTCCGCCATCGTAAACGCGCAGGTTGTGCGCATCATGGCGTTGAGCTCGCCGCCCGTTTTCTTGCACATGGAGTCGAGCAGCGGTAAAAAGCACCAGAGGTTGGCGAAGATCACCCGGTAAAGGAACGTCGAACGACGCCCGAGCGTATCGAACATCTCCGCCACGGGCTTGGACAGCACGCGCGCAAACGGCCTGTCCTCGATACGGGTCACGGCCCGCGCCGCCGCCGCATACGAGCATCGGCGCGGAAGCATGCCCGCCCGCGCCCTCGATGGCGAACTGCACGTCCATGAGTCCCTTTTCCGCGATGCCGATCAGCGCGCACGGCTGCTTCACGCCCGGAAAGATTCCCTCGACGACCGCGCCGCCCTCGTCCACGACGATGGCCGGCACGACGCCGCGCTCCCGCAGCGCATCGACAATCTGCGGCTGCGTTTTGCCCGCAACCTCCTCGTCGCCCGCGAACGCGAAGTACATGTCGTTTTCCGGCACGAATCCGCCGGCGAGCAGCGATTCCGCGGCTTCCAGCACGCCGCAGAGCGTGCCCTTGGTATCGAGCGTGCCGCGGCCCCACAGGACCCCGTCCTCGATGATCGCCTCAAACGCGGGTTTGGACCAGCCTTCCTCGTTGACGGGCACGACGTCGTAGTGCGCCATGAACACGGACGGCTTTCCCGCGTTCTTTCCCTTCAGGGTAAAGAGCATGCCGCTTTTTCCGATCTCCTCGTAGGAGCAGCGGCCGTATACGTTCGGATACAGTGTCTTCAGAAGCGAGCGGAACTTTTGAAATTCCGCCTGATCGATCCTGCTTTCGTCGTAGGACGAAACCGTCTTGCAGCGGATCATCGCCGCAAGATCGTCGATCGCCTTCTGTTCGTTCACCGCCGCTTCCGTCTGCTCCGCCGCGGCCGCCTTTTTCGGCCGGAACCGCAGCGCGCGGATCAGCACCACCGCAAGGAACGCAACCACCAGCGCCGCAAGCGCCAGCCAAAAGAACGTCATATGTTTTCCTCCTCCCGCGCCCCGTCCGAAGGGGCGCTGTTCCCGTAACCAGTATACTACAGGATGCCTTTTTTGTAGAGAATCCGCGCCGCGCCGATGGCGATCAGCGCGCCGACCGGGACCAGTACGCCGACCGAGCTGGCGAGCGACGGCACGCAGAGAAACAGCACGATCATAAAGAGCATCGGCGTAAAGGCGATCTTCCAGTTCTTGGATACATACACGACCGCCAGCGCGCCGAACAGCGCGGGCAGGATGTTCTCAAACGCGGGCTGCAGAACCTCGCTCTCGAGAAACGGCCGGATCTGCGTAAGCAGCAGCACGCCAAGCGCAATGATCAGGGTCGTTATAATCGAACTTGTGGCGATGGCGATCGTGGAGATCACCTCGCCCTCCTCGCTGCCGGCGTGCACGTTCGCCCGCTCCATCGCGTTGAGCGCGCACGGCACCTTCAGGTTCGAAAGGTTGCCTGTCACAAACCCGAGGTACGATCCGCCCGTTCCGAGCATCGGAACGTAGGTGAACACCTCGATGACGCCGACCGTCCAGAAGATCGGCGCCACGCTGAGGAACCCCTTCAGCACGCCGTTGATCGGCGGCCACGCATTGTAATACAGACAGATCGCCGCGGGAATGGCGAGCATCATCGCCAGCGCGCTGAGCATCCAGATGCGTCCCATAAAATGGACGCCGTCACGGTAACTTCTTTCCAGTTTCATATCCGCATCCCCCTCTTATAAAGCAATCGCGTTCACCAGCGACGTGATCGGAATCGAAAGCGCCATTCCGCCGAGCAAGCTGAGCGGCAGCGCATAGTCGTCGATCCATTTTGCATGAAAGAGCCTGCGCATCAGCCCGCAGAGCCCCATGAGAACCGCCGCCGAAAGCATGACAAACACCGGAATCCATCCCGTCCAGCCTTCGTGCACGTGCGCGAACACCACGCCGAGAAACGCGGAGATCATGCCCAAAAACAGCCCCGCGAGAAAGATTTCGCCCCATTTTTGATCTTTTGTACGGATCTTGACCAGTCCGTTCTCGATTTTTTTACCGAGCGCCGGAACCAACACAAGGCCCGGCACGATGCCGAGCGTCATGACCCACGCGATCGTGGTGTAGATCTTCGGGTCCGTGATCGTCTGGTCGATGCTCGTCCCGACCGCCTGCGCCGCGAGGTCGGCGGCGGTCGTTTCATAGGTCAGCGCGCCGATCACCGACAGCCTCAGCCACGGCAGCGGCAGCCCGAGCGCTTTCGAGAGCACGATCACGCCGAGCAGAATCGCCACGGCCGGCGCGATTGTGAAGATCGCCGACGAGCCGACCGTTTTCCTCAGCAGCTTCATTCCCATTCCGAGCTCTTTGCCGCGCTTCCAGGCCTTGACCAGAAACACGACCGACTGCAGAATGACAAACGTGATTACCACAGCGACGATTCCGTACAGGAAGCCGCTGTTTACGTCAAACTTCATTCTTTTTTCCCCTCCATCCCAACGATAAACCAAATTATATATTTTTGTCATTATACCACGTTACGCCTTCGGCGCAAGCCAAAAAACACTGTTTTTCCCCTTTTTGATCCTGCGGTTCAGAATCGGCCGGCGCGCCGCATATGGTATAGGATGAAACGGCTGCTGATCCTGACCATGATTCTCGGTCTCCTGTTCGGCGTTTACTGCAGTACGCGCGCGCTGACCGTGAGCGCGTACGCCGAGACCCGCACCGTGCTGATCCTGATGTATCACAGCATCCTCCGGGACCCGGCGCGCACGGGCAAATACGTGCTGTCGCCGGACGTGCTGGAGAGCGATCTCTGTTATTTGATGGAAAACGGATACGAAACGGTTCTCATGCGCGATCTGATCGCGTTTGTCCGTGGCACGGGCGACCTGCCGGAAAAGCCCGTCGTGCTGACGTTCGACGACGGATACTATAACAATCTGACCTATGTGCTCCCGCTGCTCGAAGCGTACGACTGCCGCGCGGTGATTTCGGTCGTCGGCGCGTATACGGAGCGGTATTCCGAAAACCCGGACCCGAACCCGAACTACGCGTACCTTTCCTGGGACGAACTCGCCGCGCTGCGGCTCAGCGACCGGATCGAGCTGCAGAACCACTCCTACGATATGCACGGCCAGCCCGGCCGGAACGGAAGCGCGCGCAAAAGCGGCGAAAGCGAAGCCGAATACCGCCTCGCGTTCGAGTCGGACGCGCAGAAGCTCCAGGACGCGCTGTCCGCGCGCGCCGGCGCGGCCCCGACGACCTATGTCTATCCGTTCGGCGTGATCGACCCGGCGAGCCGCGCCCTGCTGGAGGAACTCGGCTTCTCGGCCTCGCTGACCTGCCGCGAAACGCTCAATCTCCTCACGGTCGGCGATTCTTCCTGCCTCTGGGAGCTCGGCCGTTTCAACCGCACGGGCAGCAAAAGCACGGAGGCGTTCTTTGCCTCCGTGCCGAAACAATACGCATAACGCCGGCCGGACCGCCGCATGCCGCCTGAGAACGGGGCGTCCGTTTCCAAAACGCTCGCCCTGCAGCCCCTCTCGCGCGACAAAAAGCACCGCCCGGAGCGGGACGGCCGCTTCCCCTCGCAATCCCGGAAAATGCAGCTTAACCCAAAAGCACGAAAGCGTTCCCGTTTCCGTGCCCAGTCTGTCAAAAAAGTTCTTTTGCAGGGGTTCCACCCCTGCACCCCGCCCAAGGGACACGTCCCTTGGGAATTCCTGGCCTCGCAAGCGTCCTATTTTAGGACGCTTGCGGAAATGGGTTCTTAGGCCATTACGTCTCGAAGCGGTGGTTTGGATGCGGAGCCTCCAACGGACTCCCCTTTATCGACAAGCTGAGCACGGAGGCGTTCTCGCTTCCGTGCCTATATCCCGTCGGCCGGCCGCGCCTACCGCATGGCCTTCTTCTTCATCAGCACCGTCTTGAAGTTCCAGCCGTACTTTCCGGCCGTCTCCTTGACCGCCTTCGGAATCGCGCCGAGGTCGAACGAATACTCATACACCTTTCCCTCCGGCCCGTACTGCACGCTCTTTACCTTCCGGAAGAGTGTTTTCCCACTCTGAAACGACGATTCGCCGCTGGCGCCGAAGGAAAAGCCGGCGCTGACCTCCGTCGTTTTTTCATGCATATAGACCGTTTTGTCCGATTCGTTCGCCAGGATCATGGATTCGTAACGGATCTTCTTCTTCCCCGTACTGAAACTTGCGTCCAGCAGTTCCGCGTTGATCGCCAGGTCGGTTTGATCGCTTTTGTTCGCCTGCACGCCGATCGCTGCAAGCCGGGACTGGATCTCCGCCAGCAGTTCCTGTTTCATAAATCGCAGCCTCCCCTTCTGAAATTATGATGATCCAAGCCGGGATTCCCGCCCTTCGCGGGCGATTCCGCCCCGGTATTGCGGCGCTGTTATCCGCGTTCCCGCGTTTCCGGCAGGGCTTCCACCGCGGCGCGCTCAATGGCGAGCCCTTTCCTGTACCGCTCGAGAAATTGCTCGAAGCCGGCCTCGTCCGCCGCGTCCGGAGCCGCGGTCGAACCGTCGGCGGCGCGGAACACCCCGTCCGCCAGATACGCGCCGAGCGATTCATCCGCCCGCCGGCCGACCAGAAAGGCCGCCAGCAGCGCCATGCCCCACGGGCCGCCCTCGCCGGCCGTTTTCAGCACGGTGATCGGCGTATGGAGCGCGGCCGCCACGATACGCTGGCCCACGCCCTCGGTTTTGAAAAATCCCCCGTGCCCCGTGATGCGGTCCAGCCGCACGTCCTCGCGCCGAAAGAGGATATCCATTCCGATGCGCAGCGCGCCGAGCGCCGTATACAGGTGCGCGCGCATCAGGTTGGCGAGGCTGAACCGGCTGTCCGGCCCGCGGACCACAAACGGCCGCCCCTCGGCAAAACCCGTGATGTGCTCGCCGGAAAGATAGTTGCACACAAGCATCCCGCCGCAGTCCGGGTCGCCTTCGAGCGCCTTTTGATACAGCGCCGAAAACAGCCCGTCCGGCGATGGTTGCGCGCCGAACAGCTCCGCCGCCTCCTTCATCAGGCCGATCCACGCGTCGATGTCGCTCGTGCAGTTGTTGCAGTGGACCATCGCCACCGGGTCCCCTACCGGGGTCGCAACCAGATCGATCTCCGGATACACCCGGCTCAGCGGCCGCTCCAGCACCGCCATGGCGAAGACACTCGTGCCCGCGCTGATGTTTCCCGTGCGCGGCAGAACGCCGTTCGTGGCGACCATGCCCGTTCCCGCGTCGCCTTCCGGCGGGCAGAGCGGAACGCCGGGCAGGAGTTCGCCGCTCGGGTCGAGCAGCCGCGCGCCCTCGGCTGTAAGGACGCCGGCCCGTTCGCCCGCTGTCAGTACCTCCGGCAGCAGATTCCCGATCCGCCAGGGGTACCGCTTGGCCGCGGCGAGCCCGTCGAACTGCGCGAGCATGCGCTCGTCGAACCGGCGCGTAGCCGTGTCGACAGGGAACATGCCGCTCGCGTCCCCGACGCCGAGCACCCGCTTTCCGGTCAGCTTCCAGTGGATGTAGCCGGCCAGCGTGGTCAGGTACCGGATATCCGGCACGTGCGCCTCCCCGTTCAGGATCGATTGATACAGATGCGCAATGCTCCAGCGCTGCGGGATATTGAAGGAAAACAGCTCCGTCAGGCGTTCGCTGGCCTCCTTAGTCATGGTGTTCCGCCAAGTGCGGAACGGGACGAGCAATTCCCCCGTTTCGCCGAACGCGAGATACCCGTGCATCATGGCGGAGATCCCCATCGCGCCCGTCCGGGACAGCGTCACGCCGTATCGTTCCCATACGTCGCGCTTGAGATCCGCATAGCAGGCTCTCAGCCCGTTCCAGACGTCGTCCATCGAATACGTCCAGATATGGTCCACAAATTGGTTCTCCCAGGCGTAGCTGCCGGACGCAACCGGCGTATGGTCCGCATCGATAAGCACGGCCTTGATCCGTGTGGAGCCCAGTTCGATGCCAAGAAAGGTGTTTCCTTCCGTAACCGCGCTCGCCGCGCGCTGATCTTTCGGCATGCGATATTCCTCCCTGAGCGATACTGCCGGACCGTTCATCCCTGGGGGCAGGGACGGAGCGGTCCGTTTCCGATGCGGCAGACGAGACGGACGGCGCCGCGCGGCCTGAACAAAAAGACAAATAAAAAACGCCTGCTCACAGATATTGTATCACGAGCAGGCGTTCGCGTCATCCGTTCCGTTCCGATATTTTCGGCGTCAGGTTTCCTCTTCCAGCCCGAAGAAGCGCCGCACGTTATGGAAGCAGATGTCCTCCACCATGCGCCCGAGGTGCTGGAGATCGTTCGGGTACTCCCCGCTTTCGACCCAACCCCCGAGAAGATCGCAAAGCACGCGGCGGAAGTATTCGTGCCGCGGATAGGAAAGGAAGCTCCGGCTGTCCGTCAGCATCCCGATAAACCGGCCCAGCACGCTCTGGTTCGCAAGCGTCCGCATCTGCTCCGCCATGCCGTCGCGGTGATCGTTCATCCACCACGCCGCGCCGAACTGAATCTTTGAAGGAAAGGCTTCGTCCTGAAAATCCCCCGCCGTCGAAGCCAGCACGAGGTTGTCCCGGGGATTGAGGCAGAACAGAACCATACGCGGAAGCTGTCCCCTTTGGTCGAGTTCGTCGAGAAACGAGCCGAGCGGACGCGCCAGCGGATGATCCGCCGCAGAGTCGAACCCCCTGTCGCGGCCGACCAGCGCCGTCATGCGCGTGTTGCGCGCGCGCACGGGACCGATGTGCAGTTCCATCACCCAGCCGCGCCTGGCGTATTCGCCGGCAAGCCAGAGCAGCAGTTCCGTGAGGTACCGTTCGGCATCCGTTTCGTCCGGCGTCTCGCCCGCCAGCGCGCGGGCAAATATGGCCTCGATCCGCTCCTCGGGCGCGCGCAGGAACGGCATTCCCTCCACGCCGTGGTCGCTGGCCGCGCAGCCGCACGCCGCGAACGCGTCCATGCGGCGCGACAGCGCGCGTTTCATCTCGCCGTAGCTGCCGATCGGCACGCCCGCCGCGGCGCTCAGGCGGTTCAGATAATCCCGCCAGGCGGCGCCGCGCCAGATCTCGCCCGCCTTCTCGGGGCGGAACGCCGGCAGAACGTCCACCGGAAAGGACGGACCCTCCCCGAGCCGTTCGTAGCAGGACAGATCGTCCGCGGGGTCCTCCACCGTATAGAGTCCGGCCACGCCGGAGCGGCGGATCAGTTCCCTCGGCGCGAATCCGCCCGAGCGAATACGTTCGTTGGCGCGCGTCCAGATTTCGTCCGCCGTGGACGCGGTCAGCGGCGTTTCGATATCGAAATATCGTTTCAGTTCCAGATGGCTCCACAGATACAGCGGGTTCCCGATCGCGCTGGACAGCGTCTCCGCATAGGCGCGGAATTTTTCCTTCTCCGGCGCGTCCCCGGTCACGAACCGTTCCGGCACCCCGTTGGCGCGCATGAGCCGCCACTTGTAATGGTCGTCCGAAAGCCAGAGCCTGGCGATGTTCTCCGCCGGCCGGTTTTCATAGATCTCCCTTACGCTCAGATGGCAGTGATAGTCGAAGATCGGCTGCCGCGCGGCGACGCCGTGATAGAGGTACTTCGCCGTGGCGGTGTTCAGAAAAAAGTCCTCGTCCAGGAAATGCTTCACAGTTCGCCGCCTTCCCGCATGAAGCGCTCCCGGTCGATCCAGAGCCCAAGCGCGGGATTCGGAATAAAGAAGATCTCCTCTCCGTCCGGCATCGTGTTATACCCATAGGCGAGCTTTGCCGGATCGTACCGCCGCATCGCCTCGTCGCAGTCCGCCGAGCGGAAGAGCACGGACTCGATCGCCGGCCGCATGCTCCTGTTCACCGCGTAGGTGATGGTGAACCGCCCGTCGGAGGAACCGTGGATCAGGTGCGCGGCCGCGCCCATGTTGTCGCGCAGATCGCCGCAGGCCGGATCATGGAACAGCTCCAGCACGCGTTTCCGCCCGCAGTAGCCGTATTTCCGGATCAGCTGATCGACCCGCTCGTCCTCTCCGAAAGCCTGCACGCCCGGCGCCAGAATCAGCAGTTCCCCGCCGTCGGCGACGGCCATGCGCGTGCGGTAGATCGCCTTGTTGCCAAGCCACGTGCTGTGGAATTCCGCGGGATCGAGATACACCACGCATTTTTTGATCCCGCGCTCGACAAAGTCGATGTTCTTTTGCTGTGCGAGCGCGACCGCCGCTTCCAGCGCGTCGCGTTCCCGGCCCGCAAACAGGCCGTGGGTGCGGATCTTTCCGCCCGGCGCAGTCGTGACCGTCAGCAGGAACAAAACCGGCCGGTCCTTCAGGAAGTGCTCCAGCGCGTAGTCGAACACCTTCCGCACGGGGGTGTTGTCCCGCCCCATCATGCGCTCCATGCCGTAGACGGCGCCCACCATGTGGGATTTGTTGATCATGTCCGCGCCGCCCGCGCCCACAAACAGGTTCTTCGACTGGTTCGCCATGCCGACGACCTCGTGCGGAACGACCTGCCCCGGCGAAAGGATGAGATCGTATCGCTCGTCCATCACGCGCCGGTTGATCTCCACATCGATCGGCTCGTTCCAGAGCCCCCCGGTGATGTCGGACAGGAACGCGGCGGGCACCTCGCCGAGCTTCACCACGTCCGTGCGCCAGTGATGCACGAAGAAACGTGAAAACGGCACATCGCCGAACATCTCCGCAGCTTCCGCCTGCGTCATGGGCCGATGCGTTCCGAGCGCCGGCAGAATGTCCACCTCCGCGCCCCGGTCCGCATAGTAGTGGTAGCACACGTTGGTCAGATACCCCGCCTTGCTGTGATAGCGCGTATAGTCCGGCGGCAGGATCAGCACCCGCTTGGCCGGGTGCGCCCGGCACAGCTTCAGGAGAGCGGCGCGGATTTTGCCGTCCGACAGGCCGCGCTCGCCTTTTGCGCTCAGACACAGTTCCATCTTCAGACTCCCGAATACGCCGAGAATCCGCCGTCCACCGGCAGCACGATTCCCGTCACAAAGCCGGACGCGTTGTCGTCAAGCAGGAACAGCAGCGCGCCGAGGAGTTCCTCCGGCTCGCCGAAGCGCTCCATGGGAGTGTTGCGGAGGATCTTGTTCGTGCGCGCGGTCGGCGTGCCGTCGTCGTTCCAGAGCAGCTTCGCGTTCTGCGCCGTGGAGAAAAAGCCCGGCGCGATGGCGTTGACGCGCACGCCGCAGCGGGAGAAATACACCGAAAGCCATTTGGTGAAGTTCGACACCGCCGCTTTCGCCGCGGAGTACGCGGGGATCTTCGTGAGCGGCGTAAACGCGTTCATGGAGGAGATGTCCACGATCACGCCCTTGCCCCTGTCCACCATATCCCGCGCAAACACCTGCGTCGGCAGCAGCGTGCCCTTGAGATTGAGACCGAACACGAAGTCGAAGCCCGCGGGATCCAGATCGAAAAAGCTCTTTTTGCCCGCGTCCGCCAGAACGGCCGCGTCGAAGAATTCGTCGTCGGTTGTGGCCCGCGGGTTGTTCCCGCCCGCGCCGTTGATGAGGATATCGCACGGGCCGAATGCGGAGAGCACGGCCTGCCGGGCCTCGGCAACGCTGCCCTGGTCCAGCACGTTGACCTTCACGCTGATCGCCTCGCCGCCGTCCGCGCGGATCTCGTCCGCAAGCGCGCTCGCCTTGTCCTCGGCAAGGTCGAGAACGGCTACCTTCGCGCCGCATGCGGCAAGCGCCTTGGCGAACATGCTGCAAAGCACGCCCGCCCCGCCCGTCACCACGGTGACTTTACCGGAAAAATCAGGGGTATACGGCAGTTTCATATCAAAGGCCTCCTTATGCATTGTAGGTGGAAGCGGCCGTATCGCCGCCCTCGCCCGTCCAGTTGGTATGGAAGAACTTCCCTCTCGGCGCATCCGTGCGCTCGTAGGTGTGCGCGCCGAAGTAATCCCGCTGCGCCTGCAGCAGGTTCGCCGGCAGACGGCCGGTCGTATAGCCGTCGAAATAGGAGAGCGCCGCGCTCATGGCCGGCAGGGGCACGCCGCGGAGCGCCGCCTCCGAAACGACCTTGCGCCACGCGCCGACGCAGGAGCGGACCGTTTCCGCAAAATAGGGATCCAGCAGCAGGTTGGAAAGCGCGGGGTTGTTCTCATACGCCTGCTTGATCCTGCCGAGGAACACGCTCCTGATGATGCAGCCGCCGCGCCACATGAGCGCGATGCCGCCGTAGTTGAGATTCCAGCCGTAGGTCTTGGCCGCGGCGCGCATGAGCGTGTAGCCCTGCGCGTAGGAAACGATCTTCGAGGCGTACAGCGCGTCCCGGATCGCGTCCAGAAACGCCTGCCGGTCGCCCTGGAAGGCGGGACGCTCGTGCGGGAATACCTTCGCCGCCTCGGTGCGCTCCTCCTTCATGGCCGAGAGACACCGCGCGAACACCGCTTCGCCGATGAGCGTGAGCGGAACGCCCTCGTCCAGCGCGGCGATGCCCGTCCACTTCCCGGTCCCCTTCTGCCCGGCCGTGTCGAGGATGTGATCCACGAGCGCGGCGCCGTCGGTATCCCGGTAGGCGAGGATATCGCGCGTGATCTCGATGAGGTAGCTGTCCAGCTCGCCTCTGTTCCAGTCCGCGAACACCTTGCTCATCTCGCCGGCAGACATGCCCAGCACGTCCCGCATGAGTTGATACGCCTCGCAGATGAGCTGCATGTCCCCGTATTCGATGCCGTTGTGCACCATCTTGACAAAGTGGCCCGCGCCGTTTTCGCCCACCCAGTCGCAGCAGGGGGAGCCGTCCTCCACCTTCGCGCAGATGGCCTGAAAGATCGGCTTCACCAGCGGCCACGCGTCCTTCGAACCGCCGGGCATCATGGAAGGCCCCTTGAGCGCGCCCTCCTCGCCGCCGGAAACGCCGGTGCCGATATAGAGCAGCCCCTTGGACTCCACGTATGCCGTGCGGCGCGTGGTGTCCGGGAAATGGCTGTTGCCGCCGTCGATGATCACGTCGCCCGGCTCGAGCACGCCGAGCAGATGCTCGATCATATCGTCCACGGGCTGCCCGGCCTTGATCATGATCATGACCTTGCGCGGGGTCTTCAGCGCGTCCCTCAGCTCCGTCAGGGAATGGCATCCGACGATCTGCTTCCCCTTCGCGCGCCCTTCGACAAACTGATCCACCTTCGCCGTCGTGCGGTTGTAGACCGCGACGGAAAAACCCTTCGACTCCATGTTCATCACGAGATTCTCGCCCATCACGGCGAGTCCGATAAGTCCGATATCCGCTTTCATTTTCTTCTCCTTACCGTTTCACCCTTGCGTTGCCCTTGTAGATGCTCCACACCTGCTCCTCGTCGGCGGGCGAAGCGTAGTCGTTCCGGTCGGTTACGGCGAGCGCGCCGGTCGCCCACCCGAACTGCAGGCACTGCTCCGCCTTCCAGCCCCGGTAGATGCAGTACAGCAGTCCGCCCGTAAAGCCGTCCCCGCCGCCGATGCGATCGAACACGGGGATAAGGCGCGGCTCCTCCACATACCACTCGCCGCCGGCGGACAGAATCGCGCCCCAGAGATGCTCGTTGGCGCTGAGGACCTGCCGGAGCGTGGTGGCGAAATACGCCGCGTTCGGGAAGGCCTTTTTCGCCTCGCCGATCATGCCCTTGAAGCCCTCGATCTTCGAGGTGAGGTCCTTCCCGCCCGATTCCGGCCCCCGGATGCCCAGGGCGAGCTGAAAATCCTCCTCGTTGCCGACCAGCACGTCGGCAAGCGCGGCGATCGAATGGAAGGTCTGGCTCAGCTCCGCCTCGCGGCCCGCCCAGAAGGACGCGCGGTAGTTCAGGTCGAAGGACACCATGGTGCCGTACTTCTTCGCGCGCTTCGCCAGCTCCGCGCAGAAACGTGCGGTCTCGGGGGAAAGCGCGGCGACCAGGCCCGAAAGATGCAGGATCGACACGCCCTCTTCGCCGAAGATGCGGGGGATGTCGAACTCCTCGATGGACAGCGACCGTCCGACCTCGCCGGCGCGGTCGTTCCAGACCCGCGGTCCGCGAAGGCCGTATCCGCTGTCCGCGATGTTGAACTGGTGACGGCAGCCCCACGGCCCGTCCTGCGGAACGGATACGCCCTCATAACGGATATTCCGTCCCCGCAGCTCGCTTTGAATAAAGCGCGAGATCGGGCTGCCCTCGATGAACTTGGTCAGCGCCAGGCATTCGCATCCAAGCGACGAAGCGATGTTGAGCACGTTCGTCTCCGCGCTGGTGGACTGCAGATAAAACAGATGACTCGTGTGGACCGCCTGCCGGTCGGCGGGCGTGATGCGCACGCCCATGCTGGTCGGGCATGCGAGCGCGTAACGTTTTTTGTTCTGCATGAGCATTCCCTCGTTTCCATGATGATTTGTAGAATGATTCGGAATCAACCATGTTCAGAATAACACAAAATTAGAAATGTTCTATCAAAATCTTGCTTGATACATTGCCGATATTGCCTTATTATATGAATTGAGGCGAACGCGATGGAAACGATTCAGCATGTTTTTCAGCAGCGGCAGCACATGCTGCTCGAAAATTACGAAATCTATCATTACCGGGACAGCCGCGAACTGCACGTTTCGCTGCATTTTCACGATTTTTATGAGTGCTATCTGCTGCTTTCCGGCAATATCTCGTACCAGATCGACAGCGCGTCGTTCTCCGTCATCCCGGGCGACCTGCTGCTCATCGGGCCGAATCAGCTGCACCGGCCGCTGTTCCGCGAGCCCGCCGCGCCGTACGAGCGCATCGTGCTCTGGCTGTCGCGCTCCTATGTGGAACGGCTCTCGACCGCCGAAACCGACCTTTCGGCATGCTTTTCAAAAAGGCGGCTCAGCGCCAACCGCCTGACCGACTCGCAGCGCGGCGCGATCACGGACCAGCTCATGCGCCTGCTCGCCGCGACGAACGGCGACCGGTTCGGAAAGGACGTGCTGTGCCGTTCGCTGGTTACGGAGCTGCTCGTGACGCTTAACCGCGCCTGCGACGAACGCGGCATTGCCCCCGCGCATCCGGACGTTCACATCAGCAGGCTCGCCAGCGCGATTTCCGGCCAACTGGACGCGCATATCGACCAGCCGGTCTCCCTCGACGAGCTTTCAAAAACGGTGTTCCTTTCCAAGTACCACATGGAACGCAGATTCAAGCGGGAAACAGGCGTATCCATCTACCGGATGCTCCTGCAAAAGCGCATGATCCACGCGCGGAACCTGATTCGTGAGGGACTGCCGCTGACGGCCGTCGCCGCGCAATGCGGCTTTGCCGAGTATTCCGGCTTTTATAAGGCCTTCCGGAACGAATACGGGATCTCTCCGCGCGAATACGCCGCGCGGATCTGACCCCGCTATCTTATTGGATGGCATCCGCGCATGCGGATTTTGGCGGCACGCCTCCCGCCGCGGTCCTTTCGGTCCGCGGCGGGAGGCGCTTTGCTTTCGGTTGCTTCGTTCCGGCGCGGTTGATCCGCCGGATGTTTCCGGGTCTCTTGCTCTTTCGTTTTCTTCGCGTTCTTTGCGGCGCGGGCCGTGCCCCGCCGGGTCGATCGCTTAATCGTTGAATGCGATCACCGACAAGGTCGCGTTGTTGACGGATACCCCGGGAGTGATGTCCACGAGCGAGTTGGTCGCGATCTCGACGGAATAGGTGTAATCGCCGGGGGGCACGTTGTTGTCGGCGAACTGGAAGCTGAACGCTTCGGATTCAAGGGCGGTTGCGAGCGTCGCAAACGTAAAGGTCGGCCCGACCTTGATGGCGGAGCCGTCCCCGCGAAGTCTGCTGATCTGGAAGTTCAGATTCACGCTGATTCCAAGCGGAAGATTGATCGTGCTGGTGAAGATCAGAAGGTTCGTCGTATCGTACATCCCTCTGGTATTGACGGATGTGGAAACGACGTTGATCGGATCGGCAAGCAGCGTCGTCAGCACCGGAAGGGGCCCGGCCCCGCCGGTGCTGGAACTGGCCGACAGCGGCCTGCAGCACGAGTAACAGTTTTTGCAGGGCATTGTTGCATCTTACCTTTCTTTTTCATGACAGGAACCGTGTTCACGCGGGAGCGCCCTTTCCGATGCAGAGCAGTATCACAGCCGGTGTGTATTCCTGTCATTCGTATCTACTGGTATACTATGCAGACGAAAAAAATGTGTGCATATACCGAAGCGGATCAGCCGGCCGCCTGGCGCGGCGGCTCCCGCCCGGCCGCTTTTCCGCACGCGGCGCATCGCGTGCGGCGAACCGTCTCCGATTCCCTTCCATGCGGAACGTCGAACCCCGGGCGTTTTGACGCGCAATTTTGCATAAATTTTGCATATTCTTTTTAATATTCGGAGCGCGGATAAAAAACCGTCATATTTTCAAATATTTTCTCATACTTTTTACGGATTTTCTATTGACTAATTATACTTAAATCGTTAATATGTATGCAATACTCGTATTGGAGGCAATCGTATGTCTGACATCAAAAAAATCGTTCTGGCGTATTCGGGCGGGTTGGACACGTCCGTGATCATCCCGTGGCTCAAGGAGAACTACCCCGGCTGCGAGGTAATCGCCATGGCCGCGAACGTCGGGCAGGGCGGCGACGAACTCGACGGGCTGGAAGAGAAGGCCCTGAAAACCGGCGCTTCCAAGCTATATATTGAGGACCTCACCGACGAATTCGTCAACGACTACATCGTTCCGACCATGAAGGCCGGCGCGATCTACGAAGGGTACCTGCTCGGCACGTCGTTCGCACGCCCGATCATCGCCAAGCGTCTCGCGCAGATCGCCCTCAAGGAAGGCGCGGACGCCGTGGCGCACGGCTGCACCGGCAAGGGCAACGACCAGGTCCGCTTCGAGCTGGCGATCAAGCATTTTGCGCCGCATATGAAGGTGATCGCGCCGTGGCGGGAATGGAGCATCAAATCGCGCGACGAGGAGATCGACTACGCCGAGGCGCATCACGTGCCGCTCAAGATCAACCGGGAGACCAACTATTCCAAGGATAAGAACCTCTGGCACCTCTCCCACGAAGGGTTGGACCTGGAAAACCCGGTCAACGAGCCGCAGTATGAAAAACCCGGCTTCCTCGAGCTGTGCGTTTCGCCCATGGACGCGCCGGACAAACCGACCTACGTCACGCTCGCGTTTGAAAAGGGCGTGCCGGTCGCGCTGGACGGCAAGGCCATGAGCGTGAAGGAGATCATCTGTGCGCTCAACGAAATCGGCGGGGCGAACGGCATCGGGCTGCTGGACCTCGTGGAGAACCGGCTCGTCGGCATGAAGAGCCACGGCGTGTACGAAACGCCCGGCGGCACGATCCTCTACCAGGCGCACGAAACGCTGGAGACCATCACGCTCGACAAACTGACCGCGCATAAGAAGCAGGAGCTTGCGATTACCTACGCGGAACTGGTCTACAACGGCCAGTGGTTCAGCCCGCTTCGGGAGGCGCTGGCGGCCTTCGTGGACAAGACGCAGGAAAACGTCACCGGCACGGTCAAGCTCAAGCTCTACAAGGGCAACGTCATCAAGGCCGGCGTCGAAAGTCCCTACAGCCTGTACTCGGAAAGTATCGCAACATTCGGCGAAAGCGATTATAATCAAAAGGACGCGGAAGGTTTCATCAACCTCTACGGCCTGCCGATCCAGGTCAAGGCGCTGATGGACCTGAAAAACAAGTAACGCCGCGCCGGCCGCCGATCGGAACGCGCCGGCAGGCGAAAGACGACAAGCGGGGGCGAAGAAAAAATGGAGAAACTCTGGACGGGCCGCACGGCGGGCGAAAACGCAAAGCTCGCGGACGAATTCAACCGGTCGATCGCGTTTGACTCTCGCATGATCGGGCAGGATATCAAGGGCTCCATGGCGCACGCCGCCATGCTCGGGGCAAAGGGCATCATCCCCGCCGCGAGCGCCGAGCGGATCATCGACGCTCTGCAGGCGATCCTAAGTGACGTCGTTTCCGGCAAGCTCCCGATCGACCCCGCCGCGGAGGACGTCCATTCCTTTGTGGAACTCGAGCTCACGCGGCGTATCGGCGATGACGGCAGGAAACTGCACACCGCCCGCAGCCGCAACGATCAGGTCGCGCTCGACCTCCGGCTGTATCTGAGCGCGCAGACGGCGGAGGTCGTTTCGCTTGCCGAGGCGCTGATGCGCTCGATCCTCGGCGTCGCCGGGCGGTACGCGGACGCGGTCATGCCGGGATACACCCATCTCCAGCGCGCGCAGCCCGTCACGTTCGGGCAGTGGATCCTGGCCTACGCCTTCATGCTCCGGCGCGATATCGTCCGGCTGCGGAACGCCGCGGACGGCATGTCCCTCTGCCCGCTCGGCGCGTGCGCGTTCGCGGGCACCACGTATCCGATCGACCGCGACATGACCGCCAGGGCGCTCGGCTTTGCCGGAATCACGCAGAATTCCGTGGATTCCGTCTCCGACCGGGATTTCTGCTTGGAGCTGGCCGGCGATCTTTCGATCCTCATGTCGCATTTGTCGCGGTTCTCCGAGGAGATCGTGCTCTGGACGAGCTGGGAATTTCGCTTCGTCGAGCTCTCGGACGAATTCTCCACCGGCTCGTCGATCATGCCGCAAAAGAAGAACTCCGATATGGCGGAGCTCGTGCGCGGCAAGACCGGCCGTGTCTACGGCGATCTTGTGTCGCTGCTGACCATGATGAAGGGCCTCCCGCTTGCGTACAATAAGGATCTGCAGGAGGACAAGGAGGCGATCTTCGACGCGTTCGACACGGCGAAGGCCTGCCTGGCGGTATTCGCGCCCATGCTTTCGGGCATGACCGTCCGCACGGACAATCTGCGCCGGGCCGCGGCGGAGGGGTTCATCAACGCCACGGACTGCGCAGACTACCTTGTGAAGAAGGGCATGCCGTTCCGGACGGCGTACAAGCTCGTCGGCCGGCTCGTGGCCCAATGCATCGCCGACGGTCAAACGCTCGAAACCCTGCCGCTTTCGGAATACCGCTCGTTTTCCGAGCTCTTCGAAGAGGACGTATACGAAGCGGTGAACCTCGAAACCTGCGTGCGCACGCGCATTTCGGCGGGCGGCACGTCCCCGGAGTCGGTGCGCGCGCAAATACGGTACCTTACGGAGTTTCTGAATCATGACTAAGGTTTTTATCGACGGAAAAGAAGGCACGACCGGACTGCGGATCTTCGACCGCCTTTCCGGACGGACCGATCTCGAGCTGCTGACCCTGCCGGAAAGCATGCGCAAGGACCCCGCGAGCCGCAAAAAGATGCTCAACGAATGCGACGTGGCGTTCCTCTGCTTGCCGGAATCGGCGGCGATCGAGGCGGTTTCCATGGTTGAAGAGCCGCATGTGCATATCATCGACCCCTCCACCGCGCACCGGATCGCGGACGGCTGGGTGTACGGTCTGCCCGAGCCCTGGGACGACGGCTTTGAAAAGCTCCGGGGCGCGAAGCGCGTCGCCGTGCCCGGCTGCCACGCCAGCGGTTTTCTTGCGCTGACCGTTCCGCTGATCCGCGCGGGCATCCTCCGGAAGGACGCGCTGCTCAGCTGCACCTCCCTGACCGGCTACAGCGGCGGCGGGCACAAGATGATCGCCCAGTACGAATCGGACTACCGGGACGTGCTGCTGAAATCGCCCCGCCTCTACTCGCTCCCGCAGGCACACAAGCACGTGCCCGAGATGCGGTATTACAGCGGCCTCGACACGGCGCCGGCGTTCTTCCCGATCGTGGCGGATTATTTCAGCGGCATGCTCACCATCCTCTCGGTCTTCCAGGAACAGCTGTCCGGCGGCGCGACCGTCGGAGACATTAAGAGCCTCTACCGGCAGCGATACTCCGGTCCACTGGTGCGCTATCAGGAACAGATGGACGAGCACGGCTATCTCGCCGGCGGAAAGCTCTCCGATCTGGACGGCATGGATATTTCCGTAGCGGGCAACGAGGAGCACATTACATTGCTCGCGCGATTCGATAATCTCGGCAAGGGCGCGTCCGGCGCGGCCATCCAGTGCATGAACATCATGATGGGCGTGGACCAGTACGCGGGCCTCAACCTCGGAAAGGATTAAACGAAGGATGAAACAGATCGACGGCGGCGTCTGCGCCGCTGCAGGATTTACCGCCGCAGGCGTAAACTGCGGGATACGGAAAAACAAATCGAAAAAGGATCTCGCGCTGATCGTCAGCGAAGCGCCCGCCGCCTGCGCCTGCGTCTATACGCAGAACCTCGTCAAGGGCGCGCCGATCGCCGTGACGAAACAGAACGTGGCGAACGGCTATGCGCAGGCGATCGTCTGCAACAGCGGAAACGCGAACACCTGCAACGCAGACGGCGTCGAAATCGCTTCCGGAATGTGCGCCCTCGTCGGGAAGGCGCTCGGCATTTCGCCCTCCGACGTGGTGGTGGCCTCCACGGGCGTGATCGGAAAGCCGCTGAGCCTCGAGCCCATCGCGGGCGGTATCCCCGTGCTCGCCAAAATGCTGGCAAAGGACAGCGCGGGCGCCGCGGAGGCGATCATGACCACGGATCAGAAAAAAAAGGAGACCGCCGTGGAATTCGCCGTCGGCGGGACCGTCTGCAGAATGGGCGGCATCGCCAAGGGCAGCGGCATGATCCAGCCGAACATGGCGACCATGCTCTGCTTTATCACGACCGACGTTTCCATCACTCCCGCGCTGCTGCAGAAGGCGCTAAACGAGGACGTGCCGGACAGCTTCAACATGGTCAGCATCGACGGGGACACCTCCACCAACGACATGGTGACCGTGCTCGCCAACGGTCTTGCCGGCAACCCGCAGATCGGTTCGGAGGGTGCGGACTACGCCGCGTTCCGATCCGCGCTGTCCGCTGTGACGCAGTATCTGAGCCGCGCCATCGCGGGCGACGGCGAGGGCGCGACAAAACTCATCATCTGCAATATCGCCGGCGCGGCGGACACGGCCTGCGCAAAGACGCTCGCCAAATCCGTGATCAACTCGCCGCTGGTCAAATGCGCCATGTTCGGCGCGGACGCGAACTGGGGCCGCGTGCTCTGTGCGCTTGGGTACGCGGGCGTCGCCGTGGACGTAAGCAAGGTCGGCGTGACCTTTTCCTCCGCCGCGGGCGAAATCGAGGTGTGCCGAGACGGCGCGGGCGTCGATTTTTCGGAGGAGCTTGCAAAGGCCGTGCTTTCGGAAAGCGAGATCACGATCGACGTCGTCCTCGGCGACGGCGATGCCCATGCGACGGCCTTCGGCTGCGATCTGACCTACGATTACGTGAAGATCAACGGGGATTACCGCACATGACGATCGATACCGCAAAACGCGCGGAGGTGCTGATCCAGGCGCTTCCGTACATTCAGAAATACTATGGCAAGACCGTCGTGGTAAAATACGGCGGCAGCGCCATGGAGGAGGAATCGCTCCGGAAAGCGGTCATGGGCGACGTGGTGCTCCTTACGCTCGTCGGCGTGCGGATCGTGCTCGTGCACGGCGGCGGGCCGGAGCTCAGCGCGGTACTCAAGCGGCTCGGCAAGGAGAGCGTGTTCGTGGACGGCCTCCGGGTGACCGATCAGGAAACCGTGGACGCGGCGCAGATGGTGCTCGCGGGCAAGGTCAACAAGGGGCTCGTCAACCTCATCCAGAACGTCGGCGGCTCGGCGGTCGGTCTTTCCGGCATGGACGGGCACCTGATCGAAGCGAAACAGCTCAGCGAGAAGCTCGGCTTTGTCGGCGAGATCGTCGCCATCCACCCCGCGCCGATCAACGACCTGCTCGAGAAGGGCTATATCCCCGTGGTCTCCACGCTCGGGTGCGACCGGCAGGGGAACATCTACAACATCAACGCCGACACGGCCGCCTCGCATATCGCCGCCGCGCTCGGTGCGGAGAGCCTCATCAACATGACGGACATCGTCGGCGTCCTCGCCGACCCGAAGGACCCGCAGAGCCTGATCACGCGGATCTCGACGAAGGAGATCGAAGGGCTGAAGCAGCGCGGCGTAATCACCGGCGGCATGATCCCGAAGCTCGAGTGCTGCGCGCACGCCGTCGAACAGGGCGCGAAGCGCGCCTTCATCATTGACGGGCGCGTGCCGCACTCGATCCTGATCGAGATGCTCACGGACGAGGGCATCGGCACGATGGTGACGCTTTGAAGGCCGCGGACAAAGGAGTAAAGCAAATGACGAATCAGCAGATCATCCGCCTCACGGACGACAACATCCTGCATACCTACGGGCGCTTCCCGGTCGCGATCGAACACGGCGAGGGCGCGAAGCTGTACGATTTCGACGGAAAACGATATATCGACTTTACCAGCGGCATCGGCGTCTGCTCGCTGGGCTACGGCAACAGGCGCTGGGCCGACGCCGTCGCCGAACAGGCGGGGAAGCTGCCGCACGTTTCCAACCTCTTCTACACCGAGCCCGCGGCGCTGGTCGCCAAAGAGCTGAACGAGCGGACTGGCATGCACGGCGCGTTCTTTGCCAACTCCGGCGCGGAGGCGAACGAGGGCATGATCAAACTTGCCCGCAAGTATTCGTTCGACAAGTACGGCGCCGGGCGCAGCGGTATCGTCACGCTCAGCCACTCCTTCCACGGGCGGACGGTGACCACGCTCGCCGCCACGGGACAGGACGCGTTTCACAACTACTTCTTCCCGTTTACCGAGGGCTTCGTCCGCGCCGAGCCGAACGATTCCGCAAGCGTCAAAGCCGCCTGCGACGGGGCCGTGTGCGCGGTGATGATGGAGCTCATCCAGGGCGAGGGCGGCGTTCTGCCGCTGGAGAAGGACTTCGTGCAGGACGTCGCGGCGTTCTGCAGGGAAAACGGCCTCCTGCTGCTGATCGACGAGGTGCAGACCGGCGTGGGCCGCACGGGCACGCTGTTCTGCTACCAGCAGTACGGCATCGAGCCGGACGTGGTCAGCTTCGCCAAGGGCATCGCGGGCGGGCTGCCGTTCGGCGGCATCCTGACAAACGAAACCTGCGCGTCCGTCCTTTCGGCGGGAACGCACGCGGCAACGTTCGGCGGGAACCCGATTTGCTCGGCGGGCGCGCTCACCGTTCTGGATACGCTTACGCCTTCGTTTCTTGCGGAGGTGACCCAAAAGGGCGATTACATCCGAAGCAGGATCCGTTCGATGGCGCTGCCGGCGGTAAAGAATGTGCGGGGGCTGGGGCTCATGATCGGCGTGGGCGTCGCCTGCTCCCACCGTGAGGCGGTTTCGGCCATGATACAAAACGGTCTGCTCGCGCTCACGGCCGGAAGCGACACGGTCCGCCTGATGCCGCCGCTGACCATCACGAAGGAAGAAATCGACGCAGGGCTCGCGATCTTTGAAACGACGCTGGGAGGAATGGAAAAATGAATCTCAAAGGAAAGAGCTTTCTGAAACTGCTGGACTTTACCCCGGAGGAGATCGACGGCCTGCTCGCGCTTTCATCGGACTACAAGCGCAAGAAGAAAGCGGGCGTCCCGCACGACGCGTTCCACGGCAAAAACGTGGCGCTCATCTTTGAAAAAACCAGCACGCGCACCCGCTGCTCCTTCGAGGTCGCCTCGTACGATCTCGGCATGCACGCGACCTATCTCGATCCCTCCGGCTCGCAGATCGGCAAGAAGGAGAGCATCGCGGACACGGCGCGGGTGCTCGGGCGCATGTACGACGGCATCGAGTACCGCGGATTCGGGCAGGCAATCGTCGAGGAGCTTGCCAGATACGCCGGCGTGCCGGTCTGGAACGGACTGACCACGGAATTTCACCCGACGCAGGTGCTCGCGGACCTGCTCACCGTCCAGGAAACGTTCGGCGGCCTCAAGGGCATCAAGCTCGCCTACTGCGGCGACGCGCGCTTCAACATGGGCAATTCGCTCATGGTCGGCTGCGCGAAGATGGGGCTGGACTTCGTGGCCTGCGCGCCGAAAGGGTATTTCCCGCAGGCGGAGCTCACCGATACATGCCGCGCGCTTTGCAAAACCAGCGGCGGCAGCATCACGCAGACCGAGGATATCGCCGCCGGCGTCAAAGATGCGGACGTGATCTACACCGACGTTTGGGTCTCCATGGGCGAGCCGATGGAGATCTGGGAGAAGCGCATCCGGGACCTCGCGCCGTATCAGGTGAACGCGGACGTGATGCGGCGCGCCAAATCCGGCGCGATCTTCATGCATTGCCTGCCGTCGTTCCACGACCTGAACACCGGCATCGGCAAGGAGATGGGCGCGCGCTTCGGCCGCGACTCCATGGAGGTGTCCGACGACGTATTCAACGGGCCGCAGTCCGCGGTGTTCAACGAGGCGGAGAACCGCATGCACACGATCAAGGCGGTCATGGCCGCGACGCTGTAACGCACGGAGAGCGCCGGCCGAATCTTTCCTTCTCGTTTGCACGGAAAGCGCACCAGGCCTGAACAATCCCGGGGATTTCTTGGCCGGCACGCATGTCAAAAAATCCTTTTACAGGGATTTTACCCCTGCACCCCACCCAAGGGGCACGTCCCTTGGGAGTTCCTCCCTATTCCGGGACGTTTGCGAAAATGGGTTCTCAGGGCCGTTGCGGCCCTGAGCGGCAGTTTGGAGGCGGAGCCTCCAACGCCCCCCTTTATCGACATGCCTGCGCCCGCCGAATTCGGAACAATCGGCTCGCGATAGAAACCGGCGCTGCGGAACGCGCCGTTCGGGCGGAAGGCCCGGGCGGCAGGCCCCCGCCCGATCAGCCGAAAGTGCTTTTTTACAAAGGATATCGTTATGAGGGGAATAAGGAGCTGAAGCATGGGACCGCTGGGGCGAATTGCAAACAGAAGATGGCTTAAGGAAGGCTCGGATGCGCCCGTGCCGGAACGCGGCGCGAAGCGGTACTTCTTTCTGCTCGGCACACATTTCTGGAAACTGGTTTCGGCAAACCTTCTGTTTCTCGCGTTCTCTATTCCGCTCGTGACGCTGCCAGCGGCGCTGTGCGCGCTCAACCGCGTCTGCATGAAGCTGGTGCGGGACGGCAACTGCCTGCTCTGGCAGGAGTTCTGGGGGGAGTTCCGCGGGAGCTTTGCGTCGGGTCTGCTCCTCGGGCTGCCGTTCGGCGTCTGTTTTGCGGCAAGTTATTATCTGCTCAGTCTCGGACTGACGAACGGGAGTACCATATACGGACTGCTGTTCTACGCGCTCGGGCTGTTCCTTCTGATCGTCTCCTCGCTCTACGGAAGCTGGGCGTTCGTATTTAAATCGGTACTGGCGCTGCCCAACCGCGACCTGATCCGGAACACGCGCGCGCTGGCCGCGCTCGAAATCCGGCGCGATCTTGCGATTCTCGGCACGCTGCTGGTCTCCGGGCTCATCGAAGTGCTGCTGTTTCCCCTCTCGCTGGTGCTGATTATCCCGCTTCTGCCGGCGCTGACGCAGTTTACCCTCTGCTTTTTGATCAACCCGCCCATGCAGGCGCGCATCATCGCGCCGTACGAGGCGGCGCAGGCGCAGGATCGGCAGCCCCCGTCCGTTTGAACACGCCGAACAGCCCGATGCCGGCAGGATAAATCGACGGCGTTTGCGGACAGATCCGGGAATCCGGCGGGCGCACGGCCTCGCCGTACAAAACCTGATGCAGGGCAGCTTCGGCGCGGGGGTGGAAAACCGCCGCGCTTGTGTGTACAATAAAACAAATAGCGGCCGGGCAAGCCGCGCCGTCATTTCTGAGAAAGACAGCCGCTGCAAAGCGGTGAATCGGGAGGAAACGAAATGTTCGACGAACTGAAACGCGAGGTGCTGGAAGCGAATCTCGCTCTGCCGAAGCACGGGCTCGTCACGCTGACGTGGGGCAACGCCAGCGGGATCGACCGCGGCAGGGGCGTTGTCGTGATCAAGCCGTCCGGCGTTCCCTACGAGGACATGAACGCCGGAAGCATGGTCTGCGTCGATCTGGAAACGGGAAACACCGTGGAGGGCGCGCTGAAACCCTCCTCCGATCTGCCGACGCATCTTGCGCTGTACCGCGCGTTCCCCGCTGTCGGCGGGATCGTGCATACGCATTCGCGCTGGGCGACGATCTTCGCGCAGGCCGGCAAATCCATCCCTGCTCTCGGGACGACGCACGCCGATTATTTCTACGGCCCGATTCCGGTAACGCGCGCGCTGACGGCCGGCGAGATCGACGGCGATTACGAGCTGGAAACCGGAAACGTCATCATCGAAACCCTGCGAGGCGCGGACCCGCTGTCCGTTCCAGCGGCGCTGGTGCACGGCCACGGCCCCTTCTGCTGGGGAACGAATGCGGAGGACGCGGTGCATATGGCGATCATACTCGAGGAGGTCGCCATGATGGCGTGGCATACCGAACTGCTCAGCCCGGACGCGCGGCTCGATCGCGCGCTGCTGGACAAGCACTATCTGCGCAAGCACGGCGCGCACGCCTATTACGGACAGAAATAAGCAAAGCGCGCCCAGCCCGTCAGAAAAGTTCTTTTGCAGGGGCTTCACCCCTGCACCCCACCCAAGGGACACGTCCCTTGGGAATTCCTGACCCCGCAAACGCCCTATTCCAAGGCGCTTGCGGAACCGGGTTCTTCGGGCCTTACGGCCCTGAGCGGCGGTTTGGAGGCGGAGCCGGTCCCCCTTTATCGACAAGCTGCGGCGCGGGCGCGATTCAGGCGCCCGCGCCTTTTTTATACGTACCGCCGGCGAACGTTCAGCCGCCCATACACGGCAGGAAAAAGCCGATGATATCGCCGTCCTTCAGCGCCGTGGAAAACGGCACGCGCTCGCCGTTTACGCTGGCGAGCAGCAGCTTTGCCAGCGCCCGGCTGCATTTGACGCACCGCAGCGCATCGCCGAGCGTCGCGCCGTCCGGCAGTTCCGTCCAGCCGCGCTCGTCCAGTCTGGAGCGGTCGCATCCCGGCGGCGGCAGCACCTTGACGCGGATCACGCTTCCTTCATCTCGATCGCGTTCATCGGGCAGGACTTTGCGCAGAGTCCGCAGCCGATGCACTCGCGGCCGGACAGTTCCGGAAAAACGGTCTTCAGCGCGTCCTGCCCGGTCATCGTCAGCGCGAGCGCGCTCACCGGGCATGCGGTCACGCACATGCCGCAGGCGATGCAGAGCGCATAGGAAAACGCCGGTTTTTGTTTCGCCATACGCTATTCCTCCTCAAGCTCCAGCAGTTCGCCGATGCCGAGCGCGTCCATCGTCTCCCGCGTCGGCACGCCGGACTCCCCGTCCCAGCCGAATCCTTCCCAATGCAGGCGTACCATCTCGTCGTTTTGCAGCGTAACGCCCCTGAGCGGGCCGCTCGTCAGCGGCGGTTCGCCCGCCATCCGTTTCGGCAGCCGCCGGGATGCGGGGTCGACGCCCTGCTTGAGATTGAACATCTGCCGCAGGGTCTGGATGCGTTTGCCGATTTCCATATACTCGTCCCCGCTTTTCTCCCAGCCCGCGGCGGCGTTGAGGTACCTGCAGGGATTCCAGGCGTGAACGCCGAACATCATGCCGTAATAGCATCCGCCCGCGCCGTCCACCAGCATGGTGTAGCAGGCGTTGGCGACGCTCCGCATGGCGCGCTCCTTCGAGGGGACGATATCGTCCTCTTTTTTGATGACCGTCATCGGCGGCGCCCAGGAGCAGATATCCGCCAGCGCGTAGGTGCCGTAGCTCATGGTCATGCCGACGGTGTGTTTTCCGGGCGCGGGCTCGGCAACGAAATGCACCGCGAGCTGCGGATCGTTCCGGCTGTCGTGCATGCCCGGCTCCTGCCCGCCGATGTGCATGGCGTACTCCGTTCCGCCGTATCGTTCGCTCGCGCGCCTGACGCCGTCGGCCAGTGCGTCGCCGAAGCCCTCGCGCGCGATCATCTTCTTCACCAGCGCAATGATGCCCGCCGCGTTGCCCCAGCTCAACTCCACCCCGTCGGTCGTCTCCTTCGTGAGGATTCCGTTTTCACAGCACTCGATCGCCCAGGCGATCGTATTCCCGGCGGAGATGCTGTCCATGCCGGCGCGGTTGAGCAGCTCGTTGATCTGCAGCACGCTTTCAAGGTCGTTGTTGAGCAGCAGCGGGCCGAACGCTTCGATCGTTTCATATTCGGGCTTGTGCGTGTGCCCGTAGCCGCCGTCCAGGTCCGAGATGTTCAGAACGCCGCCGCATCCGAGGCCGCAGGAATAGCAGTGGTATTTCCGGGTTTCGCGCCGGATCACCCGGTCTGGATTGAACGCACGCACCGCGCCCGGCGCGTCCTTCGGACCGCCGCCCCAGTTTTTAACGGGCCCGTCGCCGGAAGTGACCGCCATGGTCGTATTCATGGGCGTGCCCCATTTTTTCAGGATCGGCACGGTCATCATGCCGTCGAGCGCGGCCGTGACGGGGAGCTTGCCGAGCATCGTTCCGCCGAATCCCATCACGCCGCCCTTCACAAATCCGGGCAGGCTGCCCTTTTTGAGCTTGCGGCCGAGCTCCCTGCTGATTGCGTGGACCGCCTCCCTGTCGGCGCAGGGCATCGGCCTGCTGCCCGCCAGCACGACGGCCTTCAGCCGCTTGGAGCCCATCACGGCACCGAGCCCGCTCCGCGCGGCGATGCGCCCGCCCTCGTTGCAGATCCCGGAGATCAGGGAGCACTTTTCGCCGGCTTCGCCGATCACCGCGACGGACGGCTTTTTCTTCTCCCAGTTGTCCGCGATCAGGCGCTCCTCCGCCTCGGTCGCGTCCAGCCCCCAGTAGGCCGACGCGTCGCGCAGTTCCGCCTTCTGATTATCCACGTAGAGATAGACGGGGGTTTCCGAAATCCCGCGGAGGAAGATCGCGTCGTAGCCGCACTGCTTGATCGCCGGCGAAAACACACCGCCGCAGTTGGCGTCCCCCCAGCCGTCGGTAAGCGGCGATTTCGCAACCGCCATCCAGCGTCCGCACATGAGTGCCCCCGTGCCGGTCAGTGCCCCGGAGACGAAGCCCAGCACGTTGTCCGGGCCCAGCGGATCGGCGCCCGCCGGAATATGGCGGTACAGATACCATACCCCGAGCCCCTTCCCGGACAGCACGGCTTCGTACACCGCGTCCGGCACGGCGCGCGGCCGGATTTCTCGGCTCGTAAGGTCTACTTCCAGAATCCGTCCGTTGCAGCATTTCATGGGTCATCCCGCCTGTATCATCTTATAGGCCTTCAGGTTCCGCCTGATCTGCTCCGGCGTCTGCTTTTCCATCGGGACGAAGATCCAGTCCTTCTTCAGATCCTCTTCGGAAAGCGCGGGGATCGGGAAGATACGATCGTCCCACGCGTCGAACGGAATCTCCACGATATCGCCGGTTTTGAGCACCTTGCGCACGGCGAAGTACTTCCTCGCCATGCCCAGAAGCAGCGTTCCGATCCCTTCGTTATCGGGCGAGAGCATCGGCACGAACCGGCCGGTCGCCTTCATTAGCAGCGGCACATATTCGCCGACGTTCCCGCAGCCCGTCGCGCAGGCGGTGCAGGCCTGAGCCGCAGCCTTCATGCACGAGCCGCAGCCGATCACGTGCCTGTATTCCTTCTTCAGCTCTTTGAGCGCGTCCAGATCGTACGGCTTTCCGTCCGGATCGAACCAGTACCGTTTGCCGTCCACCTCGCAGCCGTCGCCGATGACGGCGGCAAAGCGCACCCTGGAACGGTCGAACTGCTTTTTTCCCTTGAGCAGCATTTCCATATACATGGACATCGTCGCCATGCACCCGCCGCGGCACGCGCCCTCCAGCCGATACACCGTTTCGGGCGTGACGCCGTTTAGATCGGTAATCTTCGGCGCGCGGTCGTTCGTATACCCGACGAAGAGCTTCACGTTCGGCCAGTTTTTGCGGAACCGCGGCGTTAAAAACGAGCTCTCCGCCCGCCGGAACGGCACAACGCGCTCCGTGCCGACGATCTCGGTTTCCGGTTCCCCGAACCCGCGCTTTTCGGCTTCGTGCGTGAGCGCAAGTTCGTTCGGGTCAATGCCCATGATGCGCGTCGTCACGCGGTCGACCTCCACGCTGTTGGTGCCGGAGATGATCATGCCGACCTTGACCGGGTCGACCGGCGCGGGCGTGTTGCCCTCCCCGCCGATGATGCCGTCGATCACCGTCAGATTCGGTTTAAAGAGGTAGAGCAGATCCACGAGCTTTTTTTCAATCTGCCAGCTGTGGTTGCGGTAGCGCATGTTGCCGGAGAGCGTGCCCATGGCGTTTTTGAAGCCGAGCGTCACGCCGGCATAGAGGTTGGTTTTCATCTTCGGAACGGAAACGTAAAGCGCTTCGCCGCGCACCACCTCGGAGAACACGCGCGGGATATAGACGTCTTTCTGCACCTCCGCCTTCGGCACGTAGTAGTGATCGACCGGCTGCTCCTCCACGGCGACGAGCCCGCAGCCGTAGCGCTTCGCCACCTTGTCGAACCCCACGTCGTAAAACAGCTGCGTCGTGGAAACGCCCTTACCCGTTCCCTCGACGATCGTCACCCTGCAGCCGAGGTCGCAGAGAACCGAGATCACCGCCTCGAACACGCGCGGGTCGGTGGACTGCGGCACGTCGTCGAGCTGATTGCCGCTTTTGTGCATGACCGCGACAAGGTTTGGCTTGATCAGCACGTTCCGGCCGCGAAACACCTCTTTCCAGCCGGTGTGGGCATCCAGCGTATCGAGGTTTTTTTGCACCGTTTCGCGGATCGCCTTCACGTCCGGACGGCTGAAATATTTCTCCGTGCCGTAATAGTACGGCAGGATGACGAAATTATGCATATAGTTGACGCGCGGCGCGTCCGTGATCACAACTGCGCTTTTCATGCCTCCGTCCGCTCCCTCCACGGCTCCCTGCCGTCCTCGATAAAGTCCGCTTCCGTGAACTCGTCCGCCTTCATCCGCTTTCGGATCGGCAGCCACCAGAGGTACCCGAACAGCAGGCACAGAACGATCGTGCGGCCCGCCGGCACGCCGAACTTTTGCCCCGTCCGGTAGCCGATCGCGAGCAGTTCCGTAACATGCAGGATCAAAAGCGCCCCGAACAGCCAGAACGTCACGCCGGCCGCCCAGAGCACGATCCCCGCAATCCACAAAAGAATCGCGAGAACATACTGCAGCAGTTGTTTCATAGCCGAACCTCCCCTTCGCCCATATAATACATCTGTATGCTTTATTATTTCATATGTATTATATGCTGTCAACAGAAGGCACCGTTATCCATACGGTTGTCAGTTCGTTTTCCTTCTGATACAATAAGAAAAAAATTAAGGATCTATAGATGCAATGGAAAAAGGCGGCAGCAAGACACAGCTGATCGATGCGGGAATGAATTTATTCCGCACGAAGGGATTTCAAACCGTTACGGTGCTTGAAATCTGCAGAGCGGCGGGCGTTACCCGCAACGCGTTCTACTATCATTTCGCCGATAAGGAGGACCTGCTCTGCTCCTATTTCAACGATGCGATCCCCTCGCGGGAAGCGCTGTTTCAGCATATCCTTTCCATCAGCGACGACTGGGAGAAGCTCTGGTGCCTGCTCGAAGCGCACCTGCAGCTCATAACCGAGGAAGGCGTGGCCATTACGCGCGCGCTGCTGAAGGCGAGTCTGGACAACCGCCGCACGCTCGTGAGCGACTATATCCTCACGGACGCCTGGTGCATTCCGCTGATCCGGAACTGCCTTCGTTCCGGCAGAATCCGTTCCGCGCTGTCCGCCGAACAGCTGAATTTTCTGATGACGCGCATGCTGCTCGGCATCGTCGTTTCCTGGTGCAACCGGGACGGCGGATTCGACCTGATCGAAACCTTCCGTTCGGCGCTCGACGACCTGATGCGGCCGGGATGCGCCGGCTGATCAGAGCATCTCATACCAGATCGTTCCGGCCCCGCTCCCTGCATCCCGAAAGTTCTTTTGCCTCCTTTTCTTTCAAGAAAAGGAGCGCGTTCGCCGCTCCGTTCAGCCTCGCTCTCCACATCCCGAAAGTTCTCTTGTCTTCTTTTCTTTCAAGAAAAGGAGAGCGTTCGCCTCTCCGTTTGGCCCCGCTCTTCACACCCCGAAAGTTTTTTGTCTTCTTTTCTTTCAAGTGTGGATTATCATACTAAGTGCAACAAAGGGAGAGGGAGGAAAAAAAGCAGCACA
>CAZIQO010000007.1:0-45857 GCA_964541465.1 uncultured Oscillospiraceae bacterium
GCCAGCTCCTTTCGGAGGGATTCGGCGGGGTGGAAGGCAAGGTGGAAAGCAAGCCCGCAAAGCATATGCGTTCGTTTCTGGGGCAAATCGTCAACTCCACGTTCACTACACAGGGCGAGACGGCGGGCGCTCAGGCATGGAGCTCGTTCGACACCTACTGCGCGCCGTTCGTGTATTACGACAATATGACGTTCGAGCAGGTTTGCCAGTGCCTGCAGGAGTTCGTGTTCAACATCAACGTGCCGACGCGCGTCGGGTTCCAGTGCCCGTTTTCCAACCTGACGTTCGATATCAAGGTGCCGTCCACGCTCAAGGACGAGCCCGTGCTCATCGGCGGGCAGTACATGGACAAAACCTACGGGGAATTTCAGGAGCAGATGGACCTGTTCAACCGGGCGTTCTGCAGCGTCATGCTCGAAGGCGACGCGAAAGGGCGCGTGTTCACCTTCCCGATCCCAACGATCAACATCACGAAGGATTTCGACTGGTCGAGTCCCGTGGTGGACGATTTCATGCGCATCACCTGCAAGTACGGCATTCCGTATTTTGCCAACTACATCAATTCCGACCTGTCCCCGGAGGACGCCGTTTCCATGTGCTGCCGTCTCAGAATCGACAAGCGGGAGCTCAGAAAGCGCGGCGGTGGCCTGTTCGGCAGCAATCCCATGACGGGCAGCATCGGCGTCTACACGATCAACCTGCCGCGGATCGGTTATCTGGCAAAATCCCGCGAGGACTTCTTCGAACGCCTGAAAAAGATCGCGCAGCTCGGGAAAACGAGCCTCGAAATCAAGCGGAAGATCATCGAGCGGCAGACGGAGCAGGGGCTGTATCCGTATTCCATGCACTATTTAAGGAATGTCAAGGCGCACACGGGCGAATACTGGACGAATCACTTCAATACGATCGGCCTGATCGGTATGAACGAATGCTGCCTTAATTTCATCGGCAGGGATATCGGCAGTTTGGAAGGGCAGGCGTTCGCGCTGGAGGTCATGAACTATTTAAGGGATCTCATGATCGAGTTTCAGGAGGAGACGGGGCACAGCTACAATCTTGAGGCGACCCCGGCGGAAGGCACGAGCTACCGGCTTGCCAAGCTGGACAAACAGCGGTATCCGGATATCATCCAGGCGGGCGTGAAGGAGCCCATGTATACGAATTCGACGCAGCTGCCCGTGGGATTTACGGACGATATCTTTGAATGCTGCGATCTGCAGGACGAATTGCAGTCGCTCTATACGGGCGGCACGGTGCAGCATCTCTATATCGGCGAGCGGATCGAGGATATCGAGACCTGCAAGAATCTGATCCACACGCTGTTTGAAAAATACAAGATGCCGTATATCTCCATTACGCCGACGTTCTCCATCTGCAAGGAGCACGGCTATCTGCCCGGCGAGCATTTCGAATGCCCGACCTGCGGCAAGCAGGCGGAGGTATGGTCGCGCGTGGTCGGATACCTGCGGCCCGTGCAGAATTACAACGCGGGCAAGCGGGAAGAATACATCATGCGCAAGAAATTCGTCATCTAAGCGGAAACAGCCGCAAAGCGCCGTGGTCGTTGACCGGCGGCGCGCCGCACGGCGCGCCGCCTTTTTTACGAAAGGAAAGGAAACGCATGCTCATTGCGGGATTTCAGAAAACCTCCATGCTGGATTATCCCGGCAAACTTGCCGCGGTCGTGTTCGCGCCCTTCTGCAATTTCAACTGCGTTTACTGCCACAACGCGCAGATCCTGCAGGAAGGCGCGCCGCTGCTCGACGAGGAGGAGGTGCTTTCGTTTCTGGAGCGCCGCGCGGGCTTGCTGCAGGCGGTCGTCGTTTCGGGCGGCGAGCCGACGCTGCAGCAGAACCTAAATGAATTTATCCGGCGCGTGCGGGAAATGGGATATCTCGTCAAGCTCGATACGAACGGCGCCAAGCCGGCCGTCGTCAAATCGCTCATCGCCGAAAAGCTGCTGGATTATATCGCGATGGACGTCAAGGCGCCGCTCCCAAAATACGATACGATCGCGCGGACAAACGTCGATACCGACGCGGTTCAGAGAAGCATCCTGATCATTCGAAACGGCGGCGTTCCGCACGAATTCCGCCTGACGTTCGCGCCGCAGCTTACGCCGGAGGACGCCGTCGAGACGGCGCGGCTCGTCAAAGGCTGCGAACGGTTCTATCTGCAGCAGTACCGCCCGCGCTCGTCCGCCGACCCGAAGGCGCACGCACCGGCCGTCGTCCGGGAAACCGCAAAGCGAATCGAAGCGGAAATCGGCGTCTGCATCGTGCGCGGGCTCGGCGCACAGTAACTTAAATTCCATTCGCAGAAACGAATTGCATCCTTTCTTTTTCCTTTCAATTTGCTAAAACAGCCGAATCCGTATCGATTCGCGGTATGCGCGGCGGTCGTTTTGCGCACGCTAGCGGTATGGAATGCAAATACTGCATGCTGGAAACGGCAAACGGACCGTACCGCGCCGTATGTGCCGGGGACGGCGATTTTCTGGAAAACAGCGCAAGCGTCATGCTGCGCGCAGCGCTAAGCGGTGCGGACTGCATCTATTTCGACGAACAAACCGTTCACAAAAGCGGCGCGGAGGATACGGACTATCGGCCGGACTGGTCGCCGGACACGCTGCTGTCCTACCCGTATACGGGCGGCGCCCTGCTGGTGTCGGAGCGTCTTTGGGAGCGCGTCGGCGGACCCGTATCCGGTTCCATGAGCGGGATGTACGATTTTACGCTGCGGGCGACCGAACATGCGGAACGAATTTTTCACGAACCGACGCCCGTGTTCCGTAGGCCGGCGGAACCGGACGGGCAAATCGACGCGGACGCAGTCGAACGCGCCCTGTCGCGCCGTCGGCTGAACGCTTTGGTCGGGCCGGGACTTTTTGCGGACAGTTTCGACGTGCGCTATCCGGTCCCGACAGGCGTATGCGTAACGGTCGTCGTCGTTGCAGGCGGGGCGTCGTGCTACGGCGTTCGCTCCACGCTCGAATCCATTGCGCTGCGGAACACCTGGCCGCATATCGAGCTGATCATCGTGGACAACGATCCGATCGAATCGCACAGGGAGCGCTATTTCGCGGCGCTTTCGCAGCAGAACGCCGCCCTGATCCTGCGCGATCCGACGGAACCGGACACGGCGCGGCTTTGCAATCAGGCGGCGGAGCGGGCATCCGGCAGTCTAACGCTGTTTCTCGACGCCGGGCTGACGTTTCGCCGCAGCGACGCGATCGAACGCATGACCGGGCTGGCGATTCGCCCGGAAACGGGAGCGGTCGGCGCGAAACTGACCAGCAGCGCCGGAAAGCTGACGGGAAACGCCATGCTCTGGGGCGCGGCAGGCAGGCCGCGTTCGCTTGCGGAGGGCGTTCCGGACGGCGCGCTGCCGCCGCTGCTGAACCGGTATGTCAACTGCATCCGCAACGTGACCGCGTGCTATGGCGCGATTATGATAAAAAAAGATCGCCTGCCGGAAGCGGGCGGCTTCGACAATTCCGTGCCGAGGCAGGGGATGCTGCCGGCGCTCTGCATCCGGCTGGCGCAGAAGCGTTTTCGCAACGTCTATACGCCGTTCGCCGTATTCGGAGGCGCAAAACGGTTTTCTCTGAGCAGCATGACCGAACAGGAACGGTGCAGGATGGACGAACTCCTCGGCCCGTTTCGCGAGCACGGCGATCCGATGTTCTCCACAGCGCAAGCAGTGATCGAGCGGCTGCATGCATTCCATGATGAAGAAACGCCCGGCAAAAAGCATGCCGCCCATGCGGTTCCGGCACGAGCGGCCCATGATGCGGCGCAGCCGTAGCCTGACGGAAATACGCGTGCTACAGCGAGGAGGGAGTGCCGCCGCGCTTTCGCTGTTCCCTGCGCGCCTCCATGCGGGACTGCAGGCGCTCCGACGCGGCGAAGATGCGGTTCCGCATCATATACAGCGCCAGCACGCCGATAACGAGCAACGCGCAAAGGAGTGCGCTTTGCAGATAGTCGCCCATCAGCAGTTTGTTTCCGATCGCGCATAAAAGAAAGAGCGTGGGAATGCTGCCGAGATACACGGAGAGCAGGAATCTCCAGAATTTGATTTTTGTACGCGCGGCGATATAGGGGACGAGGCCGTTTGGAAGAAACGGCAGCAGGCAGGCCAGCGCCACAACAAAGCCGGGATGTTTCGCTTCCGAGATAAAGTGCAGCCGCTTGGTGTGGCTGCTGCCTGCAAACAGCTGATCAAGGCGGTTGCCCAGGCTGCGCGCGGACCAGAACACAAGCGCGTTTGCCGAAACATACCCGATATGGCAGATGAAGAATCCGACGAACGTGCCGAATACGATGCCGATGGCGATCTGAATCGGACCGCCGGGGAAAAAGATGCTGAGGATCTGCACAAACTGCAGCAGAAACGCGAGCAGTATGCCGCGCGTGCTGCCGAAGCTCCGGATATAGGTTACGATTTCGTCCTGTTCTCCGTGCTCCAGCACGTCGAAAAAGCCGGGCAGAATTGCGTCAAGCGCGATGACGACAATCAGGCAAATCAGTATCAGCGTTGCCGCAACCGCCGCGATGCGTAAAAATTTCGTCGATCGTGGATGGTTCGGTGGCGTATTTGTCATAGCAGTTTATAATCCGCCTTTTCATATTTTTTGAGCCATTTTTCATTGCCGCAGATGAAGTTGTCCTCACTCTCGCAAAGCGCGAAGAGATCCTTCGTCATCACGCGGATCGGACCGCGCAGTTCGCGGTGTTCAGGAAAATGGCCGGAACCCGATCGGTGCCAAGGTAGGCGCCGAGCACAGCGGCAATTCCGACTCCACCGGTCCATCGCCGGCAACATGCTTTCGCTTTTGTGCAGCGATTGTACCGTTCGTTTCCCTGAAGGTATTATAACATATCGCAACGTCGGCCGCACCGTGCGGCCAGGTGGAAGAATCTGTCTGCCTGTCAGGAAACCGGTTGCTTTTTGCGTTTGACCGCGCGCAGAACGAAGAACAGCGCGATTCCGGCGGCAAGCGTGCCGGCGGATACATATGCCCACCATGGCACAATGCCGAAGAAGCCGGCGGAGCCGGATTTCGCCGCGGGTTCCGGCACGGGCGTTGCGGAAAGGAATGTCGCCATCTGTTTGGCCGGCACGTCCGTTTCGGCGATAAGATCGGCGCTGAAGAGTTCCTGTCCGTCGAACGAACAGACGACCGTTCCGCATACGTCGCCGGCCGAAATCGGCGCGGTCAGAGATGGAAGATCCGCTTCCATCGTCACGGCGTCCGGGCTGGAGCGGATCGCCTCGGCCTGCGTGTCGGCGATTCGCACGGTCTCCTCGCCGAACGATGCGGTCAGCGGCACTTCGTCCGTTTCCGCGAAGGACACGGGCGCGTCGCATTGGTAAGAAAGGCCGAGATCCGCGGCGGAAACGGAGACATACCGCGTGGTAAGCGCAAGGTCGAGCAGATACTTCGCGTCCTTATACACCTGCGTCATGCGCGCGAGCTTGCTGCCGCCCTCGACTGCGCCGAGGAACACGCCCACGACGCTCGCGCCGTCCATGCTTGCCGAGGCGACGAGACACTTACCGCCCTGCTCGGTCGAGCCGGTTTTCACGCCCGTCGCGTATTCGTAATAGAGAGTCGATCCGACCGGGTCGGAGATGAGCTTGTTGGAGTTTTCAATCTCGAGCGAATGGCGGCGGACGTTGTTTGGTTCGATCGTATAGGTGACGGTGGAAACGATAGTCCGGAACTCTTCGTTCTGCATGGCGTAGCAGGTCAGCACGGCCATGTCGCGTGCGGTGGAGTACTGGTCGCGTTTATACGCGCCGCTGGAATTGATAAAATGCGTATTGGTCATGCCGAGCGAGGCGGCCTTCTCGTTCATCAGTTCGGCGAACGATTCCACGCTCCCGGCAACGGTCTGCGCAAGCAGCAGCGCCGCGTCGTTTCCGGATTCAAGCATCAGTCCGTAAAGCAGTTCGCGCACGCTCAGATTTTCGCCCTTGATCACCTCCAGCAGAGAATTTGAAGATTTCAGCGCCGCCGCCTGTGCGGTAACGGTCACCTCCTGATCGAGATCGTCGCACAGTTCGAGCGTAAGGATACAGGTCATGATCTTCATCGTGCTGCCCGGTATGCGCTGATCATCCGCATCTTTTTCGTACAGCACGACGGACGGATCGTTCTGGTCCACCACGATGCAGCTTGGCGCGAGAAGATCCTCCGTTGGATCGGTTTCCTCGGCGTTTGCGGCAAGAAAGCCGGCGGGAAGGAGTATAAGCAAGAATGATGTTGTCAGAAGAAGCACGTGTTTGAACATATCCACCGTAATCTTGAAAACAATATTTGCTACTATTTTATCATGCCGCGCCCGCTCTGTAAACGCGCTTTCGCATTGCCTTTGCCGGAACAATCCGGTATAATGAGTCGCATGAAAGCGAAATTCAGCTGGATCAGACGAATCCTCCTCCTTGCCCTTGCAGCGGCGCTGCTGATTGGACTGTCCGCCTGTCAGATTGCGGCGGAAACGGACGCCGAACCGGCGGAAACCGTCATGGCCGTCGTAACGGCCGCACCGGTCGTCACATACGGCGAGCCCGCGGTGCTTCCGTTTCCGGAGACACAGGCCGTTCCGGAAGGATACACGAGGATTTCCGAGGGCGATGAAGACATCGGCCTGTTCGCGTTTACCGACACCGAAGGAGACGTGCAGTACCGCGTGTTCGGCGGCTATGCAGAATATATCGACGGCGTGGAATCCGAAACGTTCACCGGTTTCTATGCGTCCGACGAGACGGGCGCGATCCTATCGGCGGATGCCGGCTTTGCGGACGTTTCCGCGGAGCCGTTCGGCGTGTGCGTCGCTATGGAACTGCCGGAAACGCTGCGCTACCGCGGCGCATATCAATCCACGGACTGCGTCGGCGAATGCACGGACGATTCCGGGAACACCTTCGTTTACGGTTCGTTCGACGACGGGGACGGCGCGTTCTATCCTTCGGACGGGCAGGGGAACATGATTCCCGGCGCGCTGAAAAGCGAAGCGCGAATCACCGTGCCATCCTACACGCCGACCAGCGTTCCGTCTGTGGACGGCGAACGGATGCTCGTCGTCTACATCGGAACGGAGACGGTGGTCGCCTACATCGCAGAGGACGGCGAGTGGACGCAGGAGCGCGTGATGATCTGCTCCACCGGGCGCAGCAAGGATCTCACGCCGCGCGGAACGTTTGCGATCATGCGGCAGTACCTCTATAAAAAGATGGGGCAGGTAGACGGTGAAAACGTATACTCCCAGTACGCGAGCCGCATCACCGGCAATTACCTTTTCCATTCCGTTCCGATCGGCGGGGAGAGACGCTATCTGCAGTCCTACGGAAAAGAGCAGATGTACGTCAAGTATTACGAACGCCTCGGCACGGCCGCGTCCGGCGGTTGCGTGCGGCTGCGCTGCATCGACGCATACTGGATCTACATGAACTGCGAGGTCGGCACGACCGTCGTGATTACGGACGACTGCGGGCCGGAGGCGCCGGAGATTCCTGCGCTGATCTATGAGGAACCCTACATGGACAGCAAGCATGAATACGGCTGGGACCCCAGCGATCCGGACCCGGAGAATCCCTATCACGCCATCTATACGCCGGAGGTTGTGCTCGACGGCCCCGTCGTCGACAAGTCCGACGCGGACGCGCAGACGGACAGCGGCGACTGAGCCGCGCGTCGGAACGGCCGGACGATTTTTCGATCGCCTTTGTTTTTCAGACATGACCAGACGTCGGAAAGCCCAGAGGATTCCGGCAAAATCATTCCAACCATAAAACCATGCGATCCGGCCGCGTCGGTTCTGCCCGATACGGCCGGATCGCCATTTCTTTACCAACTGTCATTCGCGCGCCCTCACCGCATTGACGGGAGCGCACAGATGTTTTCGGCGCGCACAGGTTGCCACGCGCGCCGGCCGTTCCTTATTTCTTCTTCCGCTTCACCAGCACCACGGCGGTCACCGCGGCCGCCGCAACGATGCAGGCCGCCGCGATGATCCACAGCACCGCATTGCTGCCTGCGGCGGACTCTGCCGTCTCTTCCGCCGCCGGTGCTGCGGTTTCCGCAGCGGCTTCGGCATCCTTGCTGGAAAGGCTCTGCGTCAGCGTGATGGAATCGATCACCGTATAGTCCGCGAAGGTATCCGCATCGGACACGTCGCCGACCGCCGTAAGCTGGTAGGCCGTCACAACGAGCCCGCTGTCGTCCACCTTTACGCAGGTGAAGTACTGCCTTTCGTCGTCGGAGCCGCCCGTCTGGAACTGAAGCAGATCGTCGATTTCACCGGTGGGGAAGTCGTCGAACTTCAGCCCGAGCGGACTTGTCGTGATGAACGTCGTGCCTTCACCGGTCTCGGCCGCCTGCCCGCCGCGCACGCAGGCGCGGTAATAATCATGGATATGGCCGTTGAAATAGAGGTCCACGTCCAGATCGTCGCACATCTGCTCGAGGAACGCGGTCGCGGTCGCATCGTCCTGTATCAGGCCGGCATGTGCGGCAATGATCCGCCACGTGCAGCCGGAGGCCTCGAATACATCCTGCGCCCACGCTTTTTCGGCTTCGTAGAACGCGACCTTGTCCGCCGCCACGTCCGCGCCCGTAAGGCCCGAATACGGGTCCGTATTCAGAATCACGAAGCATACGTCGCCAACGACGAAACTGCCGGTCGTTTCACCGATATACGGGTCGTCCATCCCGCCCGGCTCGTTTGTTTCCGCCTTGAATATCGTATAGCCAAGATCGCTGCCGATTTCATGGTTGCCCGGTGTGAAGGCGTTGATACTGTTGGCGAAATAATCTCCAAGCGTATGGAACATGTATTTCCACTGCGGCATGGAGGAGCCGTCCTCGGTCAGATCGCCGAGGTTGATCACGAAGTCCACGCCGCCGAGCGTATCGGCGACATACGTGTTCATCGTATCAAGGAACGGATTGTATCCCTCCTCGGTCGTGGCCTGCAAATCGGACACCAGCAGGAAGGAGAACGTGTCTCCTGCGGGCAGCGTCGTAAAGGAACACACGTCGGTCGCATATTCCGTGGAACCGTCGTTCGTCACGGCCTGGTATTCGTATGTCGTTGCGGGCGACAGCCCCGAAAGATCGATGGAATAGCTCGTGATGTTCCCGTTGTCGTTCGCAAGTTCGGCGGTGTAGATCTCGCTTACGTCCGCATTCGTCCAGTCGGACGCGCCCGCCTCGCGATAGCGAAGCACGGCGGTCAGTCCGCCTTCGTCGGTGATCCAGCTCATCCCGATCGCATCGACACTCGTCCCGGGACTGACAGTAACCTGTTTGGGCGTCAGTCTGGATGCGCGCGAGCTGATCTCCAGAGAGATGCACTCGGAGAGCTCGTTCGGGAATGTGATCGTTTCGCCGCCGACGGATGCCTTGAAGTAATAGTACCAGGTCCCCGCCGCCGTTTCAGGGAACAGAGCGGAATAGGAGCCGTCCCCGTTGTCGGTCATTTCAACGGAATCCGTATACGCCGTGCCGTCCTTGTCCGCTCCGTAAAAGAGCGTGACGCCGTCCGCCGTTTCACCCTCGGGGAGCGTCAGCGTGCAGCCGATGGTCGTGTCGTCCCCCTCAAACCCGGTGCTCGTCATGGGTTCGGACGCGCGCAGCACGGGCGATTCGATCGTCAGATCGGAAGCGATCTGTTCCTCCATGCCTTCGATCGTCGCGTCGGTGCCTAGGAACTGGTTCAGCATCGGGTATCCGGCGTCGTCCGATCCGATCCACGTCCAGAGCGTATCGAAATCCCATCCGAGCGTATCGGTATAGAACGATTTGGACTGGATCGTGCCGGCGCCGACGCTCGTATAGGCGGCCGTCTCCGGGTGATCGTTCGTCACGTGCCCGGAAAGCTGCGTTCCTTCCCAGACATAGTTGTTGACGAGATGCGAGCCGGTTTCCCCGCTGTAACTGCCGCAGAGCAGCCCGACCGAGGTGCCGTCCTCCACGTTGATGCCGCTGAGCAGCATCACGCAGTTTTCAATCGCCTGGCCGGATTTAAGGTTGCCCGTAATACCGCCGACGTTTTCCGCCTTCTCGCCGAGCACCGTGATGCTGCCGCCCACATAGCAGTTGTAGATGCGCCCGCCGTCGGACTGCGCGCTGGTCACGCCGCCCGCCGCGCCGTTTTCTCCGCCCTCGCCGCGCACGGTGATGTCCGCGTAAACGAAGCAGTTGCGAACGGTTCCAAGATAGCCGTTGTCATTTTTCTTCACCTTGCCGGCAATTCCGCCCGCCGTTTTCTCCTGGCAGTCGATCGTGCCGATGACCACGCAGTTATCGACGTCCCCATACAGTCCGCCGACCAGCAGGCCGCAGGACGCCAGCGATTTGACGGTGATATTCACGAGCGCAAGGTTCTTCACCGTACCTTCGCCGTAGTCGTGCCCGATGTTTCCGAACAGGCCGGCATACTTGGAATCCATGCGCTCGATGCGCAGGTTCGATATGACGTGTCCCTGCCCGTCGAATGTGCCGAAGAACGCGCAGTAGACGCCGCCCTCCTCGGTTTCATCGGTCGAGCTCGCGATTGGCGGCATATAGCCTTCGGTCTCCTGACCGGAAAGACTGGTCAGCGTTTCGCCGATCTGCTCCATCAGCGCGGACATATCCAGATCGGCGGTGAGCACGTATACGCCGTTGCAGGGCGCGTCCGGCGCGCCGTCGCCGTTCGTGTCGTCCGTTTTCCATGCGCCGCTGAGGTAGAGAAGCTGTTCCGGCGTGGAGATCTCATACTGGCCGGTCCCCGCGTTATAGGTCGGCAGCTCCGCGCCAAGCGCCACAAGGTTTTCCGTCTCCCAGAAGCCCTCTTCCCACCAGGAGGTTTCCGCTTCCGCCGCAAGCGATTTTGAAACACCAAACGGAAGCAGCAGGGCAAGCGCGCAGAGGACTGCGAGAATTCGTCTGACTGACATGGTGTTCTCCTTTCCCCGATTTTATTTCATTTTGCAATAAAAAGAGCAGGGGGGATCACAGCCGCGCCGCAATCCCCCGATGTCCTCATAGCGAATGCAGTTCCGACGCCCGATCAGTACGTGGGATACCACGCATCCGCGGGGACGCCCGCCGCGATCGCATCCGCGATGTTCTGCAGCGGTTCCGGATCGCCGTCGTCATAGCTAACCTCGGTCAGGTCAGGATCCACCGCGTCCTTCATGGAGATCTCGTTGCTGGCAAATCCGTCGCCGTTTAGCGTAAACAGATCGATATCCGGGATCGTCAGAGTGGTGCCGTCCTCGTAAACCAGATAGACTTCATAGGTATCCGCATGCGGCCGGATGAAGAACCCGAACACATACAGTCCGCCCTTGCCGGGCTGCCAGAGCGTTACGGCATTGCCGCTGTCGTCAATCAGGCAGGGGACCATGTTGTTGTACTGCGTCCAGTCGCCGCCCGTTTCGTAGAGGTAGAACTCCGTAACGTTGTTGCCGGTCTTGTTCTTGATTTCAAGGCCGAGCAACTCGTAGCCGGGATAGTAGTTGTCGGTGGTCTTGCCCGTTGCGACGACCGCAGCCATGGCGGCGAGGTCATCCGCGTCGTCCACCGCTTCCTGTTCCCAGGTGGACGGATCTACGCCGTCCTTGAGGGAGAGTTTGTCGTTGGTCTGAACGGCGATGCCGCTCCACGTGGCGTTGGTGCCGTCCGCGAATTCAACATACAGATCGTAGGTGTCCGCAGCGACGCGAACGATATAGGCGTAGAACTCATAATGCGATTCGTCCGCATCGTTGTCCTTGTCGATCCATTCGGCCTCGCAGATGCTGTTGCCCTTGTCGTCCGCGCCGGTGGGGTAGAGATACAGCCCCGTGATGGTCACGCCGGTCTTGTTCTTGAAGTCGAGCGCAAGGGGAACGTAGGTCACTGTGGGTTCCGCCGTCGGCGCTTCGGTAACTTCCGGCTCGGCGGTCGGCGCTTCGGTCGCCGGTGCTTCGGTGGCGGCCGCAGCTTCGGTGGTGGTTTCTTCCGTAGTCGTGGACGTTTCCGCCGTGCATGCGACCGCTACGAACACCATCGTCAGCGCCAATAATACTGCCAATAGTTTTTTCATGATCTTCCTCCTGTTTTATTTATGATTTCTCCGCAACGCGGTGCGGAGCATGGTCTCTGTAACATCCGCCGGAAAACGGCGGGAAATCACTCATCCGCAGGGTATGCAGCGGATGGTTCCGTCCGAATCGATCGAAATGCGCACCGCGTCGTGCGCGGTGGCGGGGAACGCGGGGAAGGGTCGGTTCTCCGTGCAGAGCACGTGCCGCACATGCCCGGAAAGCAGTTTCAGGACGCGTTCCGCAGGGCGTTCCTTCTTCGTCGACGTATCGTTCTGGCAGGAAACGACCGCATACTCCGGCTTGAGGCGCAGCAGCAGCCGCTCCGTCATGGACTTTTCGTCCCCGTGGTGCGGCACCTTGAGGATGTCGCAGGGGACTGCGCGTTCGTCGTTCTCCCAGTACGCGGCATAGGAGTCGCCCGTTAAAAGCGCGCTTCGTCCGGCATAGTCGACATACATGCGAAGGCTCGAGCAGTTCCGTTCCTTGGAGACGGCATACAGAACGTCCTCCGGGTACTGTCCGCCGGCGTAAAGTCCGTCGAACATCGATTTCTGCCGGGCAAGAAGCCCTTCGTCCGGCAGCAGAACGCGCATGGAAAGCGAGTTCGTGACCGGAATCGTTCCTTCCCTGGCAAGCTCGCATGTTCCGCCCTTTTCTCGCACGTCGGACACGATGTCGCTGAACATATTCAGCATGTCGCACAGGCCTACGACGGTTTTCACGTTCGACCCGGCGGGGGCCGTGACCCAGCGCGCGCCGTCCGGCGGCAGGTAAGCGGCAAGCATCTTTTTAACGGGCATGCGGCGGAGTATGGCATACGCGCCGCCGATATGATCGATATGAAGGTGCGACAGCACCATCAGGTCGATATGATCGACGCGTTCCTTCATCAGGTAGTTGACGGCGGATGCGCGCATCGAGCCCTTGACAAACTCGATATACGGACGGCCGCAGTCGACGAGCATCACATAGTTCGTTTCGTCCTCGCGAACGAGAATGGAGTCCCCGTCGCCGACATTGATAAAATCCAGCCGAAGCATCGCGTTCGCGGCGTTATTCCGCCTTCACCTCCCGGCGTTTCTGATACCGATGATACATTGCAAAGGAAAACGCGGCTCCGCTGATCAGGCCAACCGGCACCAGCATGGCGAAGAAGTACAGAAATATGCGGTACTCCCCCTGTTCGCAGATGAACGCCATGCCGATCAGCGCGGCGAGAGCGAAAAACGTCAGCCACAGATAAGCTGCGGGAACGAGTCTCCTGTCGCGGAAGCCGAACCAGGTCGAGCAGCAGACCACGCTTCCGGCAAGCCCCGGAACGACGCTCTGCAGCAGGTTCCGCATAAAAACGGACGACGAATCAGCAAACAGCGTTTCGATCCAGTCGATCAGAAAGTTGTAGGCGATCCCGTATATGATCGCGAACAGCAGACTGACGCAGAACGAATACAGGAACACCGCGCTCTTCGGCTTGCCTTCTTCCGTGAGGAAGAGCGCCGCCCAGAAGCGGTCCAGTTTTTTGCGGAGCGTTTCGCCTGAGGAACCCGCCATGCATTGCCTCCGAAAAACGCACCGCGGGCTGTTTTTGCAGCCCACGGCACGGATGGGTTACGTCCCGGCGTCAGGTGCTCGGCGCCAGGCTTCTCCAGTAGATCCAGTAAGCCTTCACGTCCGGATAATAGCTGTAGATCTCCACGAAATCGGGCGCTTTCAGATTGACTTCGTCGATCGTATACGGTGTCTTGTCAAATACGAAATCGTCACGGATGGACCATTTGCCGACGGTGTTGAAGGCGGCATAGCAGCCGCTTTGTCCGTCGGATCCGCCCAGCTCGTAGAGAATGAACAGACGCGCGCCGGCGGGATTGTCGCAGCCGTTGATCGCATAGATGTAGTCGCAGGCTTCAAACGCCGTGTAGGGCTGCAGGCCCGTGACCCAGTTGATGTTGAGGCCGTTGTTGATGTTGTCGAGCTTGCTGCCGGAGCAGAGGCCGAGCGTCGGGCCGTTGAGCGATTCATCGACAGCCGCAACAACCTGATCGCCGTCGTCCAGTTCGGTGATCTTCATCTGCGAGAACCGCCAGAAGAGCTCCACGCCGCCGTTGTTCTCCGGAAGCTCCATGATGCCGGCGCTGTTGGTGAGATACTGCTCATAGGTATAGGTAAGCGGTTCGCCGTACTGCGTTTCGTACTGCGCGGCGATCGCGTCGCCGTCCACGATCAGCTGCGCCCAGAGCGCGGCATAGGAGGCGGAGGCGATGTCCTTGGTATAGATCGTCCAGAATTGATTATCGTTGCCAGCTGCGTCGATGAAGGAACAGGTGGAGGTGTCGTATCCCTGCACGATGTCCCACCAGCTCGTGAGCGGGCAGCCGTCCGGGTAATCCACCGTGTTGTAGTACCAGGGGCTGTAGGTCGCATAGACCGGCATGCCGTATTGGAGCAGATCGGAATCAACGTGCTCGCAGACGGCGGTGGGGTAATAGACGTCCAGATAGTCGTACTGGACCAGTTCGTAGAAGATCTCGCCGCTGTTGTCCTTCACCTGCAGCACGTCTGCGTTGATGTTGCCGGAGTCGCTCTCGGTTTCGATGCGGTCGGCAACCGTGCTGGTGTCGGACTCGATGTACTCTACCGACAGATCGGGATACTGCTTCTGGAACTTCTTGGCCGCGGCCTGCGTGGTGGTGGTGGTGGAATATACGGTGATGGTTCCGCCTTCCTGGCAGGCGAGGGCGTACAGCTCGTCAAGCGACATGTTCTCGTAGTCGGGTTCGGTCGATTCCTGCGTCTGCGCCTCCTGTTCGGTCTGTTCCCCGGACGTTTCGGCCGTCGCAGTGTCGGTCGTTTCCGCCGTCTGCTTCGTTCCGCACCCGACGAATACCGACGCGCACAGGAACACAAGGACGGCCAGATAGACGAGAAGTTTCTTTCCTTTCATACTCGCATTTCCTCCTTTAATTTGCTTTCCGTCCGAAAAGGAGCCGGACGGTCGTTACTTGGCGCGCGACGGGCGGTTGGCAAAATGCGTCATGCTTGCATTTTTGATCAGGCGGCCCGTGCCCGTGTTGTAAACATTCATCCGCGACGGATGTAAAACAGCGTAGACCTTCTGGTTGATATCGTATTCGTAAAGGCCGATCTGAATCGCCAGAAGTTCCGCATTTTCAACCGTAAGCGAAATCAGCGTTTCGCTTCCTGCGGGCTGGCTTGCGTAGATGGTCGCCTCAATGGTGTGTTTCCGGTGGGGATCCTCGGTTTCGATCTCCACCATCTCGGGGCGGATGCCGAGCACGCAGTCGAACGTCTGATTCTTCGGGCACTCTTCGCCCTGCTTCATCGAATCCTTGCTGAACACGTACTCGCCCAGCGGGCTCTTCACGTTCAGCGTTTCGCCGTCGAAAAAGCCCTTGCTCTTGATGAAATTGATGCGCGGATTGCCGATGAAATCGGCCGCGGCGAGATCGACGGGGTTTGCGTACAGCCCGAGCGGCGTGTCCACCTGCGCAATTTCGCCCTCCTTGAAGAGCGCGATCTTCGTGGACATGGTCAGCGCTTCGACCTGGTCGTGCGTTACATAGATGATCGTGGTGCCGGTTTCCTTGTGCAGACGCTTGAGCCCCGCGCGCATGTCGATGCGCAGTCTCGCATCCAGATTGGAAAGCGGCTCGTCGAGCAGCAGCAGGCGGGGGCTGGTGGCTATTGCACGCGCGATGGCCACGCGCTGCTGCTGGCCGCCGGAGAGCTCGTTGGGATACCGGTCCCTGTATTCCTCGATGCGCATCGTGCGCAGCGCGTGCATCACCTTTTCCTCGATTTCATGCCGCGGCAGTTTCTTGATCTTGAGACCGAACGCGACGTTGTTGAACGCGGTCATGTGCGGCCAGAGCGCGTAGCTCTGGAAGACGAGGTTCAGTCCGCGCTTGCTCGGCGCTTCATAGAATGCCGTCTTCGCGTCGATGATCGTCTTGCCGTCCATGAGCATCGTGCCGTTCTGCGGTTTCTCCAGGCCGGAGATGACGCGCAGCGTGGTCGTCTTTCCGCAACCGGACGGTCCGAGCAGCGTCATAAAGTCGCCGTCATCGATGGTGAGGTTGATATCCCGGAGGACATGATTGGTGCCGTAAAACTTGTCGATATGCTGCAGTTCGATCTTACTCATTTTTGAAAACCCCTTTATACAATCTTAAAACGCCTTGTAATCAGGATCAGCCCCAGCTCTTGCCGATATCGGCGCCAAATATGTTCGCAACGCGGTAACAAACCAATATAAACAGCAGAATCACAATTGCGATCGCATCCGCGCACTGCGGCATAACGCTCTTGGAATATTCGAACGCGAGGAAGGAAAGCGTGTAGTTCGCCGGCGTCATAAGGATGACGACGAGGTCCAGTTCCTTTGCGATGCTGATGAAAACCAGCATGAAGCCCGATATAAAGCCGTTTTTGGCAAGCGGGATAACGATGCTTCGCAGCCTTCGCCAGAAGCTTGCGCCGGCGATATCCGCCGCCTCCTCCAGCTCAACGTTGATCTGCATCATGGTTGCCGAACCGGACCGGCTGGCAAACGGGAAATGCTTGGCGATGGAAGCCAGCAGAATGAGCGCAAACGTGCCGTACAGCGATGGAATCAGCCCGCCCAATCGCTCCTGACTGAACATGGCGAAATAGATCGCGGAAAACGCCACGGAAGGCATCAGGTACGGAACGAATACGAGCTGTTCAACCAGCTTGCCGTACCATTTCCCGCGTCCGCGCGTGGAGATATAGCCGAAGAACTGGCCGCAGAACGCGGTGATGATGGATGCCAGGATCGAGAGCTTCACGGTGTTCTTCAGCGCGCGCAGGAATTCGGAATTTCGGAATATGCCGTTGTAGGCGTACGATTCAAGCGGCGCTTCGTCCAGCGTGCCGGTCCACGCGTACAGCGAAAGGTTGCTCAGCCCGTATCCGCCGCCCGTATAGATCTGGAAGCTTTCCATCACGAGCACGAACGTCGGCATGACCATCGCCACGACGAGAAACAGCGCGATGGCGACCAGAAGTACGTATTTCGCCTTCCCGATGTGCATGAGGTTGCTGCGCGTGCCCTTGCCGCCGATGGTCGCGTAGGATTTACGGACGCCTACCATCTTCTGGTTTGCGAATATGGTGCCGCTGGCCATCAGGATCAGCAGGATGCTCATCGCGTATCCCACGCCCTTCGGGCTGTCGTTGATAAATTCTTTCATGCGCGTTGCGAGAACATAATAGGAAATACGGTTGCCGAGGTTCGCTGCCACGCCGTAGGAACCGAGCGCCTTTGAAATGGTCATGATCGCCGCGGAGAGGATCGCCGGCAGAACGAGCGGCATCGTAATGCTTCGAAGGATCTGTATCTTGTTTGCGCCCTGAATTTCGCCCATTTCCTCAAGCTCTGAATTGATCGAGCGCAGCGAGCCGGAAACCATGATATAGGCAAACGCGTAATAGTGCATGGCCATGACGGCGATGATGGCGAACGGTCCGTATGCCATCCAGTCCGGAATGTTGACGCCGAGTCCGGTCAGAAGGCCGAGACTGCCGGACGTGCTGTTTCGAAACACCGCCAGCCACGAAAGCGCTTTGCACCAGGATGGAATCATATAGGGGATGATGATCAGCATGCCGAGAAGCTTCTTGCCGGGGATGTCGGTGCGGACCATCAGCCATGCAAGCAGCGCGCCCAGCGGAACGGAGATCACCGTAACGAAAAAGCCGATCAGAAGCGAATGGAGCAGCGGCTCCCAGAGGATCGCGGTGGTCAGCGGGCTGGCAAGCAGGTATTTCCAGTAGAAAAGCGTGAAATCGCCGATCTGCGCGCCTTCGATGTTCCGAAGTTCGGACTTTGCCACGGTAAACGTGTTTCCGACCATTGTCAGCAGCGGAATCACGATCAGGCAGAACAGGATCACAAGGCTGAAGAGGACGATCATATTGAATGGGTTACCGATGATGCTGATGAATTTATTTTTCAGCCGCACCCAGGAAAAAGGCTGCTTGATGGTTCGTTGCTTTCCCCTTGGCATAGTATCACTCCAATCTCATTGTTCGGCGCGTAAACGGGTTTTATTGTCTGCCCGCGGAATGCCGCCGGGTAAGCGCCGTCCGCGAATGTCGGTATATATCAAAAGGAAAAGCATGGTTCTTTTCCTGCGCTTGGCCGTCCGGCGCGGCCCTGCCCGACAAGCCTGTCGGGAATTGATCTTCGTGAAAAACCATAAATCAAAAATAACAATTTTATCCAGCTGTCGAAAGAACGCGTATCCGCTGCATGAAACGAGCTGATGATATTAAACGTACAATATTGCGCAAACGTTTACGTTAAATAGTATATCAACCAATAACCAAAATGTCAAGGCGTATTTTGTTTTACCGACCACGCCTTGAGCCGGATCGACGATTTCGCTCCGATTTTTCAGCGGGCGCCTTCCGCGAACCGCGAAATCACCTGCCGTCAAACGCATTCGCCGTTGCCCGCCGTGCCGGATCACGTCCGTCGTTCCTGCGGAACATGCCGGCAGACGGCGGGAGAAGGGGAGACGCGAATGCTGGACGGGTCATGCCTCCTGACGCTCGTCTTTCAGGATTCTGTATACGTCGTAGATATCCTGGATTTCGTAATCCGGCGCGAACCCGTCGTAGGTACCGATGTCCTTGACCGGCGTCAGTTCCGAGTTGATCTTGAACACACGGCCGTAGCCCATCTTGCGCGGACCGACCACGTCCCTGGAAAGCGTATCGCCGACGAACGCGCATTCCTCGGGTTTCAGGCGACCCTGATACAGCGCGATTTTGAAGATATACGGATGCGGCTTGCGGTAGCCGACGATGCTGGAAAGCGTAATATCGTCGAAATACTGCCGAACGCCGTACTGCTCCAGCGTTTCAAACACCTGAAAAACACTCGCCGTATTGCTCACGGCCGCGACATACAGCCCGAGTTCCTTCAGCCCCTTGAGCATGCGATCGGCGTTCCTGCGCAGCGAGCGGTCGAAAAACGTAACCTCCCACATATGCGCGATCTCCTCGCTTGCGTCGATCAGTTTCTGCCGGTCCACCGGCACGTTCTTGAAGCCGTAATCCGCCCAGATCTGATGCGGCTTCAGTTCCAGAAGCGTAATCTCCGACTCCGCCTTGTAACGCATGATCTCAGGGTACACCTTCTCCCAGAGCTCGGTTTCCCCGTAGGGGACCTCGATCCCGTGACTCTGCAGAATCCGGTAAAGCTCATGCGCCGTATTCTTCACGTTTTTTTCACCGAAGTAGAGATCTTCGAGCGTCCCGCCCATATCGAACATAACTGCTTTAATCAAACGGATCACACATCCTTTCTCATCCCTTTTCCTATATTTAAGCCCGTCTTTTTCATTTTATTTTCATCGCATCCGGCGCTGAAGCATGTAAAAAATGAAAGCGTTGCGCCCGGTGGTGCGTAAGGTGCAGCCGCAAACGTTTGCGGATCGTGCCGAATAAAAAGCCGTCGGTAAGGTCGCGGCCCGTCAGTACCCGATCCCCTCCGAGAGGATCTCACCGGAGCATTTCTCGACAAGCGCCGGAACGTCCAATTCAGTTCTCCCCGTCTGAAATTTCAGCACCGCGTTCAAACGTTTCATTTACGGATGAACCACCGTTTCAACGTCGAGCCGTCGAATCAGATGAAAACCTTCGAAGCAAGGCGGCGGGGATCGGCGCGCGCACCGCTACGCGAAATACCGCTTGAGATACGCTTCCATGTCCGCGCGCGTGCCGGTATAGGGCCCCGGCGTTTCCATCTTGAGCGAGACCAGCGCGGCGGAGCGCAGAAGCGCGGTCGGAATGTCCGTGCGGAGCCGCTCGCCAAGGTAACACGCAAACGTCGTGTCCCCGCGTCCGGTGCGGCCCGACAGACTGCGCGGCTTGAGCGGCGCTCTGTGGATGCTGCTTCCGTCGCAGACGAGCGCTTCGGTATTGTGCGTGATGAGGACTTCCTTTGCGCCCCACTCGCAAAGCGTGCGCGCGGCCTTTTCGCGGTCGGTATATCCCGTGAGCGCCTCGGCCTCGGCGGCGTCGGTCTTCAGGTAGGTAATCAGCGGAAGCAGACTTTTTTTCTCCTCCCAGTCGAAGAGGTTCATATGCCCGTCCGGTTTCACCCTGCGGAGCATGCACTGCACGTCCACGGCGAGCGCGCCGCGTTTTGCCGCGGCCCTGAGCACATCGCTTCCGATATCGCCCTGCACGAGCCCCGCGATATGGATGATCGAAGCGTCGATCCCTTCCAGATCTTCCGGCGCGTAGGGATCGATCTGCGCCGTGCAGCGCGAATCCCGGCGCTCACGGTCGGGGGCGAAGTACGTGTTCTCCATGCGCGTGCTTTCCTTCGAATCGAGCGGCAGGATCGTGATCGGCTTGCTGAGCCGGTAGGCCTCGCTAAGATCGACCGTATCCGCGCAGCGCCTGACAAGCACAGCGGAGCGGTTCCCCATCGCCGCGGACGCATAACCGGAATACAGCGCGGCGCCGCCGTACGCCTGCGTGATTGTGCCGTCGTAATCCGTGTTGGTGTCCAGGCAGACCTGCCCGACGATCAGCGTGTCGAATCGCATATCACCGTATCGCTTTCTTCAGAATGGACTGAAACTCCGGGCACCAGAGACGGTATTTCCCGGATTCGATCGCGCGTTTTACGTCGAACGAATCGGTTATGTGCCCTTCAAAGAGCACGGCGGAGAGTCCTTCGTCGCCGGGCCTGTGCGCGTCCGAACCGCAGACTCTGTACAGCTCTGGATGCTCCAGCGCAAGCTGCAGGGCAAGCCTGTTCCGGCTGTCGTGCCGCGGGTTGGCGTTGACGATCTCCAGTCCGTGCACGCTGTCGTAAAATACCTCGTCGCAGTTACGGAAGGGGTGCGCGTTGATGATGAGCAACTCGTTCCCGAACTCGCGGAAGAAGGACTTGTGGTCCGTACGGTAGAGGTAGGGGTGCGCGCGCAGGAACGCCTCGTCTATGCCGTAGAGAAGGTAGTCGTTTTCACACTCGGGGAAACGCAGCTCTACGCCGAGCGCAACGGTCAGCCCGATCTCGTCGCCGGCGCGCTTCGCCTCCTCGTAGCCGAAAAGGTAGCGCGTCATGCACTCCTGCCAGTCGTCGCGGCAGTTCTGCAGCGAAATATAGGACTCGTGCAGATGATCGGTCACGACGATCCCGTCGTATCCGAGGGAATGATAGTTCCGCACAAAATCCCGCGCGCTTACCGTGCCGCACTTGCTTGTCTCCGCGGTATGCAGATGAAGTTCAAACTTTTCGTACCGTTTGCCGTCGATGATTGTCATTTGTCGCCTCTGACGTCACGGCAGGAACCGCGCACGATGAGCGTCGGCGTAAGGATCCTGTGGGAATACCCGGAGGATTCGTCCGTAATCTTGTCGAGAAGAATGTCCACGGCGGCGCTTGCCATCGCCTTTTTCGGCTGTTCGATCGTGGTAAGGCGGATCTTCGGAAGGTCCGCGTAGAGAATGTTGTCGAAACCCATCAGTGAAATATCCTCCGGAATGCGAATACCGGCCTCCTCTGCTGCGTCCAGCACGCCCAGCGCAAGCGAATCCGTTGCCGCAAAGATCGCCGAGTAGGGAACCGTCTTTGAAAAAATGTGCCTCGCCATCTGGCAGCCCGCCTGCACGCTGCTGTACGGATACGAGCTGGAATAGATGTTCGGCTCGATTCCAAGTTCGCTGCACGCGTCAAGATACCCGTCCGCGCGGAGCTGATGCGTCGCGCTTCCCTTGCGGAGGCCGAAATACAGGATGCTGCGGTGGCCGATGGAATGCAGATATTCCGTGCCGATACGCGCGCCGCGGTAGTTGTCCACCGAAACGTAGCTCTCCGGCAGGTCGCGCAGGTTCTCGCTGACGAACACCGTCGGTACCTTTGCAATGAGAGGTTTGAGGCTTGCATAGGAATCCGAATTCGCGGGCACGAGAATGATGCCGTCCACCTGATGGCTCGCCAGCAGTTCGAACGCCTGTTTTTCCAGCGCGAGATCGTGCGACGAATTGCATAACATGAGATTATATCCCTGCTCGCGCGCGCGGATCTCAATATGAAGCGCCATTTCGGACATGAATGGATTGTCGATATTCGCGACGATCAGTCCGATGAGCTTCGTCTGCTTGATGACCATTGAGCGCGCAACGTAATTTGCGGTGTATCCCATTTCCCGGCATGCCTTGAGCACGCGTTCGCGCGTTTCCTCGCCGATTTCGGTGCTGCCGGAAAGCGCGCGGGAAACCGTCGCATAGGATACGCCGACGACTTTTGCGATATCCTTTATTGTGACGCTTTTCATTATAGCAGGACCCCGCTTTCAGACGGCAAGAAAAGGGCGAACAAATGCAAACGTTTCCGTCATGAGCAGAATATTACTATGGAAAACCGGTTTTGTCAATGCAAAATCTGATTTTGCGATAAAAGGCAGAATTCGTTAAAAGTGTTGAAAATTATAGCGAAGATCGTATTGACAAAGTGAAAGGCATGAATTAGAATCAAATCGAAATGCGGTCGCAAACGTTTGCGAGCCGAAATTGGAATTTTGGCAGCAAACAGCGCGGAAAGACGGGTTTTGCGGATGATTGATGTGGTCCTCTTCGATATCGGCGGGACGATTCTTACCGTCACAAATACGGAAGAACTGCGCACAAAGTTTGCAAAGCGTCTGCGCGAACGGCTTGCCGACTACGGGATCGAGCTCTACGGAACCGACCTTGAGATCGGCCGGCGGCTGCACGAGAACGCGGAGGCGTACAAGCACTATTCCGAGGAAACGTTCGCCGAACTGCCGCAGCCGCGCATCTGGAACGAGTTCTACCTTCGGGAATACAACATTGGCGAGGAGAAGCTCGCTCCGATTTCTGAGGAGCTGAGCTTTTTGTATGATTATGAGCGCGTATGCAATATGCGCCGCCCGCATCTGAAGGAAACGCTCGAAGCGCTGAAGCGGATGGGCGTTCGGACGGGCGTGATCAGCAACATCATTTCGACTTCATTCGTGCCGCATATCCTGAACGAATACGGCATTTCGGAGTATATGGAATGCGTCGTCATGTCGAGTCAGACGAAGATCCGTAAGCCCCTGGCCGCGGAGTTTGAAATCGCCATGGAGCGCATGAAAACGACGCGCGAGCATACCGTCTACGTGGGCGACACCATCTCAAGAGATGTGTTGGGTTCGAAAAACGCGGGCCTCGCGATGATGATCATGATCGAGAATCCCGCCATCGCGCACCGGGACGCGGCGTTCGCCGGCAGCGGCATCGAGCCCGACTGCCGCATTCGGGACCTCTCCGAAATTCCGCCCATTATCGAAACATACAACAGAACGCATCCGTAAACCGTTATCAATATAGGGAAGGAAAGGCAACCGGATATGATCGACACCATCTTTTTTGACGTAGGAAACACCCTTCGCATCGTTGTGAAGGACAAGGACTTTTCGGACGCGGCCGAGCAGGAAATCATGCGCCTTGTCGGCGCGAAGGAGACGCACGACGCGTTCTTCTCCAAGCTCAACGGGCGCTGGGAAGCGTACCGCAAGGCCGCCAAGTCCGGCCATCTGGACGCTTCCGAGATGGAGCTCTGGTCGCAGTACCTTCTTCCCGATTATCCGATCGACACGATCTGCGCCGCCGCGGGGCGGCTGACGCGGCTCTGGCGCGATCACGACGGCCGCAGGGTCGCGCGCCCGGACGTAAAGAGCACCCTCATCGAGCTCGACAGGCGCGGCTACACGATGGGGATCATCGCCAACACGATCACCGAAACGGAAATCCCGGACTGGATGGTCGAGGACGGCGTGGCCCGGTATTTTAAAACCGTCATCCTTTCGTCCAAGGTGCGCATCCGCAAGCCGGACCCGGAGATCTACCGGCTTGCCTGCCGCGCAATCGGCAAAGCGCCGGAGCAGTGCGCCTATATCGGCGACAACCCGATACGCGACGTGCAGGGCACGCGCGAAGCCGGCTTTGCCTGCATGGTCCGCATCGACGAACCGGACACCATCGCAAAGGAACCGCAGGCCGGGACACAGCCCGTCGATTACACGATCACCGCCATTTCGCAGCTGCTGGATATCTTCCCGCCGCTGAAGGCGTAACGGAGAGACCGAATGGAAAAGGAGTTTGACGCAATCTTCTACGACCTCGGCGGAACGCTGCGCCTTGTCGAACGCGACGACGCCTTCGAAGCGCAGGCGCGCCGCCGTATCGCCGAACTCTGCGGCGAGACGGGGGACCCGGACGAATTCTGCCGGTTCCTCGATTACCGCTACGAAGGCTACCGCAAATGGTGCTTTGCAACGATGCGGGAGGCGACCGAGGCGGAGCTCTGGACGAAATGGCTCGCGCCGGAATACCCGCGCGAACTGATTCTGAAAAACGCCGTCGAACTGACGATCGAGTTCCGCAATAAGGACGGACGGCGCGTCGTGGCGAAAAACGGCGTCCAGTCGATCAAGGACCTGTATCAAAACGGCTACAAGCTCGGCATCATCTCGAATCTCGTCACGTCCCGGGAGATCCCGGACTGGCTTGAGCACGATCATCTGACGAAATATTTCGGCGCGGTGCTGCTCTCCTGCGTGGAGGGCATCCGCAAACCCGACCCGAAACTGAGCCGCATGGCCTGCGAGAAACTCGGCGTGGAGCCGGATCGCTGCGTCTATATCGGGGACAATCTCAAGCGCGACGTCGAAGGCACGCGTCTGGCGGGCTTCGGCATGTTCGTGCTGTGCACGACGCCGGAAAAGCTCAAGAAGGAAGTCATCACGGACGAAAACCGGCCCGACGCGGTCATCTTCGACTTCGCCGAACTCAAGGAGATCTTCCCCAAATGTCCGACGGTCGACTGGGAGAAGGTGCGGCGCGTATGAGCGAAAACAAACAGGATAAAACCATCCGCGCAATCTTTCTCGATCTCGGCGGCACGTTCCGCATCGTGGAGAACAACGTGCCCTACAAGACCGACGCGCGCCGCCGCATCGTCGAACTGACGGGCGCCGAAGCGGACCCGGAGGCGTTTTATTCGCTCATTGAAAAGCGCTACGACGTCTACCGCGAATGGGCGCTGCAGTATATGTGCGAGGCGCCGGAGCCGATGCTCTGGACGCGCTGGCTCGCCCCGGAATACGACAAGGAGCGGGTCGAGCGGAACGCCGAGGAACTTACCTACCAGCTCCGCCGCGCGAAGGGCGAACGCGTCGTCGTGAAGAACGGAATCGAAACGGTGAAAACGCTCGTTGCGCGCGGCTACAAGGTCGGCGTGATCAGCGATCTCGTCGGCACAAAGGAGATCGACGAATGGCTCGACCACGACGGCCTGCGCCCGTATTTCTGCACGGTGCAGCAGTCGTCCGTCACGATGCTTCGAAAGCCGCACCCCGCGATCTATTTTCTCGCGCTCCGGGAAGCGCACGCGCGTCCGGAGGAGAGCGTGTTCGTCGGGGACAATCTCACCCGCGACATCATCGGCGCAAAGGCGTCCGGTTTCGGCATGACGATCGCCATTGCCTATTCCGGTGTCGACAAGCTCCGCCTTACGAAGGAGAACGTGCCGGACGGAATCATAACCCGGTTCGACCAGCTTCTGGACGCGTTTCCGGAAGCGCCGCGGGTGCGGCTGGACGCCTTGGAACAAAGGAGCGTTTGAGGAATGAAAAACGGATTGTATATTGGCGGGGAGCCGCTTGCGAAGGCGGTCGAACGCGCATATAATGTTGGACAGACGGATTACTCCATGGAGCCGCTCAATCTGGAAACCGAATCCGGCGAGCCGGTCGGAACGGTTGGGGCAGGCGATTCCGTCATTTTCTGCTGCAGGCGCGGCGAACGCGAGATCGAACTGACCGACGCATTTACGGACCCGGCGTTTACGGGTTTCGAGCGCAAAAGGATCGATCCGCTGACGTTCGTGATCCTGACGATGTACAACGAGAAGTACACGTATCTGCCGGTCGCGTTCGCGCCAAGCCGCGTTTCCGAAACGCTGGCTGAAACGGTCTCGAAAGCCGGGAAGACGCAGCTCCACTGCGCGGAGAGCGAGAAGTATGCGCACGTAACGTTCTTTTTGAACGGCGGCAGCGGAAAGCCGTTCCCGCTTGAGGACGACTGCCGCATTCCGTCCGTCAAGGGCGTGCCGTTTGAAACCATCCCGGCGATGAGCCTGCCGGACGTCGCGGCGCGCGTCTGCGAAGGGGTGTCGCAGGGGTACGACCTGATCGCGACGAACTTTGCAAACGGCGACGTGATCGGCCACACCGCCAACGAACAGGCCAAGATCGAGGCCGCGCGCAATGTGGACCGCTGGCTCGGAGAAGTCGTGAAAACGGCGAAGGCGGCGGGATACACGACGCTCGTCACCGCCGATCACGGAAACCTCGAGCGCATGCGCACCAAGGAAGGCAAGCCGGACGTGGCGCACACCGACAACCTCGTCGCGTTCGTGATCGTGCCGCCGGAAGGCGGGGAAGCGCCTGTCCATAATCCTCCGTTCGACCCGCAGCGCGCGGACGGTGCGCTCTGCGATATCGCCCCGACGGCGCTGGCGTTCCTCGGAATCGACCGGCCCGCCGCCATGACCGGCCGACCGCTTGCAGAACCGGAAAAGACCGGCAAGGTGCTGCTCGTTATCCTGGACGGCTGGGGGATGGGCAGACAGGACGAAACGAACCCGATCCACCTGGCCGAGACGCCGAACTGGGACGCGCTGCTAAGGCAGAACAAAACGCTGTACCTGCGCGCGTCCGGAGAGGCTGTAGGGCTCGAGCCGGGCAAGGCGGGCAACTCCGAGGCCGGGCACCTGAATATCGGCGCGGGCCGCGTGGTGCCGCAGGACGACGTGCGCCTGGAAAACGCGATGCAGGACGGCTCGTTCTCCGAGAACCCCGTGTTCGTATCCGCCGTCGAGCAGGCGAAGAAAAGCGGAAAAGCGGTGCATCTTTTCGCGCTGCTGACGAAGAAATCCTCGCACGGCTCCATCGACTATCCGCTTTTCCTCCTCGATCTGTGCAAACGGCTCGGACAGGAACGGGTCTACGTGCACATCATCTTCGACGGGCGCTCCACCGCGCCGGGCAGCGCGCCCGCCATGCTGCGGGAGCTGGAGGAAGCAATGCGGCAAAAGGGCATCGGGACGATCGTTTCCGGCGTGGGGCGCGGCATCGCGCTCGACCGCGACCGGAACTGGGCGAAGGTAAAGAAGGCGTACGATTCTTTGACCGCAGGCGCCGGCACGCGCTACCAGGCGCTATGACGGCGATGACGGAAAGGACCCCCGCGAAGCCGGAACCGAGCGTAATCCTCCGCAGGGCGGTATCCGGCATGTTTCGCGGGGGGAATCCCAAAGACTACTAAAACGTTCACTCTGCGGAACGAACCGGGAAAAGAACTGAAAAAAGAAAGGCCCCGATGAAGAAGTATTGCGAATTTGCCAATGCATGCGGCAAAGGGGAGTCGCCCGATCCCGCCGGATACGGCGTGTACGCGCCGAGCGTAAAAAAGCTGGACGGCGGAATCGTGTTCATGGCCGACGCGGGCGAAAAGGACGCGCTCGTTTCCTTCGGGCGTGATTTCGGTCTGACGGGCGGTCACGCCGAGGACGGTTGCATGGTCGCGCCGCTGACGCACGAAAACGCGGCCGTGCTCAAAAAGCTGTTTCCCTACGCCGCGCCCACGCGCGTGCTTTCCAGGGACGCGACCTGCGGCGTAGGCGACCGGCTCGGCATCGCGGGGGACGGACTCCTGCGCGTGTTTGAAGCGTGCGACGTTTCACCTGTACTGGCCCAGCAGTCTACGCGGGAGCTGAACCTGACCGGCAGGACCTATGCGGACGTCGTCGACGCGGCGACGTTTGCCGTGTACCGCACCGGCTATGCGCGCGGCTGGGGTGCGGACGGCGATCATCTCAAAAAAGCGGAGGAGATCCAAAATGCACTCGACGCCGGCTGCACGATGATCACGCTCGACTGCAGCGAGCATATCCACGCGCTTTCCTCTTCCGGCAGCCATGCCGCCCGAATTTCCTGCGCGGAATGGAACGCACTTCGCGCGCGCTATCCGGAAGAGCTGAAACTCGGCGAGGTGACGCTGCACTTTTCGGACGAAACGCTTCAGGACGCGCGCTTCATCTACGGGGATGCGATCGCGTTTGCCGCATCCATCTGCGGCGAATTCTTTGCAGGCAAAAGCGGCAGGGCGGATTTTGAGATCTCCATCGACGAAACGGAGACGCCAACCACGCCCGAGCAGCATTATTTCGTCGCAGCGGAGCTGTATCGGCTCGGCGTGCGGCTGCAGACGCTCGCGCCGCGTTTCACGGGCGAGTTCCAGAAGGGCGTGGATTACCGCGGCGATATCGGACGGTTCGAGCAGGAACTGCGCGCGCACTGCGAGATCGCGCGGCGGTTCGGCTATAAACTTTCCATCCATTCTGGTTCGGACAAGTTCTCCGTTTTCCCGCTTATCGGCAAATATACCGAGGGCCGCTTCCACCTCAAGACGGCCGGCACGAACTGGCTGGAAGCCATGCGCATCGTCGCCGAAAAGGACCCCGCGCTCTACCGCGAGGCGCACGCGCTCGCGCTCCAATCGTTTGAGAGCGCGTCGAAGTACTATCACGTCACGACAAACCTTGCCAACATTCCGCCGCTGTCTTCACTGACCGACGAGCAGCTTCCTTCGCTCTTCGATCAGGACGATTCGCGGCAGCTCATCCATATCACCTACGGTTTCCTGCTTGCCTCGCCTTCCCTGAAAAAGCGGCTGTACGCGTTCTGGCGCAGCGAACGGGAGGCGTACGCGGAGGCGCTCTACCGGCACATCGGGCGACATATCGAGCTCGTGACCGGAAAGAAGCTTTCGCGCTGAACGATCGGGTAAGTCCCTGCGGGGGGAGTATATACCAAATATATCAGAAAGAGGTAAACAACATGGCAAAGAAAATGAGAGGCGTAACACTGCATGCGACCTGGGCGCCGAAACCGGGATTCAAACTCGGCGCAAAGGATATCGATCATGTGCAGACGTATCTGGGCTCTCAGGTCTGGAAGGATCCGTATCTGACGATCGACGAGTACGACGTTCCGGAACCCGGTCCGGGTCAGGTGCTGATCAAGGTAAAGGCCTGCGGTATCTGCGGCAGCGACGTTCATATGGCGCAGGCAAAGGACGACGGATACATCTTCTATCCGGGCCTCACGGGCTTCCCGTGCATCCTCGGCCATGAGCTTTCCGGCGTCGTGGTCAAGTGCGGCCCCGGCGCAAAGGACAAGACGACGAACAAGGCCTTCGTGGGCGGCGAGATCGTCTGCGCCGAGGAGATGCTCTGGTGCGGTTCGTGCAAACCCTGCGCGGACGGCTGGCCGAATCACTGCGAGCGGCTCGACGAGATCGGCTTCAACGTAAACGGCGCGTTCTGCGAGTACATCGTACTGCCGGACCGCTGCCTGTGGAGCCTTGAGCCCCTCCGCCGCATGTATTCCAAGGAAGAGGACGTCTTCCTGGCCGGTTCGCTCGTGGAGCCCTGCTCGGTCGGCTACAACGCGGTCATCGAGCGCGGCGGCGGCGTCCGCCCGGGCGACAACGTTGTTATCTGCGGCACCGGCCCGGTCGGTCTGGCAGCCTGCCGCGAACTCAAGCGCATGGGCGGCGCGACCGTGATCGTCTCCGAGCCGCAGCCCGAGCGCGCTGCGCTCGCGGTGAAGATGGGCGCGGATCACGTGATCAATCCGTCGAAGGTCAATTTCGCCGAAGAAGTGCTGCGTCTCACCGACGGCATGGGCGCGAGCCTCTATCTGGAAGCGACCGGCCTGCCGACGGTCGTGTACCCCGGCATCGAGCAGTGCATCTGGGAAGGCCGCACGCTGAACGCGACGGTCGTCGTCGTGGCGCGCGCCGAAGCGAAGATGCCCGTCACCGGCGAAGTGCTGCAGGTGCGCCGCGCGCGCATCGTCGGCTCGCAGGGCCATAGCGGACACGGCACGTTCCCGCGCGTGATCTCCAGCATGGCGTCCGGCATGGATATGCTGCCCATGATCACCAAGAGGATCAAACTCGACGAGGTCCCGGAGAACATCATTGCTCTCCAGAAGGACCGCAAGAACATGAAGATCACCTGCATTATGGACTGACTGTGAGGTAGAAAAATGGCTTACGAGAAATTCCTGACCACGGATTACCCGAATATCTTCTTTGAAGATAACAAGGTCGGCCGCCTGAAGAAGCGCATCTGGGATGCGTCCGAAAAGGAAATCCAGGCGATTCTGGACGATTACGGCATCGGCACTCCGCTCGAAATGGGCGTTGCCGGCACCTATATTCAGAATACCCCCCGCGCGAAGCTGATCGAAAAGCGCAGGAAGAACGACATCGTGCTCGTACCGGTCGGCAGCACGGAGAACCACGGCGCGCAGAACTGCTCCGGTCTGGACACCTTCATGGTGCAGTTCATCTGCGAGGCCGTCCGCCGCAAGACGAAGAAACTCGGCCACGAAGTGTCGCTCGCGTTCCCGCCGATGAACTACGGCGGACATCCCTACCATCACCTCGGCATGCCCGGCACCGTGATGATCTCCGAAAACACGATCATCAACACGCTCACCGACGTCATGGCGGGCCTCTGGGACGATGGTTTCCGCAAGATCATCCTGGTCAACAACCACGGCCAGGACTGGATGCTGGAAAGCTCCATTCAGGAGTTCTTCAAGCGCTACCAGCTGCCGGCGTTTGCATGCGTGGTCGAATGGCACCGCGCCGTGCGCGAGTTCTTCTATCCGCTGGGCGACGAGCGTCCGGACTTTGTGACCACGCCGTTCGTGCATGCGGACGAATCCGAAACGAGCGCCGCGCTGCTGATGTTCCCCGAGATGGTGGACATGAGCGTCTGCGTGGACGCCACGCCGAAGAACTTCGGCTTCCTGCAGGAAGGCTTCTTCGACGGTTCGGTGGACTCGTTCCACAGGCCGAACCGCTGGCAGGAGATGGAAGGCAACGCTTGGATCGAGCGGTACGGCACGCCGGAAGGCGTTGTCGGGAAGCCGACCAGGGCCGACCCGCGCCGCGTCAAGCGCGCAATCGCCGCGATCTGCGAGTACCTGACCTGCATGTGCGAGGATATCATCGAGAAGTATCCCGCCGGGAAGGTGCCGGATCCGACCAAGTTCAGCCTCCGTCCTTACGAGGAGATCGAGCCCTGCCTGCGCGAGCCGCAGAGCGAAGGGTGGAAGAGCATCCACGAGCTGTCCCGCCGCGGTATCTTCATCGACTGATCCGGGGCTGACCGGAAACAGGACCAACGGGCCGCCGCCTCTGGCGGCGGCCCTTCATTCGAACAATCAGGCCGCGGCGGCCGAACCAGCGCGCGCCGGGGCGCATCGGAAAGGATACGCAGATGAACGTTTTGTCGCAGACCGTGCCGCTGCAGTACGACACCGTCTTTTCTCCCTACGCAGCGCCGGACTGGAAATCCGCATTCGCCGATCTGAAGAAGAAGGGCTTTACCGGCGCCGAGATCGCGGTCGCCTATCCGGGCCGGATCGACGCGGACGAGCTGAACCGCGAGGCGGAGAAGAATTCGCTCGGCCTCACGACGATCTCCACGGGCCAGATTTTCGGGCGCGAGGGACTTTTTCTTGCGTCGGACGAAAAGCAGATCCGCGAGCGCGCGATGGACGTCGTGCGCGGACATATTGCGCTTTCCAAAAAAATCGGACGGCCCGGCGTTACGATCGGGCTGCTGCGCGGAAAGCCGGATCAGCCGGCGGAGAAGTCGCTCCGCCTTCTGAAAGAAGCGATGCTGCCGCTTGCGGAGCTGGCGGATCAATCCGGCGTGCTGCTCCAGATCGAGCCGATCAACCGTGCGGAAACGACGTTTCTGCATACGGTGCGCGAGGTTGCGGACTTCATCCGCTCGATCGGAGAGCCGGAAAGCGTCGGGATCCTGTACGATACGTATCATTCCAACCTCGAGGACGGCGGCATGCAGGAGGCGATCGCGGAGGCGGGGAAGCGGATCACAAACGTGCATATTGCGGATTCGCACCGCGGGCTGCCGGGGGAGGGAACAATCGATTTCCCAGACGTTCTCGCGGCAATTTTAAAAGCGGGATACCGCGGACCGTTTGCGCTGGAAACGCTGTGCGTTCCTTCGCGCGAGCATGTGCTTTCGTGCGAGGGCGACGCGCTTCTCGGCGCCGTACGAAACGCGGAGAAAATTTTAGCGAAAAAATAGAATAACGACGGAAAGGGAAGGAAATCACTATGATTCAAGTCGGCATCATCGGCGCGGGGCGCATCGGTCAGGTGCATGCGCGCAGCATCCTGACGGGCGTGCCGAACGCGAACATCCGCGCCATAGCCGATCCGTACATGAGCGAATCGGCGGAGGCAATGGCGAAGGGCTTCGGCATCGAGCATATCTACCGCGACTATCGACGTATTCTGGACGACAGAAAGATTGACGCGGTGCTGGTCTGCTCGTCTACGGACACGCATTCCAAGCTCTCCATCGAGGCGATCGAAGCGGGCAAGCATGTGTTCTGCGAAAAGCCCATCGACCATGACCTCGCAAAGATCGACGCGGTCGAAGCCGCTCTGAAGGCGGCCAAGAAACCGCTCAAATACCAGGTCGGCTTCAACCGCCGGTTCGACCATAATTTCCGCGCGCTCAAGAAGGCCGTGGACGACGGGAAGGTCGGCGACGTGCAGTTCGTCCGCGTCAGCTCGCGCGATCCCGAGCCGCCGCCGGCGGGCTACGTCAAATCGTCCGGCGGGCTGTTCCTCGACATGATGATCCACGACCTCGATATGATCCGCTTCCTTTCCGGCAGCGAGGTGGAGGAGGTCTACGCGCTCGGTGCGGTGCTGATCGACCCCGAGATCGGCAAGGAAGGCGACGTGGACACCGCAACGGTCTCCGCGCGCATGGCGAACGGCGCGCTCGCGCTGATCGACAACTCCCGCAAAGCCGTCTACGGCTACGACCAGCGCGCAGAGGTGTTCGGCTCAAAGGGCAGCGTGCAGAACGCAAACGATCTGCCCTCGACGGCCGTGCTCTCCACGGTGGACGGCGTTACGGCGGAAAAGCCGCTCTGGTTCTTCCTCGAACGGTATATGACCTCCTATCAGGACGAGGTGCGCTCGTTCATCGACTGCATCGAGAAGGACACCGAGCCGGAGGTGGGCGTAAACGACGGTCGCATGACGATCCGGATCGGGCTTGCCTGCAAGAAGTCGCTCGCCGAGCATCGCCCCGTGCGGATCGACGAGATCTGACGCGCGCACTGCGCGTTTTGCAGTATGCCGGGCCGCTGTACAAAATGCGGCCCGGTATCGCAGTGCGGCGCACGTGGATCATACCGCGCGAATCCGATCCACATCGGCCGTATAAACAACCAGCGCGTTTTTCAGCGCGGCTTTTCCAGTGCCGCCGATCCGCCGCGAAAAGGATGCGGGCCGTTCCGATTTTCGCCCGAAATCGACAAATCAGCACTTGACACAAACTGCACTTTTCGGTATCATAATGCCTGCGGTCGCATTTACGCCCAGTTCGTCTAGTGGCCTAGGACGCCGCCCTCTCACGGCGGCGACAGGGGTTCGACTCCCCTACTGGGTACCAAATTGGATTGCGCAGGCCCTTTTGTTTCGTCGGGCCTGCGTTTCATTTTCAGATGAATATGATTGTTCCCGTAACAAAAGAAAACCTCTCCGACGCGGCGTATGTGCATTCGATTACCTGGAAGGAATCGCACCGGTCCTTCTGCGATCCGGCGTTCGTCGAGCGGCACACGCCCGAACGGCAGGCGTCGTTTCTGCTCGGCGAAATGGAGAAGGGGAAACGGCTGTTCCTTTTGTCGGAGGATGCGCCTGTCGGCATTGTCTCGGTCGATGGAAGCGTCATCGAAAATCTGTATGTGCTCCCGGAGCGGCAGGGCAGGGGATACGGAACCAGACTGCTGCTGTTTGCCGTTTCGCAATGCGCGGGCGATCCGGTGTTATGGGTGCTGAACGTCAATCCTTCGGCAAAACGGCTCTATGAAAGGCACAGCTTTTCATCCACCGGCCGCGTCCGCAGGCTGAACGACACGATCTTTGAAATAGAAATGGTAAAGCAAAGCGCCGGGCGGTCATAACACGCGTCCGGCGCTTTGGCATTTTCAGGCGGTCAGTTCTGCGTGGTTTCGCCGCCAGTCTCCGCCGATTTTTTCTTGTCCCACCGGTACAGCTCCTCCGTTGCGAGCGCAAACTTTGTAACGGAGAATTCGCAGCCGTACGGGTAGCAGTACCAGGTATCATCCAGCGTGTTAAGATCGACGCAGTCGCCGTATTTGCCGAGATAGTTATATTCGATATGGCACGAGTAGAGCGACTGCACGGGCTTGATCATCTCGAAATCGCCGTACGGGCCGGACACATGCACCGAAAATCCGTTTCGGTCGTGCGTCATGGTCCCGTCGCCGAGGCTGATATAACCGTCCGCGTTCGGAAGCGACTTTACATGCACGGGGCAGGTGACGGCGTAGGTTCCGCTCTCCACCTCGCGGCGCACGTTTCCGCGCTCCCACTCATACCAGTCGGGGACATGCGAAAATTCCGTTTCGCCCGAATCGGCGGAAAGCGTGCCGTATTCGCTCATGGTCCAGCTTTTGCCGCAGGCGTCGCAGCGAAGCCTTGTCCCCTCCGAGGACATGCGAAATTCCGCTTTGCAGGCGGGACACTGATACAGCACCCTGTCCAGCCCCTCGGCACGCTTTTTATAGTGCGTGCGGATGCCGCGCAGCTTCTGCCAGGCAAAGTCGTCGTAATGGAACGCGTTGGCGATGCGCCCGTTGATGTCCGCGGTGTCCGCCGCGGCGAGCTCGTCCGCCGTAAAGAGCTGCGTCATGACGGCCTCCGTGTGCGCCACGCCGCGGTCGCGCAGATTCCAGAAGGGCGAATTGACATGGTGCCCGCTCATGATCAGCGTCACGACGGGGACCCTGAGGAGCTTACAGAGCTTCCCCAGCGAGTCCGGCAGCACGGCGGTCGTTCCGCAGAGCGAATAGCGCGCCTCGGGGTAGAGAACCGCGATATCGCCGTTCTTGATCACGCGGTTGAGCTGACGCACGACGACCGCGTCGTTTGTAAACTTTCGTTTGCAGATGCAGCCGACCCGGCGGAGGAGCGCCTCCCGGCTTTTGAATCCCCCCCGGCTGGGGGCCGTGAACCCGTCGATGGCGACCACATAGTTTGCGCGGTGCGGAAACACGGCGGCGGTCGTCACCTTGAAATCCATGAATGCGTTGTGGTTGCACAGAAGAAGATAGGGGGGCTTAACCCCCTCCATGCGCACCTTTGTGATTCTTACGCCGTGGCGCCATACCGCTGGAAAACTGATCGCCCACGCGAGTATTCGCAGCCCCTGACGCCTTGGATGCTCCAGCATATCGAATCGGTGAAAAACGTGCTCCATCGAACGTCCTCCGGTATTAAACATCCCGAACGCGGTTTGTTGATTCTCTGCGTTATTATATGTTGCGCGTGTGTTTCTGTCAATCGACGTCGAAATTCTCCGGCTGCTCCGCAGTCCCGCCGGATTTTGGGGGGCGGCGCATTGCCGTTCCGAATCGAATATTATTTCAGCGGGCAAAGACGCGCTGCTCAGGCGCGGTTCAGTTCAGGATTTTAGCTCCATCCGCTGGAACAGAACGGTCTGCTCCTTCAAGGAGATCTTCCAGACCCGATATCCGTATTGTTCGAGCTCTTTCTTGTAGTTCAGAAAGGAATGGTCGATCTCCATGCCGATGACGGCATGAATCTCCGCGAACGTAAGTTTGACCGACGGACTTCCGCTTTGACGAACGTACTCCCAGAGCGCGTTAAATTTACTCACGGCATATCGCCTCCCACATGTTTTTTCACCCGTCATGGATCGTATGCAGTTCGCCCGCAGGCCGGCGCAAAGCCGATGCCGGTTGGCCATAGCAGACTAAAACAGTTCGATCACGCCGTCATAGCGGTTCGCCTTTTCGATCAGCGGCCCCTTGGCGCCCATCGTAAAGGCGATGTTGCTGCTCCTGATGGAGAGAAGCTCCATTCCCTGTTCAACCTGCAGAACCGCGGCCGTCTGCTCCGGCAGACGGATTTCGCCGTCCGGCGAAATCCGGGCCCAGCAGTAGCGGCGCCCCTTGTAGGGAATCCATTCGCCCTCCGGCAATTCGTAATGCAGCAGCGCGGGCGTGTCCTTCAGGATATTGCCGATCTTCGAGGGGTACAGCAGCCCTCTTCGCGTAACGCAGAAGCCGCCCGTGCTCTTGCTGCCGGTAAAGAGATATACGCTTCCTTCCGAAGAAATGTCGTACTCCTCCACCGCCTGCGGCGGCAGCCGGATCAGAAAACCTTCCCGGATCAGCGATTTGCCGAATATGAATTTCCCGCCCTTTTCCAGCTGCGGCATGCGTTTCACCTCGCCCGATTCTCGTTTATCCGCCTTTGTTGACAGTCCTATTATACCGTATCGGACAGCGGACGCAACATGCCCGGGGAGAATCCGCATATAGGAAAGCCGGTCGCAGGGACCGGGGGGAAGGGAAAACAGACGAGAATAAGGTCGGAGCCGTTTTATAAGCGGCTCCGACGGCGGCGCGGACGTTCCGAAGCGCAATCCTGAAAACCCGCGCACTATGCATTTGGTCAGGAAATCGGTTATGCTTTGTCGTCGAAATATGCGGCTTCGCCATGCTCGATCAGGTCGAGTCCTGCGTCCTCCTCTTCCGCCGACACCCGGAGTCCCTTGGTGCAGAGCTTTGCAATCCACAGGGCGATCAGCGTGCCGACGACCGCGACCACGATCGTGATGCCGACCGCCGCCAGCTGACGCACAAAGAGCTGCCACTGACCGAAAACGAGTCCGTTCCACTGCACCGCGTCCAGCGACGAATCGGGATTAAAGCCCTTCATCGCAAAGAGCCCGGTTGCAATCGCGCCCCAGATGCCGCCGATGCCGTGGCAGCCGAAGGCGTCCAGCGAATCGTCGTAGCCGAATTTCGGCTTTACGAAAGCCATGAAATAGTAGCAGATGGGGCTGACCAGCGCGCCGATGACGATCGAAGCCCAGATCGGCACGTAGCCCGCGCCCGGCGTGATGGCCACCAGGCCGATTACCGCGCCGGTGGAAGCGCCCACCAGCGTGGGCTTGTTGTTTTTGATCTTCTCAATCAGCATCCAGGACAGCATGGCCGCGGCGCAGGCGGTGTTGGTGGTGAGGAAGGCGTGCACGGCGAGGGAATTGGCGGCTCCCGCGCTCCCGGCGTTGAACCCGAACCAGCCGAACCACAGCAGCGCCGCGCCGAGAAATACAAACGGGATGTTATGCGGCCGCTCGGTACCCTTGCCGTAACTTTTGCGCTTTCCAAGCACCAGTGCGGCCACCAGCGCGCTCACGCCGGCGCTGATATGCACGACGGTGCCGCCCGCAAAGTCGATGGCGCCAAGTTTCGCCAGGAACCCGCCGCCCCATACCATGTGCGCAAGCGGATAATACACGAGGACGGACCAGAGCCCGATAAAGATGAACAGCGCCGAAAAACGCATCCGTTCCACGACCGCTCCGGTGATCAGCGCCGGCGTGATGATGGCGAACATCATCTGAAAGATGGCGAAGCAGACCGTGGTTGGCGCATAGTCCGCTGCCGCGGAGCCTTCCGTCAGGCGCATGCCGAACCAGTTCAGATTGCCCAGGAACCCGCCGCTTCCCCCGCTGAAGGAAAGCGTAAAGCCGATCAGCACCCACAGAATCGACGCAAGCCCCATGATGAAGGCGGACGACATCATGGTGTTCACCGTATTTTTTCGTTTCACCATGCCGCCGTAGAAAAATGCGAGACCGGGGGTCATAATCAGCACCAGTGCGGAAGAGGTGAGCATCCAGGCGATATCGCCGGAATTCACTGCGTTCATACCATATCCTCCTTGCAATATTGAAATGACAGGATTAAGATGCGCAGTGCAGCGGTTCGTCATGTTTCATACGCGCCGGCCCGCCGGAAAAGACGCCGCCCGAACCATGCGGGCCGCATCGCAGATAACTGCCGTTCATGCCGAATCGGGATGGAGACGCATACGAAAAGGAGAAAAAAGCGAGAAAGAATCTATCTGTCTGCCGCGCACCCTGCGCGGGATGAATCCGGTAAATCCGTCCTCCCATCGAACGCCCCATCTCTGCACCGGTTCTGATGTTATCGGAACGCGCGCAAAAATGGCATACAGGAAATCTTGTATTCTGCTGCGAATAACACCGTATTTTTGATTTGTTTTGTTTTAGGTCAGCCGATCGGTCACGGCTCGATGATATGGTTTCGCACGGCGTACAGCACAAGGCTGGCGACGTTCTTCAGCCCCAGCTTGTGCATGATGTTGTTTCGGTGCGTCTCTACCGTTTTAATGCTCAGATTCAGGAGTTCGGAGATATCCTTATTGGATTTCCCCTCGGCGAGGAGCTGCAGGATCTCCCGTTCCCTCACGGAGATTGCCTCCTCCTTCGAAGCGTCGTCCGGGACGCTCTTGATGAATCCGTCGACGACCATCCGGGTCACGCTCTGCGATAGATAGACGTTGCCGTTCGAAACGCTTTCGATGCATTCGATCAGCTCCTCCAGCGCGTTATCCTTGAGGACATACCCCCGGACGCCCGCGCGAAGGGCCGCCGTTACAAAATCCTCCGATTTATGCATGGTCAGAATGATGATTTTGATATCCACGGCTTCCTGCCTGAGCTTCGCCGCCAGATCGATCCCGTTGAGCTGTGGAATGGAGATGTCGAGGATGGCGATATCGGGGCGCAGCTTCACGATCTTCCGGTACGCCTCCTGCCCGCCCGAAGCCTCTCCGATCACCTCGATATCCTCCTGCTGGGAAAGGAGAATCACGAGGGACTGTCTGAGGATCGTATGGTCCTCGGCGATCAGTATCTTAATTTTTTTCATACGGGACCTCCAGAATCACCCTTGTTCCATGCCCTTCGCCGCTCACGATCCGTATCTTTGCGTTCAGCATGGCCGCCCGTTCCCGGATCGTTGCCAGCCCGAAGCCGGCATGCACGCCTGCGCTGTCGAATCCAACGCCGTTGTCCGTGATGCTTACGACAAACAGCCGTTCGTTCGGCGAGAAGATGTCGATCTCCGTCTTCGTCGCGCCGGAATGCTTGATGACATTCGTCAGGCACTCCTGCATGATCCGGTAGATGTTCAGCTGCTCGGTTTCGTTCCACTCCGGAAGATCGTTCATGATATCGCATTGAAATTCGATGCCGCTGAGTTCATGCAGCGTGTCGCACAAATGTCTTATGCTCTTCGAGAGCCCGTCCCGGGTCAGCTCGACAGGCTTCAGGTTGTAGATGACGTTTCGGATCTCCTCGATCGTATGTTCCGCAAGCTTGATGGTCTTGTCCATCTGGCTGATCTGCGCCTCGTCCTTCGATTGTTTTTTGATCAGGCCAAGGTTGATTTTTAAAGCGACAAGCGACTGCCCGACTCCGTCGTGAAGGTCGCGGGCGATCTTTTCCCGCTCCCGTTCCTGCGTAACGGCGAGCATGTTGGCCTGACGCTTCAGTTCGGCGTTCTGCATCTCGATGGTCTGGTTCAGATCCTGCGTCAGGTTTTCATAATGCTCCTGCACGAGCTTTTGATACCAGGAATAGATATCGGAGAATTCGGCGATGTTCAGTCCCTTTTCTTCCTCTTCCTCCGAAACCCGAAGTCCGATGGTCCTGTTGATGAGCAGGAAGATGAGAAGGCCGATGCCGAACGCCCACGCGAAATTGACCGCCACGCCGAAAAGTTGCACCAGCACCTGCTGGAATTTGGACGCGAGCCTTAGATTTTCTGGCGCGGCGAAGAGGACGCAAAGAATGGCGCCGCAGGCGCCGCCGAACGCATGGATCGGCACGGCGTTGACGGCGTCGTCGATCTTCAGCTTCAGCAGAAGCAAACTGCCCATCGTCACGGCCGCCCCGGTGATGAGGCCCACGAAAACCGACTGGAACGGCGTGAGGATATCGGAACCGGCCGTAATGGCAACCAGGCCCCCGAGCGCGCCGTTGAAGATGGCCTCCATGTAGCTCTGCCCTTTTGCAAACAGGCGGGTGGCGATCAGCGCCCCCACGACGCCGGCCGACGCCGCGATGTTGGTGTTCAGGAGGATCAGGCCGATCCTGTCGTCGAATTCCAGCAGGCTGCCGCCGTTGAACCCAAACCAGCTGAACCACAGGATAAACGTTCCGAGCGTTGCAAACGGTATATTGGACCTGCCGAGCCTTCGGGGCCTGCCGTCCTGATCGAACCGGTCCTTTCGCGGTCCCACGACAATGATCCCGGCCAGCGCGATCCAGCCCGCCGTCGCATGGACGACGGTGGCTCCCGCAAAGTCCATATACCCGAGCTTCGAGAGGAAGGTCGTTTGACCGATATAGGTGTCGCCCCAGACCCAGTGCCCGAAGATCGGGTATACAACCGCGCCGACGACGATCGCGGCGATCACGAGCGCCCTCAGCTTCGTTCGTTCCGACATGCTCCCGGAAAAGATGGTGACCGACGTGGCGGCAAACATCAGTTCATAGAAGATGAAGATATAGTCGTAATTGTTTTTCAGATTGAACAGCATGATATGGTTCGTGCCGATCAGGCCGCACCAGCTCAGCCCGTACATGAACGCGAAGCCGATAAAATAAAAGGAAAGGGACGCAACGACGAAGGAGATGATATTCTCCATCGCCACGCTGATCACATTCTTCGACTGCACAAACCCGACTTCATAGCAGACGAAACCCGCCTGCATGAAGAAGACGAAGCAGGCGCAGATCAGGATCCAGATATGATCGATATCCAAGGCTGTTCACCGGCTTTCCCTCAGACCATTATAAAGCAAGGAAGCCGGAGAAAAAAGTTGCATTTTATTTCTTTTCGGCCACGCTGAAGAAAACGCGCCGGCCCGCCGGGTTAAACCGGGCCGCACGGTTCAGTCGATGCTTCCGGTGCGAATCAGTTCGCAGAACTCCTTCGCCAATGCGGGATCGAACTGCGTGCCGGCGTGATCGGTGATCTCCCGGACGCATTCGGCGGCGGACAGCCCCTTGCGGTACGGACGGTCGGTACGCATCGCGTCAAAACTGTCCGCAAGCGAAATAATCCTTGCGCCCAGCGGGATTTTTTCGCCGGCTAAACCCTCCGGGTATCCCGCGCCGTCGTATCGTTCATGGTGATAGCGGATATACGGCGTGATCCGGCTGCCGGGGTCAATCTTCGCCACCAGGTTCGCCGCGATGGAAGGGTGCTTCCGAACCACTTTTAATTCTTCGTCGGTCAGTTTGCCTGGCTTCTGGATGATGTGATCGGGGATGCAGATCTTCCCGATATCGTGCAGCTTCGCGGCGAATTCAATATCGTAATACGTATTGTCCAATCCGAATACGTGCTCGTAAAAATCCGTCGCATACTTTGTGACACGTTTCGAATGCCCGTCCGTATGGACGTCCTTCGCCTCCATAACGTTGCTGAGCATCTCCATCGCCGCCATGAGGATGCCCTGATACTGCGACTGCAGGTTTGCAATTGCAATCTCCTGCTTTCTTGCTTCCTGTACGCGCTTTCCCTCCAGGTCCCGTTCCTTGGTGATATCCCTGGAAACAATGGCAAGACCTTTCAGACCGTCGTTCCGATCGCAGAGCGGGGCATAAGTGTTTCGATAGATCTTCTGGTTGTTCTGATCGAAAACGGTACGGTGGAAATTCGCGCCTTTTTTTACTTTTATATGGTCCAGGGCGCGCGCTACTTTTTCACGGCTCTCTTCCTTATGGCAATCCAGAATGTTACTGCCGAGTTTTTCTTCTTCTCTGATGTTTCGGATCGCTTCGGCGGAGGGATTCACATATACGATGTTCCACGCCTCGTCGCAGAGAATGACCCCTTCCGGCAGTTGTTCCAAAAATATTTCAAATAAGGGGCCCCTGGGGTTCTGCTCCATTTCATATCACCGTTTCCTTATACAGGATTCTTTTGAATCCTGAACAGTTGACCACCTGTCATTTTGCAAGCATGCCGCAATCAGAAACAAAGATTGGCTTCCCGGCGGGGCCGACGCGCCGCGTCGGCCCCGCTGCGGTTGATACACGCAAGCATACCGACCGCATTTACAGCCGCAAATAGTCTTTCCACTGGAATTAACCGACAAAAACAGCATATCAAGTTCATTAAAATATGTCAACTCGCACCGCTGTTCATCATTTTACTGTCTGTAAATTATAAAACTATTTGTTGCTGGACGGAAACAATCGCTTTCATCCGCCGTTGGATGAAAGCGATTGCATTTGGTTGTAAACGGCAGGCTGTCTGCCCCGAATTTGGTTAGTTCATGGAGAGCGTCTCCGAGCGTTCCAGAATGCGGAGGCAGAGGTAGGTCAGATAGGGGGAAGGTTCCCTTTTCTGACCAAAATCCCAGTCCTGCAGCTTCCTGTATACCGATTCTGGTGTAAAAAAGCCGTCCGCGTCCTGTTTCGCCCTGATCAGATCGATCATCTCGCGGTAACGCGGATCTTTTTTTGCAAAGGGATACCTCCTCAGAACACCGGCTACGCTGACGATGTCATACCAGCATGATGGGGCTTTCAGCTTTCGAAAGTCCGTCCCCATATAAAACATATAAGGATGCCGGCTCAGGCTGTTTTCCCAAAGCGACAAAAGCGCCTCTGCGGCGGCGACCGCGGCGAAGGAATCCCGGTAATCCGGCGTATGGGAAAGAAGATCGGCCATGATCAGCGTCGCATACGGGCAGCAGTCTTCTTTCCTGCCCGGCCCCCGGAATCTCCCGAGCTCCGGGGAAACGGCGCATGGAAACCCGTTGTCACGGCAGAGAGAAACCAGATAATCGACGCCGGGTTTGATCTGCCGATGGTAGTCCGCGCCCGCCTTGCATAAGGCAAGCAGCAGAAGGGGCGCGTCGCACAGGCACCAGCTGAACACGTCCGTGCCGGCTCCGCCGTAACGCTCCGGAACATTCGTCATCGACTGGTACACGCCGTTTCCGTCCCGGTGCTTCAGGATTTCGCCGACCGCCGTTTTGATCTCCGCGGTTTCCGTGCCGAATCCGAGATCCAGCAAAAACAGCAGTTTGTGGATCGGCAGGACCGGATTTTTGTGATTCGTTACCAGCGTCCCGTGAAAATCGGCGACGTCGCGAAGATATCCTTGGATCCGGTCGTCCGCCAGCGCCGCTTCCCTGAGCGCGGCCAGTTCGTTCGCAGGCTTTCGGCGCAGGTGTGCTTCGATCGCGTATTTCAGCCAGTCGTCGCTGCGGTTCAATAACCTCTGATACATTTTACCTCTCCATGTTTCGGTAAGTATGCGGCAGCAGCCGGCTGGCCGCGGCGCGTGGGCAGCAGCCGGCTGTCCGGCAAGCCGGTATGATCGGATATAAATTATCATATCATGAACCGGCGCACGATAAAAAGACATCCATCCCATTTAATATGGTTTACCACTTTGAAAATGCCGGTATCAGTTCGGATATGCAGACTAAAAACGGGACAGGGGGGCGAGCATTCCTGCCGCACGCCAAGCCGTTTGCGGCCGCGCGATTCGCTTCAGAATATGCTTTCTTCCTGCGATTCGGACGATTTGCGATACCAGTGCCACCCGTCGTTCCCGCTTTGTATCCAGGCGCCGTCCGGCACCTGTTTACGAAACTGAACCGCATCCATGTAATCCGGATACGGCGAAACCAGTCCGATCATCGCGGCCGGCCAGCAGACGGCGGAGGCAATTCCCCATGAAACCGGAAAAACGCAGAATAACAGCAGCGGTACGATTCCAAGCACGGCTGGCAGCAAGCTCATCACGACAAAGCGGCGTTTTGAGAGCGGGAAGTGGCATACCGCAAACGCCGCGAACTTTTCCGGCGATAAGCCGATATAAACCGTCGAATTTTCAGGAAAGCATACGGCATGCAGCAATTCGTGTACGGGAACCAGAATCAGCCCTGCCACGATCCCGGCAAAAACGAACCTCCGATCCAGCGGGAACGCGCCGCAGATCCATTTCTTGATAAACAGAACGGCAAAGCACAGAAGCACAGGGGGGAGCGCGTATTTCATTCCTGCGCGAAACGGATGTTCCGGGCTGTTGATTTTGACTGCATGTTCGGGCATCGGTTCTTCGGGGTAATCCTCATCCCACTTCCGGCACCCCGCCCATATGATCTTCGGCATTGCACCTTCTCCTGGTTTCCCGCAAACGAATAGTATTGCACCACTCTATGCGCTGAACGAACCTGCCAATTGGAAGTTGTCGTTTATCCTTATGCCACTAAAGGAACTCACTGTATAATAGAATGACTGTGAATATAAAATTCTTCCTGACTTGGCTGGTGTTTTTTCTCCAGACTTTCCAAACCATCGTCAAAGCGCTCAGCTTCTTGTTCGTCTATTTCAAATACAGGACTTTGATGATAAACCCATTTTCTTCCGTCCAAGACATCTGGTTTGAGTTCTTTTACCATCATTGCCGCCGGATATGTCCCATTCTCAAGGCAGACATTGTACTTTTTGCAGCTCTTAAACCCATGGCTTACATAATTATTCGGGTTTCCAAATATTACAATTACATCATAACCAAGTGCGGCTGCCCGTTCAAAAGAATACGCCATGAGTTGTTTTCCGTACCCTTTTCTCTGATATCTTGGCAAAATGCAAACCGGACCGAAAGTAAGGATGTCTTTTCCTTCCCCAGATTCATCAATTAGTTTTGTTTTCGTATACATGATATTCCCGATGATCTGGTTATCAACCTCAATCACCAGATCCAACTCCGGCAGAAAATCTTTGTGGGGCCGCATAACGTGAACTAAATAGTGTTCAATGCATCCCGGAATATATAAATTCCAGAAAGCTTCCCTTGTGATTTCTTCTACTTTTTCATAATCTGTTTCTTTTTCATTCCTAATCTTAATTATGTTGTTCATTCAGAAACCTCCGATAATTTACCTAAGACCAATTTTTTGATGGCTATCTGCTCAATAAGTCCCTGTTTATCTATGTATTTGGCCGATTTGATTTATAACAGCACAGCGAAAAGCAGAATAATATGCGTGCAAACAAAAACAGGAACCCGCATGAAATAAAGATTTTTGGCATCAGGCAAACGAGTATTGCACTACCATAACGGTCCGAATCAATTTGATACGACTTCGCCATGTATGCATACGCGTCCGTCGTCCGGGCATTTTGCATCAAAGGATTTTGCCCTTGCCTCGTCATTATCCAAAATTCCGCCGTTCAACAGCGTATAGACGGAAGGATAAATAACATTCCACAGCTCGTGGCACAGAGGCGGGCACAGGTCTTCGACGATGAATATATCACCAGCTTTATGATATCCGCATCGGCATTTTGCGCAAGTAATCGTTAGTTTTACCTTTTCCATTTTTCATCTCTCATATGGGATATTTTGCTGCAAGCGTCCAAATAAATTATACCAGAACGGGGAGCAGAAACAAAATGCGAATCACTGTAAGCGAAGCGCCGTAAAACGGGCGGCGCTTCGTTCTCACGTGCCATTTTCTGTGCCGTTCAATTCGCCGCAGTCTATCATAAAGTACGCCGAAAAGTAAAAACGCCCCGATTCAGGGCGTTTTAGGGTGGTGCGGGAAACAGGACTTGAACCTGCATGGGAGTGACCCCACACGGACCTGAACCGTGCGCGTCTGCCAAT
>CAZIQO010000008.1:0-24982 GCA_964541465.1 uncultured Oscillospiraceae bacterium
AGAAGGCCGTTGCTCTATCCAGCTGAGCTACAGGCGCAGGGCAGCGAGTTCCGAAACATAATTATAGCGACGGGCAGGTTTTCTGTCAATGGAAAACGGGAAAAAGTTTGCCTTCCCGTCCCCGTTTACCGAAGGCTTTCGCGTCCGTCCCGGCGGCGATCCTACGCGTTTTTTCCGCAGCAGGCCTTGTACTTTTTCCCGCTCCCGCACGGGCACGGATCGTTCCGACCGACGCGCGCGCCCTCGCGCACATAGACGCCGGACATGCGGTAGCGCCTCGTGATCTCGCGGCGCTTTTCCTCGTCGAGCACGCCGTCCCATTCGCTGAGTTCGTACAGCCAGGGCGCTTTTGCCTTGTGCATATTGAAAAACAGCTTTTCAAAATCGACCGTCAGATCGAGCGCGGCGTCGTCCTCGAGCGTTTCCGTGTCGACGCTCTGCACAAGGCTCGTATCGATCCCGTCGAGAAAGCCCACAAATTCCGCGTCCGTCATCGAAAACGCCTCCGCGAGCGCATGGAACGTGCCCGTCAGTCTGCCGGTGCGTCCGGCGAGCAGCGCGCGGTACGCTTCCGCTTCCTTATCATAATACGCCTTCCAGAACGCGTCGTGCTCCGTCTGGTTCCGTTCGGTCTCGGCCATCTGTTTCCACGTTTCATACGGTTTCATCGGTCTGTTTCTCCCTGTCGATCGTTTTTTTGATGTTCATATTCCACAGCAGCAGCGCGCCCTCGCCCGAATCGGCATAATACCGCGGGCGATAGCCGTTCTGCGAAAAATCCAGCGTTTGATACAGGTGCTGCGCGATAAGATTGCTTTCGCGCACCTCCAGCGTCATCTTTTCCGCGCCCAGTTCGGATGCAAGCTCCATCATGGTCAGCATAAGCCGTTTTGCGCGCCCCTTCCGGCGGTACTCCTCCAGAATGGCGACGTTCGTCATGTGCGCCTCGTCGAAGAGCACCCACATGCCCGCGTAGCCGCAGAGCACGCCGTCCGACTCGTAGACGAGATAATGCGCAACGTCGTTTCTCAGTTCGCCGAAGAGCGACAGCTTGGACCACGGCGAACGGAAGCACGCACACTCGATCTCGTGCACGCGCGGCACGTCCAGTCGCGTCATGCCGCGGATCCGTTCCCCGTTCACGGTTTCGTCTCCCGTTCGCGCTGCATCCGCATCCGCTCGGCCTGCGGCGGCCGCAGGTAGAGCGGCTCGACGGACGGCGCGGCAAACGCCGTCATGCCGTATGCGGCTTTCCCGACCGCGGACGCGCGCGGCAGCGAGACCTCGTCCGTCCGCACGTCGCCGACCAGCCGCGTTCCCGGCGGCAGCGACGGAAGGAAGGACTCGATTTCAACCGCGGCCGGCGCGGCGAGCGCGCGCCCCGCCTCGTAGAGCGCGGCATAGGCGTTGCCGTTGCGTGCGTCGAGCATCGCGCACACGGGACGAACCGGCTCGTTCGCCGCCGTATAGAGCGCAAGCAGCGCGTCCACGGGAACGATCTTCCGCTGCAGCGCGAACGCCATGGCGTTGATCAGGCTGACCCCGATGCGCACGCCCGTGAACGACCCCGGCCCGACGTCCGCCGCAAAGAGGTCGATCGCCTCCAGCGGGGTATCCGCCTCCAGCAGGAGCCGCTCGATCAGGAGCGGAAAGGACTCGGCGTGCCGTTTTTCCGCGTCCGCCTCGAGTTCCAGCGCACATACGCCGTCGCGAAGCAGCGCCGCGGTCGCAACGCGCGCCGAGGTTTCGATCGCAAGCAGATTCACAGCTTTTCCACCACGCTTTCATACCTTGCGCCCAGCGGTTCCATGCGGATCGTCCGCGGTTCGTCCCCGCTGCCCTCGATGCGGATCTCCAGCCGTTCCTTCGGCAGCGCCTCCGGCACGCGCCCGGCCCACTCGAGCACGAGCAGCGCGTCTTCGTCAAGATAATCCTCAAACCCGATCGCATAGAGCTCGTCCCCGCCGGAGAGGCGGTATGCGTCGAAGTGGATCAGACGCGGCGACGTCCGGTATTCCTGCACGATCGTGAACGTCGGCGAGCGCACGGCCCCTGTGCCGAGCGCCTCGCCCATGCCGCGCACCAGCGCGGTCTTCCCCGCCCCGAGGTCGCCGTAGAGCGCGACGAACGCCGGCGCCGCGAGCAGCCCCGCAAGCCTTCCGCCCAGCGCTTCGGTTTCGGCCTCCGTTCGGCAGACGATCGTCTTCAAGCGTGTCCTCCCCCGGCGTCGTGGCCCGCGTAGATTCCCTGCTCGAGCAGTTCCCGGGCGAAATCGCCGAAACGGTCCTCCCGGATCGCCCTGCGCGCATCCTCCATCAGCCGCAAAGAGAAGCGCAGGTTGTGCGTCGTCAGCAGCTGCGCGCCGAGAATCTCCTTTTCCTTGACAAGGTGGCGAAGGTACGCGCGGGTGAAGTTTTTGCAGCAGTAGCAGTCGCAACCTTCCTCGAGCGGCGCAAAGTCATGCTCGTAACGCGCGTTTTTCAGCGACATCCTGCCGTGCCGGGAGAGCGCCATGCCGTTCCGCGCGGCGCGCGTCTGCAGCACGCAGTCGAACATGTCCACACCGCGCAGCACCCCTTCGAGCAGGCAGTCCGGACTGCCGACGCCCATCAGGTAGCGCGGCCTGTCCGCCGGCAGATACGGCATCATGGTTTCGAGCATCTCGTACATCACGTGTTTCGGTTCGCCCACGCTCAATCCGCCGATGCCGTAGCCCGGGAAATCCATGCCGGCGATCGTTTTCGCGCTTTGAATCCGCAGATCGGCCAGCACGCCGCCCTGCACGATGCCGAACAGCGCCTGATCCGTCCGCGCGTGCGCCAGCCTGCATCGTTCCGCCCAGCGGTGCGTGCGCTCCATCGCCGCGATCGTGTAGCTCCGCTCGGACGGAAACGGCGCGCACTCGTCGAAGCACATGGCGATATCCGCGCCGAGCGCCTCCTCGATCTCCATGACTTTCTCGGGCGTAAAAAAGTGCCGGCTGCCGTCGATATGGGAGCGGAAGAGCACGCCGTCTTCCTGAATATCGTTGATCCCGGCCAGGGAAAACACCTGATAGCCGCCGCTGTCGGTCAGGATCGGCCGTTCCCAGCGCATGAACGCGTGCAGCCCGCCCGCCTCCTCGACGAGCCGGTGGCCCGGGCGAAGATAGAGATGGTACGTGTTGGACAGTATGATGTTCGCGCCCACGTCGAGCAGGTCGCGCGGCGCCATCGCCTTCACGGTCGCCTGCGTGCCGACGGGCATATAGCAGGGCGTGTCGATGTCGCCGTGCGGCGTATGCAGCACGCCGAGCCGCGCGCCCGACTGCGCGCAGATGTGAACGCATTCAAATGTAAAGGGATCGCCCATCCGGTCCTCCTGCAGTTCCTTCCGCTCCATGCGCCGTTCAGAGAATGAGCATCGCGTCCCCGAAGCTGAAGAAGCGGTACCGCTCCGCGATCGCGTGCTCGTAGCAGCGCAGCGCCTCCTCGCGCCCCATCAGGGCCGATACGAGCATGAGAAGCGTCGACTCGGGCAGATGGAAGTTCGTAATCAGCGCGTCCACCGCGCGGAAGCGATACCCCGGCGTAATGTAGATGTCCGTCCAGCCCGTCTTTTCATGCACCGCGCCGCTCTCGTCCGCGGCGCTTTCAAGCGTGCGCGCGGACGTCGTTCCGACGGCGACGATGCGCCCGCCGTTTTCCCTCGCGCGGTTGATGCGCTCCGCCGCCGCCTTTGTCACCTCGATGTACTCGGCGTGCATCACATGGTCCTCGATGTTCTCCTCGCCGACCGGGCGGAAGGTGCCGAGCCCCACGTGCAGCAGAACGTCCACGATGTCCGTCCCGTTCGCGCATATTTTTTCCAGCAGTTCGTTCGTAAAGTGCAGGCCCGCCGTCGGCGCGGCGGCCGAACCGTCCGTGCGCGCGTAGACGGTCTGATAGCGGTTTTTATCCTCGAGCCGCTTCGTGATATACGGCGGCAGCGGCACCTGGCCCGCGCGGTCAAGCACCTCCTCGAAGATCCCGTCGTAGAGCAGTTCGACCGTTTTGCCGCCCTCCGCCGGCGCCTCGCCGAGCACGCGGACGGAAAGTTCGTCGTTGACCGTGTAGACACGGCCGGGCTTGGCGCGCCGCCCTGGCCGCGAGAGGCATTCCCAGGTGCGTTCCCCCGTGCGCTTGAGCAGCAGGAATTCCATCGAACCCTCCGCGTCGCGGCGCTTCGCGAGCAGGCGCGCCGGGATCACGCGGGTATTGTTGCGCACAAGCACGTCCTTCGGCCCGAGGAACGACAGGATTTCGGAGAACACGCAGTCCCGTATCGACCGGTCCGCGCGGTCGTATACCAGAAGACGCGAGGCCGACCGGTCGGCGATCGGCGTCTGAGCGATCAGCTCTTTGGGCAGTTCGTAAAAAAAGTCGCTTGTGCGCATGGTTTCTTCCCGTCCCCGTCCGCGCGTTTCCCGGCGCAATCGGCGGTCTTTGCGACCGAACGTATTATAGCGGAAAGCGCGCATAGATGCAAGTTCGCCGCCGGCAGGCGGCTCTTTTCGGCTCGCCGAGATTTTACAAACATTTGATCTGAACCGTATTTGATCCGGACAAACGTCGGTTATGCTCGGGTCATGAGAGAAAAAGAAAGAAAAGAAGAAAAAGGAGTTGTCAACATGAACATCAAACTGAAGAAGAGCATTCTCCCGCTGCTGACGGCGGCGATCCTGGCGCTGGGCCTGGCCGCCTGCTCGTCCGCAACCGCCCCGGAGACGGCGCAGTCCTCCGGCGAAACGGCGGAAACATCCGCGGTCAATCCGGAAAGCGACATCGTCGTCGTCTCGCGCGAGGACGGCAGCGGCACGCGCGGCGCGTTCATCGAGCTCTTCGGCGTGGAGCAGAAGGACGCCGACGGGAATAAGGTCGACTACACCACGCTGGACGCGGAGATCGTCAACAGCACCTCCGTGGTCCTCGAAACCGTAGCCGGCAACGAGGACGCGATCGGCTACATCTCCCTCGGCTCGCTGAACGAAACCGTCAAGGCGGTTTGTATCGACGGCGCGGACGCAACCGTTGAGAACATCAAGAACGGCACATACAAGATCTGCCGGCCGTTTAACATCGTGACGCAGGCGACCGTTTCCGAACAGGCGCAGGCGTTCATCGACTTCATCCTCAGCGCGGAAGGTCAGGCCGTGATCGAAGAGAACAACTATATCGCGAGCGTGGAGGATGCGCAGCCGTTCGCCGGCAGCACCGTATCGGGCAAGGTCGTCGTGGCAGGCAGTTCGTCCGTGACGCCCGTCATGGAGAAACTCAAGGAAGCCTATATCGCCCTCAATCCCAACGCCGACATCGAGATCCAGCAGAGCGACTCCAGCACCGGCATCAACATGACCATCGACGGAAGCTGCGACATCGGCATGGCCTCCCGCGAGCTCAAGGACAGCGAGACGGAGAAGGCCGTGTCCGCCACCGTCATAGCCATCGACGGCATCGCGGTCATCGTAAACAACGCCAACCCGATCGACGGGCTGACCGCCGAACAGGTCCGCTCGATCTACGTCGGCGAAACGACAAGCTGGGCGGACGTCCAGTGACCTGCCTGCCGGCATGATGTGAATCGAATGAAACAGGAAAAGACACCCGCCGTCCGCGCGGACGGCGGCGGCAAAAATCGAGTGCGGGAACGCGCGGCGGGAATTCTGTTTCTCGCCGCCGCCTGCGTCAGTATCTTGGCGGTTCTGCTGATTACCGCGTTCCTTCTGGTAAACGGCGTGCCCGCCATGGCCAAGATCGGCGTGTTCCGGTTTCTGCTCGGCACCACCTGGCGGCCCGGCAACGACATCTACGGCATCCTGCCGATGATTCTCGGCAGCTGTTTTGTAACCGCCGGCGCGCTGACGATCGGCGTCCCGATCGGGCTTTTGACGGCTGTCTTTCTTTCGCGCTTCGCCTCGCGCGGAATCGTGAAGGCGATGAAACCCGCCGTGCAGCTTCTCGCCGGCATTCCGTCGGTCGTATACGGCTTTTTCGGGCTCATGGTCGTCGTTCCGCTGCTCGGCGGCCGGGGCAGCATGCTCGCGGCGAGCGTCATCCTCGGCATCATGATCCTGCCTACGATCATCACCGTTTCCGAAAGCTCGCTCAACGCCGTGGAACCCTCCTATTATGAAGGCGCGCTGGCGCTCGGCGCCACGCACGAGCGGGCGGTGTTCTCCATCGTCCTCCCGGCGGCGAAATCCGGCGTGACGGCGAGCGTCATCCTCGGCGTCGGCCGTGCGATCGGCGAGGCCATGGCGGTGATCATGGTAGCCGGCAACCAGCCCAGAATGCCGCAGGGCCTGCTCCAGGGCGTGCGCACGCTGACCACCAACATCGTCATGGAGATGGGCTATTCCGCCGACCTGCACCGCGGGGCGCTCATCGCCACGGCCGTCGTGCTGTTTGTGTTCATCCTTGTCATCAACCTGCTGTTCTCGCTTACGAAACGGAGGAAAAAAGCATGAAGCGCGCAAAGATTTTCGCCGCCGCCGCGCGGTTAGCCGTTTATCTTGCCGCGCTGATCACGCTCGGCGCGCTGCTGTTCATCATCGGGTATATCGTCGTGCGGGGCGTTCCACATCTTACCTGGAGCCTGTTTGCATGGCGGTATAACTCCGAAAACGTCTCCTTAATGCCCGCGCTGCTGAATACGATCCTCATGACGACGCTCTCGCTGCTCATCGCCGTGCCGCTCGGGGTGTCCGCCGCCGTCTACCTCGTGGAGTATGCCCGGCGCGGGAGCCGGCTGGTGCGCATCGTGCGCATGAACGCGGAAACGCTCTCCGGCATCCCCTCCATCGTGTACGGGCTCTTCGGCATGCTGTTTTTCGTCAACGCGCTCAAGCTCGGGCTCTCCATGCTCTCCGGCGCGCTGACGCTTTCCGTCATGATCCTGCCGGTGATTCTGCGCACCTCCGAGGAGGCGCTTATAAGCGTGCCGGACAGCTACCGCGAAGGCAGCTTCGGCCTCGGGGCGGGGCGCCTGCGCACCATATTCCGCGTGGTGCTCCCGGACGCGGTGCCCGGCATTCTCGCGGGCGTCATCCTCGGCGTGGGGCGCATCGTGGGCGAAACGGCCGCTCTGATCTACACGGCGGGCACGGCGAGCGACACCGTTTCCGGGATCATGGATTCCGCGCGCACACTGTCGGTCCATCTCTACGCGCTCTCGCAGGAGGGACTGTATCTGGATCAGACGTACGCGACGGCGGTCGTGCTGCTCGGGATCGTGATCGTCATCAACGCGCTTTCCTCCGCTCTGGCAAGAAAGGTCGGCCTGCATCATGGATAAGTTTACGATAGAGAATCTGGATCTGTATTACGGGGAGTTTCAGGCGCTCAAGCACGTCGGCCTCTCCGTCCCGGAGCGGGAGATCACGGCGTTCATCGGCCCGAGCGGCTGCGGCAAGAGCACGCTTCTCCGCACGCTCAACCGTATGAACGACCTCATCGAGGGCTGCCGCATCACGGGAAGCGTGCTGCTCGACGGCGAGAACATCTACCGGGGAATGGACGTGACGCTGCTGAGAAAGCGCGTGGGCATGGTGTTTCAGAAACCGAATCCGTTCCCCATGAGCGTGTACGACAACGTCGCATTCGGTCCGCGCACGCACGGCGTGCGGGGCAGGGCGAAGCTCGACGACGTCGTGGAGCGCTCGCTGCGCAGCGCGGCAATCTGGGACGAACTCAGGGACCGGCTCAAAAAGGACGCGCTCGGGCTCAGCGGCGGCCAGCAGCAGCGGCTCTGCATCGCGCGCGCGCTGGCGGTCGAACCGGAGGTCCTGCTCATGGACGAACCCACGAGCGCGCTCGATCCGATCTCGACAATCCGCATCGAGGACCTTTGCGTGACGCTGAAGGAAAATTATACTATAATTATCGTGACGCACAACATGCAGCAGGCGGCGCGCATCTCCGACCGGACGGCCTTTTTCCTGCTCGGCGAGGTCGTAGAATCCAGCGATACGGAAACGATGTTCCGCATCCCGCACGATCGGCGGACCGAAGATTATATTACGGGGAGGTTCGGTTAATGCGAATCACGTTTGAAGAACAGCTGCGCCAATTGAACACCGAACTGCTCGAGATGGGCGCCCTGATCGAGCACGCGATCCAGTCCGCCAGCGAAGCACTCGTCCATCAGGACGTGAAGGCCGCCAACGACGCCATCGCGTTCGACCACGAGGTCGATCAAAAGGAGCGCGACATCGAAACGCTCTGCCTCAAGCTCCTTCTGCAGCAGCAGCCCGTCGCGCGGGACCTGCGGCTGATCTCCGCCGCGCTGAAGATGATCACGGACATGGAGCGCATCGGCGACCAGGCGGCGGACATCTCCGGCCTCGTGATCTATCTGGCCGGAAAGCCGTATATCAAATCGCTCGAGCATCTGCCGCAGATGGCGGACGCCGCGATCCGGATGGTCTCCGGCAGCATCGACGCGTTCGTGAAGAAGGACCTCGTGCTCGCGCGCACGATTATCGCCATGGACGACGTGATCGACGACCTGTTCGACGTGATCAAGGGCGAGCTGATCGCTCTGATCCAGCGCGACGCAGGCAACGGCGAGCAGGCCGTGGACCTGCTCATGATCGCCAAGTATTTCGAGCGCATCGGCGACCACGCGCAGAACATCGCCGAATGGGCGGAGTACTCCATCACGGGCGTGCACAAGGGAGCGGAGCTATGATCTACTATGTGGAGGACGACGCGAACATCCGCGAGCTTGTCGTCTATACGCTCGGCCAGACCGGCCTGCCGGCACGGGGCTTTCCCAATGCCAGTTCGTTTCTCGCCGCCGTGCAGAAGGAGAAGCCCTCGCTCGCGCTGGTGGACATCATGCTGCCCGGCGAGGACGGACTGTCCGTACTCAGGCACCTCCGTTCCTCCGCCGCCACGGCCACCCTCCCGATCATCATGGTGACCGCGAAGGGCGAGGAATACGACAAGGTCGCCGGGCTCGACCTCGGCGCGGATGATTACATCGCAAAACCGTTCGGCATGGCGGAGCTCGTGGCGCGCGTCAAGGCGCTGCTTAGAAGAAGCGGCTTCCATGCGGAAACGGACCGTCTTGTCAGCGGCGAGCTGACCGTGGATACCGGCAGGCACGCCGTCCTTGCCGGCGGACGGGACGTCGCGCTCACGTATAAGGAATTCTCTCTTCTGGAAAACCTGATGGAGAACGCAGGCCGCGCGCTGACGCGCGAATATCTTCTGGAGACGATCTGGGGATACGACTACGAAGGAGGCACACGCACCGTGGACGTACATATCCAAACTCTGCGCGCAAAGCTCGGCGAAAGCGGGCGGCATATCGAAACCGTGCGCGGCATAGGCTACCGGTTCGGGGACTGACCCATGCGAAAACGGATCTTCCGAAACCTGTTCCTCTCGGCGTTCGTCGCGGCCGTGCTGATGGGCGGCGCCGTGACGCTCATTCAGTACCGCAGCTTTGAAAGCCGGATCTTCGGCGAACTGGCGGCGGAGTGCGGGTATGTGGAGGCGGGCCTTTCCTGCGCGTCGGACGAAGAAACGTACCTTTCCGCCCTGCCGGTTTCCAACCGCGTCACGCTGGTTGCGTCCGACGGCACGGTGCTCTTCGACTCCACGACCGACGCCGCTATGCTGGAGAACCATCTCAGCCGCCCCGAGATCGCCGAGGCGCTGCAGAGCGGAACCGGCAGCAGCGCGCGCTATTCCGACACGGAGCTTACGCGCAACCTTTACTATGCAAAGCGCCTTTCCGACGGGCGCGTGCTCCGCGTGGCGACGACGCAGAGCAGCGTGCTCGGCACGATCGGCAATCTGTTGCCGACGGCGCTGCTGGTTCTTCTCGCGCTCGCAATCGCCTCGCTGCTGTATTCAAGGTTCGCGTCGGAGCGCATCGTGTCCCCTATCAACGCGCTCGATCTCGACCGCCCGCTCGGAAACGTCTCCTACGACGAGCTCGCGCCGCTGCTGACGCGCATGGAGCGCCAGCGCCGCGAGATCTCCGACCGGCTGGCGGCGCTTTCCGAAAAGCAGCGCGAGTTCGCCGCCGTCACGGAGAACATGCGCGAGGGCCTGCTCCTGCTGGACGGCAGCGGCTGCCTCATGACGATCAACAGCAGCGCCGCGCAGACGTTCGGTGTCGACCCCGCGTCCGTGATCGGAAATCACATCCTCGCGCTCGACCGGAGCGTAACGCTGCAGCACGCGCTGGAGAGCGCCGGCTCGTCCGGCTCCGGGGAAACGACGCTGCGCAGGAGCGCGAGGACGTACCAACTCCTCGCCAGCGCGGTGCGGGACGGCGGGAAGCAGGTCGGCACGGTCGTGCTGATTCTCGACATAACGGAAAAGACCGCGGCCGAGCAGAGCCGCAAGGAATTCACCGCAAACGTGTCGCACGAGCTCAAAACGCCTCTAACCTCGATCTCCGGCTATGCGGAGATCATGCGCGACGGCGTGGCCAGGCCCGGCGACATGCGGCGCTTCGCGGGAAAGATCTGCGAGGAGTCGGCGCATCTGCTCTCGCTGATCGAGGACATCATCCGCCTCTCCCAGCTCGACGAGCAGTCGTCCCTGCCGGACATGGAGCAGATCGATCTCCGGTCCGTGTGCGAGGAGGTCTGCGCGCGGCTCCGCCCGCAGGCCGAGAAGGCGGGCGTTTCCATGACGGTTCGCTGCGAGCGCGCGGCGGTGCGCGGCATTCCGAAGATCCTCGAGGAGATGGTGCAGAATCTCGTGGACAACGCGATCAAGTACAACCGTCCGGGCGGCAGCGTGGACGTTTCGCTTTCCGCAAAGAGCGGACGCGCCGTTCTGATCGTTTCGGACACGGGCATCGGCATTTCGGAGGAACATCAGGCCCGCGTGTTCGAGCGCTTCTACCGCGTGGAAAAAAGCCGCTCCAAGCAGATCGGCGGCACCGGGCTCGGGCTCTCCATCGTCAAGCACGGCGCGGAGGTCCACGGCGCAATCATGCGTCTGGAAAGCCAGCCGGGCCGCGGCACGCGCGTTACGCTGGAGTTCCCCGCCGTACGGCGGACCCGCGGCGTCTGACGACCCGCACGACATGCAAAAAAAGCGCCGAAGCGCTTTTCAGCCTGTCAAAAAGTTCTTTTGCAGGGGTTTTACCCCTGCACCCCACCCAAGGGACGTGTCCCTTGGAAATCCCTGACTCCGCAAGCGTCCTGAAACAGGGCGCTTGCGGAAATGGGTTCTTAGGGCCGTTACGGCCCTAAGCGGTGGTTTGGAGGCGGAGCCTCCAACGTACTCCCTTTCTCGATAAACTGAAAAAAGCGCCGAAGCGCTTTTTTCTTTCTGTCCGATTCAGTTGTCTGCCGTTCTTCGCAGCGGCTTCATGCCGCGCACACGCCTTGCAAACTCCTTCGGCACGCTGACGCGCACGACGGCGGTGCGCTGCGCGCTCTTGCGCAGGATCACCTGCTCGACAACCGCGTCGCAGACCTTGTTCCCCTCGTTGTCGCGCGCCTCCACAATCATGCCCTTCTCCGGCATGGGCAGGTACTCGTAGGGAAAATCCACGCTCGCGCGTCCCTCGGCGAATTCCTCGTCCACAAGGAAGCACGCCTGTCCCGGGCAGGCGGCCACGCACAGCCCGCAGCCCGTGCAGCGCTCCGGGAATGTTTTCGGCAGGTTCGTGATGTCCCCTTCGATCACGATTGCGTGCGACGGGCAGGCGTGGCAGCACGGATCGCACGGGATGTTCTCCCGGCAGTCGATGAGTATCTTACGCATGCCGCTCCTCCTCCCCCTGATCCGGCGCGTCCTCCGTTTCGGCGATCAGCGACAGCTTCACCGGCGTGATCGGCAGACGCAGACTGCCCGGCAGATAGCGGTCCGCCGGCATATGGTAATAGCAGGCGAGCATGCGCGCGATCAGCCGCTTGCAGGTGCGTCCCTGGCAGAAGCCCATGCCCGCGCGCGTCGCCTTCTTCACCGCGTCCAGCGAATCCGCGCCGTTTCGGATGGCCTCCATGATCTCCTCCGCCGTCACTTCCTCGCAGCGGCATACGATTTCGGCGTTCACCGCATCCCGTTCCATAGCGCCTCCTTTGCCGCGCGCCGCTTTTCACCGAACGGACCCGCGCGCAGCGCGTTCAGCCGCCCCAGCAGAACGCGTTTGACTTCCTCATATTCCTCCTTGGGCAGATAGCCGAGCGAATACGCCGCGCGGCTGCCCGCCATGCGGCCCTCGTCCAGCGCGGTGCTGGCCTCCTCGATGCCGGCCAGGTCCCCCGCCACGAGGATGTTCTCGCAGGTCGTCTCCATATCCTCGCCGTGCAGCGGCAGCAGTCCGCCGAGCGCGGACGAGCATGCCATCCTGCAGCCGCATACGCCCGCGAGCTCCACGCGCGGCGAAAGTCCCACCGCCAGCGCGACCGTATCGCACTCGATCGTCCGCTCTGTGCCCGCGACCGGCTGGAAGCGCTCGTCCACGCGCGCGATCACGACGCTCTCCACGCCGTCCGTCCCGTTTGCGCGCACGATCGTATGGCTCGTCAGGATCGGCACGCCCGCGCGCTTCACCTTGGCCGCGTGCACGCCGTAGCCGCTGATCTTCGGCGCCGCTTCGAGGATGCAGCAAACCGCCGCGCCCGCCTGTAATAACTGATAGGTAACGATGAGCCCCACGTTCCCGGACCCCACGACCACGAAGCGCTCGCCCGGCAGCACGTGCTGCACGTTGACGAACGTCTGCGCCGCACCCGCCGTGAGCACGCCGGGCAGCGTGCAGCCGGGAAAGCTCAGCGCGTTTTCGCTCGCGCCCGTGGCAAGAATGATGCGTTTGCCGAAAAACCGCACGCTCGTTTTCCCGTCCGTAGCGGTCACGCCGCCGTCCGGGTAAACGCCCCACACGCGCATGCCGAGCCGGAACGAAACGCCGAGCGACTCCGCCTCGGCGAGCAGGTTCTGCCCGATGAGATAGCCGCGCGTGCCGGCGTAATGCGCCTCGGAACCGAAAAACTTATGGATCTGCTTGAACAGCTGCCCGCCCGGACGGCTGTTCTCGTCGAGCAGCAGCACGCTCGCGCCGCGCCGCCTCGCCTCGATCGCCGCGCCGAGCCCCGCCGGACCCGCGCCGACGACGATCACGTCATATACGTCCATCTTCCGCTCCTTTGCCGCCCCCGAGACCCTCCTGCGTGCGCACGACCATGCCTTCCCGCACGATCGTCATGCAGGTGCGCTGGTTCGGCACGCCGTCGATCTCCATGATGCAGTCCGTGCACTGGCCGATGCCGCAGAACACACCGCGCGGTTCGCCGCGCTTGTTCGTATGCCGGAAAACCCGCACGCCGTTTGCAAGCAGAGCCGCCGCAACCGTCTCCCCCTCACGGGCCATGATTGTTTTTCCGTCCACGACGATCGGAATTTCTGGACGCGTTTCCATCTCGAGTATGGGATGCTCCGTCACCCTTCGCAACGCTGTTTCACCGCCTTCGCTGTGAAAAGTATACATGATTTATACGCCCGAAACAGCCTGTTTCGGCCGTAAACGATAAACATGCACAAATGTGCAGCAATTATACATGTACATTCGGGCAGCAGATACGTTAAAATAGAAATTGAACAGACGGTTCGCCGTCAAACATATCTTCAAGGAGGGAATCAACGTGAAAAAAGTACTCGCTCTGCTGTTTGCACTGGTGATGGTATTGTCCCTTGCCGCCTGCGCGCAGGAGGAGACCGCCACCGAGGCAACCGAAGCGCCCGCAGTTGAAGCAACCGAAGAGCCCGTTGCGGAGGCAACCGAAGAGCCCGCGGTGGAAGCAACCGAAGAACCCGCGGCGACCGAAGAGACCGCGGCTGAAGGCGTACAGCGCATCATCGTATGGAACAACGCCATTGACGGCCTGACCTCCAGCCAGCAGCAACGCTCCGAAGGCGACCTTCGCACCGCCTACTCGTTCCAGGAAGTCTGCGACAAATGCGGCGTAGTGGGCAACGACACCGTCCAGGTGATCGGCTCCGACGGATATACCGGGGAAGAAGCGCTCACCGACATCATGCAGAAATACCTGACGCTGGAAGGTGAAAATGCGCCGATCGTCGTCGGCGAAGCGCAGGATCCCGATTGGGCGGTCTGGGAAGTTGCATACATCAATTTCGGCTCCGACGTGTTCATGACCTCCTATCAGGACAAGATCAGCGTCAAGGACGTGTTTGATGCGGTCGGCATGGTCTCCGCGGACAGCTATGACTTCATCTGCACCGACGAGTATACGCAGAATGTTGCGGCCGCCGACATCGCCGACTGCTACATCTCCTGGATCGACGACCGCGTCGACGCGGAAGTCCCGGGCATCGGCGATTACACGCTCTGGAACATCCTCTATATTCAGCCCGCTGCGTAAGCAGGTCCGGTATCGGTAACCCCAGTGGCTGGCGCGATCCCTTCGCGCCAGCCAACTGCTTCACGGCGCCGCCTGTTCCGCCGTTCATGGGTCGCAGCAGTCTGCGTCCCGTGGCTCCGGCGGCACCGTGTGGGCAGGTTTGTTGCGGATTTTTATAAAAGCCTGCGCGGCGATCCTCCGCTCACGCCCCGGCGCAAACGGGCGGCGCACCCCTTTCGTCGGCGGGGGCTGAGCGGCATGGTTGGCTGCGCGGAGCTGTTTTTCTATTTTGGCTTTCCCGGTTTATCCATTCACCCGGCATTCGGCAGCCGATGCGCCGCACATGCACTAATTGTTATGATGATATAACCAGTTAACTTTGAATAGAACCGCCGCGTTCTCATGGGCGCGCGGCAGCGATAGATTTTCCGGATTGATACGAATCCATACAAACGCAATGGAGGGATGAATATGGCACTGAGCAAAGAGCGGCTCATGGGACTATACCGCGATATGTTCCTGATCCGCACCTTCGAGGACGTCGTCAAGGAATATGCGGCCAACGGAACGATTCCCGGCTTCGTACACCTCTCGACCGGGCAGGAGGCCTGCCAGGCCGGCGTGGTGCGCTCGCTTCGCACGACGGACTACAAATATCCCGATCACCGCGGGCACGGAGCGATACTCCTCTGCGGCACCGACCCCAAGTACGTCATGGCCGAGATCTTCGGCAAGGCGACGGGCGTCAACGGCGGACGCGGCGGTTCCATGCACGTGCACGACTGGTCCTGCCACAACCACGGGTTCAACGGCATTCAGGGTTCAACGGTCGTCACCGCGCTCGGTACGGCGTTCGCGTCGAAGTACCGCCATAAGGACGACGTCTCGGCGGTGTTCATGGGCGACGGCACGCTCGGCGAGGGCACCTGCCACGAGAGCATGAACCTGGCGGCGACCTGGAAGCTGCCGGTCGTCTACTGCCTCATCAACAACGGCTACGCCATATCGACGCCCTGCCATGTCGCGCATCCGCAGAAGGAGCTGCGCCAGTGGGCGGACGGCTACGGCGTGCCGTCCTGGCGCGTGGACGGCAACGACGTGGAAGTCGTGGTCGAAACCATGGAAAAGGCCGTGGAGATTGCCAGAGGCGGCGGCGGGCCGTCGCTGATCGAGTTCGTTACCTACCGCTGGCAGGGGCATTTTGCGGGCGACCCCGCGTCCTACCGGCCCGAGGAGGAGCTTGCCTACTGGAAAAAGCGCGACCCCGTGCTGCTGGCAAAAAAGGCTTTGATGGAGCGCGAAGGCGTTTCCGAAGAGGAACTCCTTGCCGTCGAGGCGGACGTGAACGCGCAGATTCAGGAGATGCTGCGCTTCTCGCTTGAAAGCCCGGTGCCGGATGTTTCCGAGGCAACTACGCACGTATACGAGGGATTTCCCGTGGAGGTGGAGAGATGAGCCGTCAGCTTTCCTATGCAAAGGCCATTAACGAGGCCATGATTCAGGAGATGGAGCGCGACGATTCCGTGTTCGTGCTCGGAGAGGACGTCGCCAGGATGGGCGGCGACTTCGGGCTTACCCAGGGGATCTATCACCGCTGGCCGGACCGCATCTTCGACACCGCGCTCTCCGAAGCGGCGATCGTCGGCCTCGCCAACGGCGCGGCCATCGCGGGGCTTCGGCCCGTCGCGGAGATCATGTTCGCGGACTTTGCGGGCGTGGCGTTCGATCAGATCGTCAACAGCGCGGCAAAGCTCAACTTCATGTTTCAGGGCGAGGCGAACTGCCCCGTCGTCATTCGCGCGCCGCAGGGCGCCGGCATCCGCTGCGCCTATCATCATTCGGCGACGGTCGAGAGCTGGTTTCTGAACACTCCCGGCCTTGTGATCGTCTCCCCCGCCACGCCGTACGAGGTGAAGGGGCTGCTCATCTCCGCCATCCGAAGCGACGATCCCGTGCTCTTCCTCGAGCATAAGATGCTGTTCAACGTCAAGGGCGAGGTGCCCGAGGAGCCGTACGCGCTGCCGCTCGGCAAGGGCGTGATCGAGCGCGAGGGCAGGGACGTAACGATCGTGGCGCTGCAGATCACCGTCGGCATGGCGCTCAAGGCCGCCGCGGAGCTCGAAAAGGACGGAATCTCCGCCGAAGTGCTCAACCTCCGTACGATCAAGCCCTACGACGAGCAGTTGATCGCGGAGTCGGTCGCCAAAACCGGCCGTCTCGTGATCGCGCAGGAGGGTCCGAAGGTCGGCGGCTGGGCGGCGGAAATCTCCGCCATGATCGACGAAAAATACTTCGAATACCTCGCCGCGCCGATCGCCCGCGTGACCTGTCTGGACGTTCCGGTGTCGTTCGCGCCCACGCTTGAGGATTACTACATGCTCAAGCCCGCCGATATCGTGCGCGCGGCAAAAGCAACCGCCGCGTTCTAGGGGGGATTGACATGGCAACAATCGAAGGAATGCCCAAGTTCGGGCTGTCCATGGAGGAGGGCGTGGTCTCCGAGTGGCTCGTGCCGGTCGGCGGCAAGGTCAGCCGCGGCGACCCGGTCGCCGTGATCGAGGCCGAGAAGCTCACAAACGACGCCGTCGCATCGGTGGACGGGGTGATGCTCCGGCACTATCTGGAACGCGGCGATTCCGCGCGCTGCGGCGAACCCCTCTGCGCGATCGGCGCGGAGGGCGAAACGATCGCCGACACGCCGGAAACCGAAACAGCCGCGCCGGCCGAAGCCACGAAAGAACAACCGAAGCCGGCCACGCCGGCCGTCTCCGCAACGCCGCGCGCGCAGGCGGTTCTTTCCGCGCGGGACCTCGACGCCGGCCGCATCGCCGGCACGGGCCGCGGCGGCGAGATCACCGTCGACGACGTGCGCCGCGCGGCCGCCGAACCGGCCGCGCCGACCGGCCCCGTCGCGATTACGCCGCGCGCAAGAATGCTCGCGGAACGGCTGCAGCTCTCCTGTTCGCACATCCGCGGCACGGGCCTGCTCGGCATGATCACGGTGGCGGACGTAAAGGCGTACGGGAAACCGCTCGCCGAGTCGCGGCTCGTCCCGATGAACGGCATCCAGCGCGCGACCGCCGTCGCCATGAAGAAGAGCCTGGACGGCACCGCGCAGACCACCGTCTGCATCGAAAGCGATTTCGGCCCGCTCGTTTCGGCGTACCGGCGCCTCAAACCCGTCTACGCCGCGGAGGGAATCAAGCTTTCCTACACCGCCATGATCGTGTTCGCCGTTTCCCGCGCGCTGATCGGCCGCGAGGACGTGCGCGCTCAGTACCATGACGAAAAGAACTTTTTCCTGCCGATCGGCGTTTCCATCGGCGTGGCGGTCGACACCGAAAAGGGGCTCGTCGTGCCCGTGGTGCGGGACGCGGACAAAAAAGCGTTGCGCCGCATCTCCGCCGACATTTCGGACCTCTCCGCCCGCGCGAAGGGCGGGAAGCTGACCGAGGGCGATTTCGGCGGCGCGGTCACGACCGTAACCAATATCGCCATGGCGGGCGCAACGTCGTTCATGCCGATTCTGAACCCGCCGGAGACGACGATCCTCGGCGTGTGCAAGCTGCGCGACATGCCGGTTGCAAAGAACGGCGGCGTATTCATCGAGCCGGTCATGAACCTTTGCCTGACCTACGACCACCGCGTGCTCAACGGCGCGCCCGCGTGCCGTTACCTGCAGACGGTCGTCGATCTTCTGAACAAAACCGATTGGAGCTGAAAAGAATCCATGGCACACTTTGATCTTCTCATCGTCGGCGGCGGGCCCGGCGGCTATGTGGCGGCCATCCGCGCCGCGCAGCTTGGAAAGCGGGTTTGTCTCGTCGAGCGCGAGCGCGTCGGCGGCACATGCCTCAACCACGGCTGCATCCCGACCAAGACGCTCTACCGCACCGCCGAGGCGCTCAATGAAATGAGGAGCGCCGCCTCGCTCGGCGTTCACGCGGAAAACGTGTCCCTGAACCTGAACGACGCGCGCGAACGCGAACGCAAGGTCGTGGACACGCTCGTTTCCGGCGTGCAGTCGCTGCTCAAGTCCAACGGCGTCGCCGTCGTGACGGGCGAAGCGTCCTTTGTCGACGCGAACACGCTCCGCGTCGGAGACGAAACGTATACGGCGGACGCGTTTTTGCTTGCGACCGGCAGCAAGACCGCCATTCTCCCGATCGAGGGCATCGGCCTCGACGGCGTGATGGACAGCGCCGAGGCGCTGCGGCTCGACGAGATCCCCGAGCGTCTCGTGATCATCGGCGGCGGCGTGATCGGCGTGGAGATGGCGGGCATTTACCGCGCGTTCGGCGCCGGCGTCGCCGTCGTCGAATTCCTTCCGTCGATCCTGTCCATGCTCGACGGCGAACTGGCCGGATTCTCGGCAAAGCGGCTGGCCGCGCAGGGCGTGGAACTGTATACGGCCACAAAGGTAACCAAAATCGAGGGCGCGCGCGGCGCGTTGACGGTGCATGCCGAAGGGCCGGACGGCGCCGTTTCGCTCGCCTGCTCGCACGTGCTCTCCTGCGCGGGCCGCGTGCCGAACACGGACGGGCTCCGTCTGGAGGCCGCCGGCGTGCTCTTCGACCGCAAGGGAATCAAGGTGGACGAGGACTACCGCACGAATATTCAGAATATCTACGCCATCGGCGACGCAACGGGCCGCGTCATGCTCGCGCACGTCGCGTCCGACGAGGGGCGCGTGTGCGTCGAGCGCATGTGCGGTATGCATACGCGCGTGGACTACGCGCTCGTGCCGAACTGCGTGTTCGCCTTCCCGGAGCTCGCCTCCGTCGGCAAAACCGAGGAGCAGCTCAAGGCGGAGGGCGTCGAATACGCCGTTTCCCGCTTTCAGTTTGCCGGCAACGGCAAGGCGCTCGCGCTCGGCGAAACGGCCGGCTTCATCAAAATCCTCGCAAAGCGCGACCTTTCCGAGCTCCTCGGCGTGCAGATCGCCGGTCCGCACGCGAGCGACCTGCTCGCCGAAGCGGTCATGGCCATGAAGTCCATGCTCACCGTGGAGGAGGCCGCGCGCACCATGCACGCGCATCCGACGCTCTCCGAAGCGTTCATGGAGTGCACGCAGCGCTTCCTTGGCGAGGCGATCCACGTGCCGCCGAGGAAGAAACTGTAGCCAACCCATCATCGACCTGACCAGACGGGAGGTGACCGCCATGCCCCGTATCATCCTGCGCGCCGGCTTCCTGCTCGGTCCGCAGGGACTCGTGCCGAACGCCGGCGTCGTCGTTTCCGGCGGACGCATCGAACAGACCGGCCCGAACGCCGAACTCGTCCCCCTTCCGGGCGACGAAGTGATCGACGCGCCGGACCGGCTCCTCGCGCCCGGATTCGTCAACGGGCACACGCATCTCTACGGCATGCTGTCCCACGGCATCACCGCCGAAACGCTCGTTTCCGGATTCTCCAGCTTTCTGGAGGATTTCTGGTGGCCGTACGTGGAGAACCGCGTCGATCATGACCTTGTGCGCGCCGCAAGCGCATGGAGTATGGCCGAGCTCATCGACAGCGGCGTGACCTCGTTCGTGGACGTGCTGGAAGCGCCGAACGCGATTCCGCGCGCGCTCGAAATCGAACGGGAGGTCGCCCAAGCGGCCGGCCTTCGCGCAATCCTGACGTTCGAAGCCTGCCAGCGGATCAGCGCCGAAAACGCCGCGCTGGGCCTTCGTGAGAACGCGGACTTCGTGCGTGCGCACAACCGGGACGATTCGTCCGTTCGCGGGATGATGAGCATCCACACGCTCTTCACGTGCGATCCGGACTTCGTCCGCGCCGCGAAGCGCCTTGCGCTCGAGCTTGACTGCGATATCCACATGCACCTCTCCGAAAGCGTGTTCGAACCCGACTGGTGCATGCGGCGCTACGGCAAACGCCCCGTCGAGGTCTACGACGAACTGGGCTTTCTGGACGGGCGCGTTCTCGCCTCCCAGTGCGTGCAGGTCCTTCCCGGGGAGCTGGATCTCCTTGCGGAACGCGGCGTGCGCGCCGTGCATATGCCGCTGTCCAACTGCGAGGTCGGCGGCGGTGTCGCCCCCGTTTCCGACATGCTGCGCCGCGGCATGCGCGTCGGCCTCGGCTCGGACGGATACGTCAACAACTTTTTCGAGATCATCCGCGGGGCGTTTCTCATCCCCAAGGCGCATTTTCAGAGCACGACCGTCATGCCCGCAAAGGACGTCTACGGCATGGCCACCGCGCTCGGCGCGCAGGCGGCCGGCATCCCCGACGCTGGGCGGCTCGAAGCGGGCTGCCGCGCCGATCTTATTACGATCGATCTCGACACCCCCACGCCCATCAACGAACACAACGTCTACGATCAGCTCGTGCTGTTCCGAAACCCCGCCAACGTCTGCGACGTGATGGCAAACGGACGCTTTCTCAAGCGCGGTCACCGTCTGCTCACCGTGGACGCGGCGGCGGCTAAAGCGGAGCTGCGCGCGCGCGCGTCCCGGTTCTGGACCGGCAGATAGGAGGAAATTCATGTTCGATCCAAAAACGCTGACCGGCTCCGATCTTGCCGCCGAGCTTTGCGGCGTTCGTCTGCGCACGCCGTTCATCTTGAGCTCCGGGCCGCTCAGCTACGGCGCGGAGGGCCTGATCCGCGCGCACAACGCCGGCTGCGGCGCGGTGGTGACCAAGACCATCCGTCTCGGCCGCGCGATCAACCCCGTCCGCCACATCGCGTCGTTCGGCGCGGGTTCGCTCGTCAACTGCGAGAAGTGGTCGGACGCGGACCGCCTGCAGTGGTATGAAACGGAGATCCCGCAGACCAGGGCCGCCGGCGCTGTGGTGATCGCGTCCGTCGGGCACACGCCCGCAGAGGCGCGCGAAATCGTGCGCGACGCCGAGGCCGCCGGCGCGGACATGATCGAGTTGGTCTCCTATACGGAAGATACGCTCCTGCCGATGCTGGAACTGACAAAAAACCTCGTAGGCATCCCCGTGATCTGCAAGCTCTCCGCCAACTGGCCGGACGCGGCAGCGACGGGACTGAAGTGCCTTGCGCGCGGCGCGGACGGCCTCTGCGCAATCGACTCCGTCGGTCCCGTGCTGAAGATAGACGTCGAGCACGCACGGCCAATCCTCTCCGGCGCCGACGGGCGCGGCTGGATGAGCGGCGAGGCGATCCGTCCGATCAGCCTGCACGTCAACGCGAGCATCGCAAAGCGCGCGCCGTCGCTGAAAAGCCTCTACGGCTCCGGCGGCTGCATGAGCGCGCGCGACGCCATGGAGTTCTTCATGGCGGGCTGCTCGTGCGTGGGCGTCTGCTCGGTCGGCATTCTGCGCGGCATCGACCATATCGAGCGCATGTGCCGGGAGCTTTCTCAGCTTATGGACCGTCTCGGCTATCCGACCGTCGAGTCCGTGCGCGGCGCGGCGCTTCCCTTCCTGCCCGAAAAAGACGTCGTTTCGCGGCTTCGGTTTACCTACAAACCCTACGCCGACAAGCAGGCCGGCGCGCGCGGCTGCACGCAATGCCGCCGCTGCGAAACGGTATGCTGCTACGGCGCGCGCACGCTCGATTTCCCGAACATGACCGTGGACGAGGAAAAATGCCGCGACTGCGGCGCCTGCGTCGACGCGTGCCCGACCGGCGCGCTGACGGCCGAAGCGCTGCCGCAGGACGCGTCCGACCGCGCGCGGGAGGCCGAGGCCGACGCGTTTGCGGCCCGGATCGCCTCGCTCCGGTAGGAAAGGACTTTTTATGCCGGAAACGACCCGTCTGAGCGAAATCGGCGCGAAATGCGCCGCCATCACGCGGCTTCTTGCCAGCGGATGCGCCGCCTTCGGGCTGAACGCATCCCGCGCGCCCGAAGGCGCGTTGCTGCTCTCCGCCGAACGCGACACGCCCCGCTCCTGTGAAGCGGGCGCGCTGACCGCCGCGCTCTGCCAGGGCGGCCTGGCCGTGACGGACGCGTATACGGCGGACTTCGGCGGGAGGCCGCACCCGTTCGTCCGTTCGCGCACGGACCGGCCGCGGCTGGCTGCGCTCGAGCTGCAGTCCGCGTGCGCGTTCGAGGGCGTGATGCTCTCCGGCCCGGTCAAACTGCTGCTGGAGCGCGTCGGCGATGTGGAATACGGCCCCGACCCGTCCCGCGGCGCGCTCACCGCCGTGATTCAGGCGGACAATCCGCCCGGCGGGGACTGGATCCGCTCGCTCGCCGCGCGCGTTTCCTGCGCGCCGTCCGAGCTGACGCTGCTCGTCGCGCCGCAGGAAAGCATGCTCGGCGCGGCGCAGATCGCGGGGCGCATGAACGAGAATATGCTTTTCACCATGGAGCGCTCGCTCGGGCTCGACGGCGCCATGGTCGCCGTGATCGAGGGAACCGCCCCCGTCTGTCCGCCCGGCAGCCGAACGAAATCCGGCAAGCGCCTCCTGCCCGACGATTTCCTGCATTACGGCGCGTTCTCCCGCCTGACGATCGACGCGCCGGCCGGATTCGACGCGCAGAAGCTCGCGGACGATCTCGCATTCGAGTCGCTTGATATCTTCGGCGCGCTGTTTGCCGACCTGCTCGATCAGGCGGGCGGCGACTTTTTCAAAATCCCGAATCTGCTGCATATCAATAAGCTCGCCGCGGTCGAGGTGTTCGACCGCACGGGCGGAAGAACCTACCGTGCGGGAAAACTTCGGCCGGATCTTATATAATATATATTTTTGTTGTATACTGTTCCCATTATTTTATCAGGAGGAATGTATCCATGAAACGCAAAGCCGTGCTTGCCCTGTTTGTTTCCATCCTGCTGCTGTTTGCGGCCGCATGCGGCGGTTCCTCCGAGCCCGCCGCCGACACATCCGCCGAAGCGTCCGCCGAGACTTCGGAAACAAGCGAATACGCGGACTTTAAAACCGCCATCATGCTGCCCGGCATCGAAGGCGAGAACGCCATCTTTCAGATGATTGCCGACGGCATCCGTCAGGCCTGCGCCGATCTTGGCGCACCCGAGCCCAAGACGGTCGAGGGCGGCGACCAGTGGACCTCCTACGGCAAATATCTGACCAGTCTGGCCGAGGCGGGCATCTACGACGTGATCTTCACGACCACCGACGTGATGCGTTACTGCGTCAACGACACGCTCAAGTCCTACCCCGATCAGAAATTCGTGATGGTCGACGCGGATCTGCTCGGCTATACGGACCAGTTCGACGGCGGCAAGATTCCGGACACCGTGTGGGGCATTTCGTTCGACCTCTATCAGCTCGGCTATCTGGGCGGATATTTCTGCGGGCTCGTGACGCAGAGCGACATGGAGCGCGCAAATTCCGACCTTGTGGTCGGCCTTGTGTTCACGGACGTTTACGACGCGTGGGAGGTCGACGTCAAGACGGGCTTCACCAACGGCGTAAAGGCCGCGGGCGAAGACATCCTGATCATCAACTCCATCATCGGCGACTGGGTAGACCCGCAGAAGGGCGCGGACGTAACGCGCGCGCTGTTCGCGCAGGGCGCGGATATCGTCTATTACACGACGGGCGCGTCCGCCTACGGGTGCGTCACCGAAGCCGAGGCGCAGAACAAGTACGCCGTCGCCGACGACAACAACGCCATTTCGCTCGCGCCTGATACGATCATCGGCTGCACGCTCGTGCAGGGCTATCAGGCGGCGTATGACGCGGCGTACGGCGCGATCAAGGGTACGCTCGAGTACGGCACGGGCCGCACGGTCGGCGCGGCCGAGGGCGTGATCTCGTTCACGTTCGACGATCCCGTGACGCAGGCCGCCGTGCCCGCGGACATCCTCGAAAAGATGCAGGCCGCGTATCAGGGCCTGATTGACGGAACCATCGACGCGCACGCGTCGATCAACTGACCGGCGGACCGCCGTTTCCGATCCGAAAGGAGGAGGCGCCCCCTATGTCGGAATACCTCGAAATGCGGGGAATCCGGAAAACCTACCGTTCCTTCGGCAGGGAGGTCCATGCGCTCAAGGGCGTCGACCTGACCGTTCGCCGCGGCACGGTGCACGGCCTGCTCGGCGAAAACGGCGCGGGCAAATCCACGCTCATGAAGATCCTCTCCGGCGTGGAGCATATGGATGCCGGTGAGATTTTCCTCTCCGGCGAGTCCGTGCGTGTCAAAAACGCGATCGCCGCCGCGCGGCTCGGCATCGGCATGGTGCACCAGCATTTTTCCCTGCTGGACGATTACACGGTGGTGGAAAACGTCGTGCTCGGCATGGAGCCGACGAAGGCGTTCGGCTTCGTTGACGAAAAGGCCGCGCGCAGGGCCGCCGGGGAAGCGGCGGAGCAGTGCGGATTTTCCATCGCGCTCGACCGCAGGGTGGCAACGCTCTCCATGGGCGAAAAGCAGAAGGTGGAGATCATGCGCGCGCTGTTCGGCAAGGCCGACCTGCTCGTGTTCGACGAGCCGACCTCCGTGCTGGTCGAGCAGGAGGTGCGCGGGCTGCTCGATACGATCCGCATGCTCAAGCGCGCTGGCAAGACCATCATCTACATCAGCCACAAGGTCGAAGAGGTGCTGGACATCACCGACGAGGTGACGGTCCTGCGCGACGGGGAATCGGTTTTCAGCGGCCCGACCGACCAACTGGACGCGGCGGAGACGATCCGCCTGATGGTCGGGCGCACGCTCGCCCCCGAGATCGTCCGTTCCGAGC
>CAZIQO010000008.1:24992-44855 GCA_964541465.1 uncultured Oscillospiraceae bacterium
CGAACATGTTCTGGACGTAAGGAACCTTTTCGTCAGAAACGGCCCGCTCGACATGGTCAGCGACGCGAGCTTTACCGTCCGCGCGGGCGAGATCGTCGGCATCGCGGGCGTCAACGGCAACGGACAGCAGGAGCTGCTCGAGGCGCTGTTCGGTCTGCGGGAGGCCAGCCGCGGCAGCGTGCGCCTCTGCGGGACGGACGTCACCCGGTTCTCCCCCCACGCTCGCCGGAACGCAGGCATGGGGTACATCCCCGAGGACCGCATCCACGTCGGGTCCTGCTCCACGGCGTCCGTCTCCGAAAACTTTCTCATCGACCGCCGCGCCAGGGCGCCGTACTGCCGCGGCGGCTGGCTCCGCTCCAAGCCGCTCGATCGGCTTACGGAGGAACTGATATCGCGCTACAGCATCAAGGCCTCGGACGGGCGGCACATCGTCGGCGGGCTCTCGGGCGGGCATATCCAGCGCACGATCCTCGCGCGCGAACTCTCCGCCAACCCGCGGCTTTTGCTGGCCGCGGAGGTCACGATGGGGCTCGACGTGCTCTCCGCGCGTTACATCCACGATGAAATGCTCAAGCTCCGCGAAAACGGCCTCGCCATCCTGCTCGTTTCCAGCAACATCGGCGAGATCCTCGAGCTGAGCGACCGCGTGCTCGTCATGCGCGGCGGCCAGCTGACCGCGTGCCTGAAGAACTGCTCCTCGCTTTCGCGCGAGGAGGTCGGCGAATACATGCTCGGCGTCCGGCGGATGGACGCGTCCGCGTTCGCGGCGGAAGGAGGCAACGCATGAAACAGGGCAGGCGCACGTTCTTTGAACTGCTCGTCATCCTTTCGGGGCTCGTAATGGCGCTCATCGTCATTCTGCTCTGCAGCGACGAACCGGCCGTCGCGCTCCGCTACTTCTTCGTCGGCCCGTTTTCGAGCGCGTATTTCTTCGGCGACATGCTCAACACCGCCGTTCCGCTCATCATCTGCGGACTTGCCGCGAGCGTTTCGTTCACGGCCTCCGTGTGGAACCTCGGGCTCGAAGGCATGGTCTATTTCGGCATGCTAACGGGAACGCTCGCAGGCGTCGCGCTGGACGGATGGCCCGCGGCCGTCGCCGTGCCGCTGATGTTTGCCGCGGCGTTTCTCGGCGGCGCGGCGCTTTCGGTGATCTGCAGCTTCCTCAACCGCAAATTCAATCTGGACATGATGATGTCCTCGCTCATGCTCGCCAACGTGATCTTTTACCTCGTCATGATGCTGGTGGAGGGGCCTCTGCGCGACGTCTCCTCCGGGCAGGGCGTCACCACATACGCCGTGCCGGAGGCGTTCCGGTTCGCCAGAATCCTGGAGCCCTCCGACCTGAACACAACGCTCTTCCTCGCCCTTGCGCTCGCGGCCGTGGTCTATCTCGCGCTTCGCCGTTCGCGCATCGGCTTTGAGATCCGCATGACGGGCCAGAACCCGGTGTTCGCGCGCTACGGCGGCGTCAACACCGTAGCGGTGGCAGGCTTTGCCATGCTGCTTTCCGGCGGCCTCGGCGGCATCGGCGGCATGACGTATGTGCTGTGCACGTCGTTCCGCGTGCGCAACCAGCTCTGCGGCATCGGCTGGAGCGGGCTTTCCATCGCCATGATCAGCCGGAACAATCCCCTTCTCGTCGTGCCCGTGGCGCTGTTCTTTGCATACCTGACCAAGGGCGCGGAGTGCGCCGCGCTGTTTGCGGACATCACGCCCGACGTTTCCCAGATCATTCAGGGCGCGATCCTGCTGCTGGTCACGAGCGAAAAGCTCCTCGAATTCCTGACCACGCGGCATTCGAAAAAAGAATCTCCGGCAAGGGAGGCGGCAAAGGCATGAACGAATTCGTATCCGGCTTTCTCTATACGATCATCGCCTACGGAACGCCGCTGATCCTCTGCTCGCTCGGCGGCATGATGACGGGTCTCTCCGGCCGGTTCAACCTCGGCATGGAGGGCATGATGCTCTTTGCCGCGTTCTTCTCGCTTTACTTTGCGAACCTCTGGAACAGCCTGCTGCTCGGCCTGCTGATGGGGGTTTCGATCACCGTCGGGATCGGACTGTTCATGGCGTTTATGAACATCCGGCTCGGCGTGGACATCTATATCGCCGGCATGGCCATCAACACGCTCGGCACGGGCGTCACCACGTTTCTGATCTATGTGTTCACCGGTTCGCAGGGCTCTATCATCTACCGGGACGCGCCGAAACTTGAAAAGCTCGCGACGCCGTTCATCAAGAACATCCCCTATCTCAACCAGGTGCTCAGCAACCATACGTGGCTTGATTACCTTACCATCGTGCTCGTCGTCGCCCTTTACGCGATGATCTTCAAAACCGCGTTCGGCCGGCGGCTCCGCGCGGTCGGCATGAGCGAATGGGTCGCGTCCGCGCGCGGCATCTCGGTCAACGGCATGATCTACGCCTCCTACGCCATGTGCGGCGCGCTGTGCGCGCTCGCCGGGGCGTCGCTCTCGCTTTCGCAGGGCATCTTCGTGGGAGGCTTCATCGGCATGACGAACGGGCGCGGATGGCTCGCCATGGCGGTGGTGATCCTCGCGCAGAGTAACCCCTACACGGTGCTGTTCTCCGCATGGGCGCTCGGCGTTCTCTCCGCCGCGGGCGACATCCTGCAGGCGACCAGCGGATTCCCTGCGCGTGTCGTGCAGATGCTGCCGTTTCTCGGCGCGCTGATCGCGGCGAGCATCTATTCCTACCGCCGCTACCGGCTGAGCAGGAAGTCGTTTTCCTGAGACGCTTTTTCCCCTCACCAACCTTTTTCTTTAAGGAGCAACCTCCGCATGCTGATTCTGCGAAACATCGCGCACCTCGTTGTCAACGCGCACACGGTACTGGAAAACGTCGATCTTCTGGTCGAGGACGGACATATCCTCGATATCGGCAGGCGACTCAAAGCGCCCCCGGACGCGGAAACGCTCGACTGCGCCGGCTGTGCCGTGCTGCCGGGCTTCGTCAACGCGCACACACACCTGTATCAGACGCTCCTTGCGGGCCGGCGGGACGATCTTCCCCTGTCCGGCTGGTGCGACCGGATCCTGGTCCCCTGTATCAATGCGCTTTACGCCGAGCCGGACCAAGCCAAGCGCGAACGCCGCGCCTACGTCTGGACGGCCGTTGGCATCTGTGAAATGCTCCGAAGCGGCGTGACGACGTTCCTCGACATGGATCTCAATTACGGTCAGGACGGGATGTTCCAGGCCGCAAACGACGCAAACATCCGCGGATATTTCGGCGTGGAGCTCGCAGACCGATTTCTTCCCGACGATGAAACCGGACTGGCGCAGGACTTTCGGGAGATCGACCGGCTTCTGGCCGCGCATCCGGGCAACTGCGTGCTCACGCCGTCCGAGCCGAACCTCTGCAGCGACGAAGCCCTCCGCCGCACCGCCGAACTGATCAAACAGTCCGCCCCGTTTCTGCAGATCCATGTGGACGAAACGGCGGCGGAGGCGAAGCAATGCATATCCGAACGCGGCTGCACCGAACTGGAGCTTCTCGATCGCTTCGGGTTCCTGACGCCCTGGTTCTCCGCCGTGCACGGCGTGCACCTGAGCGAGCGCGAAATCCGGCTCGCGGCGCTGTACGGCGTTACGGTCGTCTTTAACCCCAAGAGCAACGCCAAGCTCGGCAGCGGCGTCTGCCCCGTCCCCGCGCTGCGTGAAGCGGGGATCCATCTTGCACTGGCGACCGACGGCCCCGCCTCGAACGACCGTCTCGACCTCTTCGAGGAGATGCGCGCGGGCGTGCTCACTCAGAAGTCCGCCACGAAGGACGCTTCCTCCTTAACGGCGCAGGACGTGTTCCACATGGCGACGCGCGGCGGCGCGCGTATGCTCATGCTCGACGCAGGCAAGCTGAAAAAAGGGTCGCTTGCGGATTTCTCCGTCGTGCCGCTGAATAAGGCCCGGTTCTCGTTCGGAACCGGCGACACGATCGCGACGCTTGTTTACTGCGCGCAGTCCGGCGACGTGCGGGACGTATACGTCGGCGGGAAGCCTGCGCTCCGGGACGGCCGCGTCGTCGGGCTCGACGAAGCCGCGCTCGAAAAGGAATTCGCCAATATCCTTTCTGAACTCAAGGAATATCAGCTTTCGGAGGTTACGCATGCTCAGTCTGAGTGAAAACGCCGTTCGGCTCATCGAGGAACAAATCCTGCCGCATCAGTGGGAGCTGAACTGCAAAAGCCGTCTCCTTTCCAACGGCGCGACGGTGATCGACATGGGAATCGACGTTCCCGGCGGATGGGAGGCCGCGCGCCTGTTCACGCTCGTCACGCTCGGCGGCATCGGCGATGTTTCCTACGCGAGCATGGCCGTCGGCGGCCGTCTGCTCGAGAGCGTGGAGGTACGTCTCGACCGTCCGCAGGAAGCGGCGCTGTCGTCCCAGTTCTCCGCGTGGAAGCTCAGGCCGTCCGGTTCCTATCGGCTGCCGGGCTTCGGTTCCGGCCCCGCACGCGCCATCGCGTACCACGACTCCATCGCGCAGATGTGGCCGTACCGCGACCGGTTTGAAAAGACCGCGCTCGCGCTGCAGACGGCCGAACTGCCGGACGAATCGCTCGCCGAAGAGGTCGCCGGCGCATGCGCCGTGCGTCCCGAAAACGTGTATCTGCTCGCGGCGAAGACGGGCAGCCTGGTCGGCTGCGTGCAGATCGCCGCGCGCATGGCGGAGGTTTCGCTCTGGGGGCTCGGGTTCCAGGGTTTCCCGCTCGATCGGGTACTCTCCTTCTCCGGCAGCGCAGCCATCCCGCCCGTAATTTCCGACGAGCTGACCGCCATGGACCGCGTCAACAGCTCCACGCTCTACGGTTCCGTCGCCCGGTACGTCGTCGACTGCGAGGACGCCGAGATCGAGCGGGTCCTGCCGCATATGGTCTTCTCCGGCACGAAGCACAACGGCAAAACGTTCGCCGAGCTCTACGACGCCGCGGAGCGCGATATCTTCCGCATGGACACGGACGTGCACAAGGTGGCGGCCATCGAACTGAACAATCTGAAAACCGGCAGAACGTTCCGCGCCGGCGCGATCGACGCGGACATGCTGCTTCATAGCTACTTCGGCGGCGCGCGCTGACGGAGAAGCAACTAAAAAAGCGCCGCGTCGGCGGCGCGCCAGTACGGGGGAATTCATGCAAACGAATCAACATTTTGACGCTGCAATCATCGGCGGCGGCGTGATCGGCGCGGCGGCGGCCTGGAAGCTCGCCGCGGCGGGCGCGCGCGTCGCGCTGCTGGAAAAGGACGATCTCTGCGCGGGGGCCTCGTGCACCAATCCGGGCTTCTGCGTGCTGAGCTACCGCGAAAACCGGCTGGCCATGTCTCTCGCGCTGGAGCAGCAGACGCAGTGGGACGCGCTGCAGTCGGAGATCGGCGACGTGGAGTACGTGCAGTCGGGCGGGCTGATCCCGCTGACGGACAAGGAGCAGGAAGCGGTGCTCGGCGGTCTTTGCGAGCATGCAAAGAAGCTGGGCCTCGACGAGATCGGTCTCGTCACGGCAAAGCAGGCAAAGCAGCTCGAGCCGGCGCTGGACGAGTCCATGCTCGTCGGCGGCTGCTGGTGCCCCGGCGAGGGACGCGTCAATCCGTTCAAGCTCAACCTGAACATGGCAAACCGCGCAAAGGCGCTCGGCGCGGATCTGCGCACGCATACGCCGGTCACCGGCATGCGCGTGGAAAACGGGCTTGTCCGCGCGCTCGAAACGCCGCAGGGCGAAGTGGCGGCGGACCTGTTCATCCTCGCGGGCGGCGCCTGGACGCGCGATCTTGCCAAACTTGCGGGCCGCGATCTGCCGGTCTGCTACGAGCGCGGCGAGGCGATGGTCAGCATGCCGGTCGCCCCGCGCATCCGGCGCATGATCACCGACGGCGCGCTGTTCACCCAGCCCGCTGAGGAGAACCCGATGGTCGTGGGCGCGTGCCTTGCGCAGACCGCTTCCGGCAATATCGTCATGGCGCAGGCGACCACGCGGCCGGGCGGTTACGACAAGCGCAACACGTTCGAGGGGCCGCGCGCCGTGGCAAGGCGCGTGCTGGCGCTCCTTCCTTCCCTCAGCGATCTCGAGATCATCCGCATGTGGGCGGGCCTCGTTTCCTACACGCCGGACAAGCAGCCCGTCTTCGGCGCGTTCGATTCGCCGAAGAACCTGTTCGTCGCCAATTCCTTCCACAGCGCCATCGCGCTCTCCCCCTCGATCGGGGCGATGATCGCGGACTACTGGAAGACCGGCGCGATTCCCGCGGAGGCGCGCGCATATACGCCGGAGCGGTTCCGGGATCAAAAATGATTTTTTTATCGCGCTCCGCCGTCCGTCCTTCGAACGTCCGAACGGCAGGGAACGCAAAAAGTCGCCCCCGCGGGGGCGGCCGGCTTGTCGATCAAGGGGGACTGTTGGAGGCTCTGCCTCCAAGCCATCGCTGAAGACCGTAACGGTCCTAAAAAACCATTTCTGCATACACCCTGGAGCAGGGCGCTTGCGGGGTCAGGGATTCCCAAGGGACGTGTCCCTTGGGTGGGGTGCAGGGGTGAAATCCCTGCAAAAGAACTTTTTTATCAAGCTGAGCCGTCTCTGTCGGGGCGGCGGCACATCGGCAAAGCGGTCAAACCGCCCTGCCGATTTTTTTAGTTGCGCCTTTTCGCAGTTCGCGCGGCTGTTCAACATGAATTTTTATGCGCATGCCGCAGAAAACGCCGTTTCCTTTCGGCCGGAACGAAATATACCGAATGCCCTATTTCCGTTCCATCAGTTCCCTGCAAAAGCCGACGGCCGCTTCGATCTCCGCGCCGTTCGGATGCCCTTTGCGGACGCCGCCCACCAGTTTGAACGGACCGTAGGTGTCGTAACCGTAGCAGCCGAACTTCCCGACCACACGCGCTCCCCTGCCTTCCAGCTTCCGCGTAAACGCCCGGCCGTACTTCTCCGGATTGGAACCGCTCGTATACAGGAGAAAGCAATCCTTTCCCGCGAGTCCTTCGAGACGTTCCGCAAGCTCCGTCACCGGGCGGCCGAACGCGGACAGATATACGCCGGAGGCGAAGCCGATCAGCTCATACGCCCGCACATCCGGCGGTTCCTTGCAGGGCAGCATCACAAGCTGCGCGCCGCATCCGTTACAAACCGCCTCCGCGATTTTCCGCGTATTTTTGTGGTGCGTCGAATAGCAGAAGATCACCGCCTTTTTCATGCGCTATACCCTCCCGTCGTTTCCTATTACGATACGGCGCCCCGGCTCGGCGCGTTTTTCGCCGCTTTATGATTAAACCTGCCGGAATTCGTTGCGCGCCGCCAGATACCTGCCTTTTGCCTCGCCGACGGGCTCGCCGTCCCTTGCAGCGAGCGCTCCGCGCAGGAACACGTACCGAACCGTGCAGCCGACCGGGAACCCTTCCCAGACGGAATACCCCGCGTTTCCATGCTCGTGCGCGGCGGTCAGCACGCGCGGCGCGTTCGGGTCCACGAGCGTCACGTCCGCGTCCGCTCCGACCGACAGCGTCCCTTTCCGCGGATACAGCCCGTAGCGCCTCGCCGCCTCCGCCGACAGCCGCGCCGCAAGCTGCGGCAGCGTGAGCCGCCCCTTCTGATACCCTTCCGAAAACAGCAGCGACACGAGCTGTTCGCACCCGCCCACGCCAGGAACCGCGCCGAAGCACGTCGGTTCGCGCAGCTTCTGCGCGAGCGGAAACGGACAATGATCGGTCGAAACCATGCCGATATCGCCCGACGCAAGCAGCGCCCAGAGGCGTTCGTTGTCGCGCTTTGTCCGCAGCGGCGGGGTCATGATATAACGCTGCGGCTCCGCGCCGGCGTAAAGCGAATCGTCGAGCAGCAGGTAGTGCGGGCACGTCTCGGCAAAAACCGGCAGGCCGCGCCGCCGCGCGTCGGCCACGAGAAGGCCCGCCTCGCCCGTGGAGACATGCGCCACGATCAGTTCGGCACCCGTCCGCTCCGAAAGGCCGATCAGCTCCCGCACGGCGGAAACCTCCGCCTCGGCGGGCCGGCTTTCGGCATGCAGCGCGGCTTCGGTCCGTCCCTGCGCGAGCATGCGGCGCTTTTGCGCCCCGATGATTCCGTCGTCCTCGCAGTGCGCAAGGATCGTAAACCCGAGCCGCGCGGCTTCGTGAAACAGCCTGGGCAGCTTTTTGCGCGGATAGCGGTCCGCGCCGTAGGTTGTGTAGATCTTCAGCACGCGTACGCCCGCGTCCCTGAGTTCGGCCAGACGCGAGACGTCCTGTTCGAACGCGCCCGTTGCCTCCATATGCAGCGCATAGTCGCAGAAAACGCGTCCGTCCGCCTCCGCGCGCCGGTTTCGCACGCCGTCCGTCCAGCTTCCGCCCTCCACGGGGCTTGCAAAGTCCACGACGCTCGTCGTGCCGCCGCAGACGGCGCAGCGCGAACCGGCGGCAAAGTCGTCCGCGTTCCGGCCGCCGTCCGCCGTCGGCATATAAAAATGCACGTGCGAATCCACCGCGCCCGGCAAAGCAACAAGCCCGCGCGCATCGATCTGCTCCGCGTCCTCCGGCGGTTCGATGCTTCCAACCGCCGCGATCACGCCGCCTCGAAGCAACAGTCCGCCCGGAACCACACCCTGCTCCGTCACGGCGTCGGCGCCCCGAATCCATACGTTTCGATCGGATTTCATCCTGCGTCACACTCCATACAGGTATTATAGAGCATTTTCGCCGCAGTTCGCTGAAAAACATGCATGCACATATGTGCGTATCCTGTAAAATGTACGTTGTTCGGCGGTTTTAAGTTGCTTTGAACGCAGCCTTTCCTTATAATTTTATTGTATCGTATTTTGTATATTCTGTTGATAAGGGGATGCCTCGCGTGCCGCTGTACGGTGAAAAAATTTTCCATACCATCAACCATGCGGCCCCCCGCGTGGACGGGGCCGACAAGGTGACGGGCCGCGCGCATTATGCCGCGGACGTTTGCTACCCGCGCATGATCTTCGGCGCGATGCTGCGTCTCGACGGCGTGCCGAGCGCGCGTATCCGCTCGATCGACACCTCGGAGGCGCTGCGCATGCCGGGCGTGCTGGCCGTGCTGACCTACCATGACCTGCCGAAGCCGAAAAGCTGGGCGGGGTATATGTACCTGACCGACCGCGTGCGCTATGTGGGCGACGTGATCGCGCTCATCGCCGCCGAAACGAAAGCGCAGGCCGAGGAAGCGAAAAAGAAGATCCGCGTGGAGTACGAAGAACTGCCCGCCGTGTTCGACGTCCGCGAAGCGATGAAGCCGGGCGCGCCGCTCGTGCACGAGGAGTATCCGAACAACATCTTTACGGAATCCCGCTATACGCTGAAAAAGGGCGACGTGGAAAAGGGCTTTGCCGAATCGGACCTCGTCGTGGAGCGCACCTACGAAACGCAGTACGTCGAGCACGCCTACATCGAGCCGGAGGCGGCGGTGGCGGTCGAAAACCCGTCGAACGGGGATATCACCGTGCACGCGTCGTCGCAGAATCCGTTCTTTACCCGGCGGTATGTGGCCGACATCCTGCAGATCCCGCTCAACCGCGTGCGGCTGATTCAGGAGACGCTCGGCGGCACGTTCGGCGGCAAGGAGGAGGGTGTCGGCCTGCTCGCGGCGCGCTGCGCGTACCTCTGCCGTCTGCTGCACCGCCCGGTCAAACTGGTCTTTTCCCGCGAGGAATCGCTGCTCGAAAGTAGCAAGCGGCATCCGTTCCTGTTCACCTACAAGGCGGGGCTGAAGCGGGACGGCCGTATCCTTGCCTGGCAGGCGACGCAGATCGCCAATTCCGGCGCCTACAACAACCAGACGCAGTTCATGAACTGGCGCGCCACGGCGCACTGCGCGGGCGCCTACAATATTCCGAACGTCGAGGCCGATACCTTCGGCGTGTTTACCAACAATATCCACTCCGGCGCGTTCCGCGGATACTCGAGCCCGGAACTTTTGTTCGCGCAGGAGCAGTTCGTCGAGGAACTGGCCGAGGAGCTCGGCATGACCCCCATCGAATTCCGGCGCATCAACTGCCTGCGAAACGGCGCGACGGTCGCAACGGGCGCGGAGGTCCAGCACGTCGTGCTGCCGGAGATGATCGATTACACCGCCGATCAAACCGATTACGAGCGCAGACACGCGGAGAACCGGAAGCAGACGGGACCCGTCCGGCACGGCATCGGGATGGCGATCTCCCACCGCGGCTGCGGCTACGGCGCCGAATCGCCGGACGCGGCCGGTGCGTTCCTCATCGTCAACGAGGACGGCTCGGTGCTGCTGCATTCGGGCCTCGCGGAAAACGGACAGGGGCTGAAAACCGCCTACTGCCAGATCGCGGCCGAGTCGCTCGGCGTGCCACTGGACAGCGTTCGCTTCTACGGCACGGATACGCACTGCATCCCGGACTGCGGCATGACGGTCGCCTCGCGCGGCACGGTCATGGGCGCGCAGCCGGTGCGGAAGGCGGGCGACAAACTCAACAGAATCCTGCGTGAAAACGCGGTCGGTCTCGGCATGTTCACGGCCGGCAAGGGCGGCGCGGACCGCGACCGCACGGCGGGCGACATCATCCTGCTCGACGGGCTGTTCTTCGACCCGGCGCATCCCGATTATAAGGTCCCGCTCGCGCAGGTGGCCAACGCGGCGCTCTGGCGCGGCATGTGCCTCTCCGCCTACGAATGGTATACGCCCCCGCCCTGCGTGCAGGATCACGCCACGCAGCAGGGCAGGGCATTCCCCACGTATTCCTACGTCTGCGTCGTCGCGGAGGTCGTTGTCGATCTGCGCACGGGCGAGGTGAGCGTGCTGCGGGTCACAAGCAGCCACGATACGGGCACCGCGATCAATCCCGCGCTGGTCAAGGGGCAGGTCTACGGCGGGATCCTCATGGGCATGGGATACGGCACCATGGAGGAGGTCGTCACAAAGAACGGCCGCGTCAAGACGCAGAACCTCGACGAGTATCTCATCCCGACCGCGATGGATATGCCGGAAATGCACATCAACATCTTCGAATGCGACGACGAGAGCGGCACCTACGGCGCAAAGAGCGTCGGCGAACCCGCGATGGAATGCGTGGCGGCGGCCGTCGCCAACGCGGTATGCAACGCCACGGGCAGGCGCGTCCGGCAGAACCCGGCGAGCCTTGAAAACGTGCTGCTCGGCAAAAAACTCTGGTAGGAGGGCCACATGCGAAACTTCACCTACCTCTCCCCGAAATCGCTGCCCGAGGCGCTCCGCCTAATGCGCGAGCACGCGGGCCGCATCCGTCCGCTTGCCGGCGGAACGGACCTGATGGTCGAACTGCGCAAGGACGACGCGAAGCTCGACGGCATGGACTACGCACTCGATCTCTGCGGCATCCCGGAGCTTTGCGGCGTCTCGCAGGAAGGCGATCTCCTTTCGATCGGCTCTGCGACCACGCACGACGCGGTCTCGCGCTCGCCGGTCCTGCGCGAGCGCGCCGCCATGCTTGCGGATGCGAGCCTGAGCGTCGGCGCGCAGCAGATCCGGAACGTCGCCACCATCGGCGGTAACGTCGCCAACGCCGCCGTCGCGGCGGACACGCTTTCCCCGCTGGCCGCGCTGGACGCCGTCGTCGTGCTGCGGAATATGGAAGCCGAGCGGCGCATGCCGCTTTCGGAATTCGTCACGGGCGCGGGCAAAACGGCGATCCGCCCCGACGAACTGCTCATAAAAATCGTCTTTGCCCCGCTCGACGGGTACGGCACGGCGTTCGTCAAGCTGGGCCGCCGCAAGGCGCTCGCCATCTCGCGCATGAACGCCGCCGCCGCGCTGAAAATCGAGGACGGGCAGATCAAAGGCGCGCGCGTTTCGCCGGGGTGTGTATTTGCCTCGCCTCGCCGCGTTTCCTGCGCCGAGGAACTGCTGCTTGGCGCCGCTCCCTCTCGGGAGCTGTTCGAGCGGTGCGGCAAGGCCGTTTCGGACGAGATGGTGCGTATCACCGGCGTACGCTGGTCGACCGAATACAAATACCCCGCGCTGTCGGCCATCGTGTGCCGGGCGCTGTGCATCGCGGCGGATCTGCCGGAGGAGGAAGCATGAGCGAACTGCGCTTTACATTGAACGGGAAACCCGTCTGCGTTACGGTCGAGGACAACGCGCGCCTGCTGGACGTGCTGCGGGACACGCTGGGGCTTACCGGCACCAAGGAAGGCTGCGGCGTGGGCGAGTGCGGCGCGTGCACGGTGATCGTGGACGGCGACGCGGTGAACTCCTGCCTCATGCCCGCCATGCGCGTTTCAGGCAAAAGCGTCACGACGGTCGAGGGGCTTGCGCACGACGGCCGGCTGGACCGGCTGCAGCAGGCGGTGCTGGACCATCACGCGCTGCAGTGCGGCTTCTGCACGCCGGGCTTTCTGATGAGCGCGAAGGCGCTGCTGGATAAGAACCCCCATCCCACGCGGGAGGAGATCATCACCGCCATCTCCGGCAACCTCTGCCGCTGCACGGGCTACGAGCAGATCGTGGAAGCGATTCTGGACGCCTCGGAGCGCGAAGCATAACCTTTCCCCCTCTCTTCTTCCGCAAATGGCTGATAAACGCAATCCTGAAAGCATAAGCAGACGAATAAGGAGGTATACAGCTCATGACCGACACATGGCAGGTCGTGCCGAACGTACTTGAAAAACTCAAGCCTCTCGGCATGACGGCGAAAGGCGCGGCGGTCTCCTATCTGTTCGCGCTGGTTTACATCGTCCTGTTGGTCATCCTCGGCCTTTGGTGGAACAAACACCTGCCATCGTCCGTCGCAGAGGATGGCTGGAACAGCCGCACCATTGCGCGAATCGCCATCCTCACCGCGCTGTCGGCGGCGGGCGGACTCATCACGCTGCCCGGCGCGACGAGCATCCGTTTCGACTCGCTGGCCGGCTATTTCGGCACGCTGATCTTCGGCTGGCAGATCGGCGCCGTCGTCGCCGCGTTCGGCGCGTTTTTCTCGGAGCTCATGAGCGGTTTCTCCGGCTGGGCGCCGCTCGCGCCGTACTACATGATCAACATGGCGCTGGCGGTCACGTGCTTCGGCATCGTATCAAAGAAATTCGGCAGAATCCCCGGCATCATCGTCGGCACGGCCGTCAACACCCTGTGCGTCGCGCCCTGGCCGCTCATGATGGGCTGGGGCATGCTGGCGGCGACCATCGTACAGCAGGTGCTCGGTTCCTACGCAAACTGCATGCTCGCTGCGTTTGCCTATGCGGCGATCACCGCCGCGCAGACCCGCAGACGCTATGAGGAACCCGTGGACGAGGAGGAACTGCGCATCGTAAACGCCATGCTCGAGCAGGCCGCAAAGGACAACCCCGGCGCGGCTCTGAAGGCGCAGTACCGGGAGAAGCAGACCAAAAAAGCCCCGAAGGGCACGTTCATGCTCTTCTTCGGCGGATCCATGGTGCTCTTCCAGATCATCTTCATCTTCTATAAACTGCTTCGCACCAAAAAGGGCCCGGACGTCACGTTCGAATCCTTTGCGGAATTCCTCACGTTCGTCAAGACCTACTGGGTCGGCCTGCTCGGCTTGATCCTGTTCGTCTGGGGGCTCGTGCGCCGTATCGTCGACACGGCAAAGTCGAAGCGTTCCGCGGGAAAGGAGGCGTAAGCGCATGAAAGAGCCAATCATCCGCGTGCAGAACGTCAATTTCGTCTACGAGGGCAGCCGCCGCAGGGCGATTGCGGATATCAACCTCGACGTATACAAGGGCGAATTCCTCGTCATCACCGGGCCGACCGGCGCGGGCAAGAGCACGCTGTGCCAGTGTCTCAACGGCATCATCCCGAATTTTACCAGCGGCGTCATGAACGGCAGCATCAACGTCGTAGGCATGGAAACGCGCGAGCACAAGGTCTTCGAGATGGCGCCGCGCATCGGTCTTGTCTTTCAGGACGCGGACGCGCAGCTCTTCGGCATGACCGTCGAGGAGGATATCGTGTTCGGGCCGAGCAACCTCGGCTACGATTACAACGAGTGCATGCGCCGTATCGACAAGGCGCTTAAAGACCTCAATATCGAGCATCTGCGCGAACGCAAGCCGCAGGAGCTCTCCGGCGGGCAAAAGCAGTCCGTCGCAATCGGCGGCGTGTACGCCATGCTGCCCGAGATCATCATCTTCGACGAGCCGACGAGCATGCTCGACCCCTGGGGCAAGCAAAACGTATTCTCGATCATCAAGGACATCAACAAGGTCTACGGCATCACGATCGTGCTCGTGGAGCATGAGATGAACCACGTGGCCCGCTACGCCGACCGCGTGGCCGTCATGGACCGCGGCAGGATCGTGCTCTGCGGAACGACGGCGGAGGTATTCGCGGAAACCGACCGCCTCGCCGCGCTGGGCATGAACGTACCGCAGTCCATCGAGCTCGGCGGCCTGCTCCGGCGCGACGGCGTCATCCCCGGCGTTCCGCTCTCGGCGGACGCGCTCATCGACGAACTCGCCGCCCTGCCGGGCATGCCCGCTGCGCCGCGCGAAACCGAAAAGGCCGCCCCGGACGCCGTCCCCGGCGCCGAACCGGTCATCGAGGCGAAGAACCTCGTGTTCAGCTACCTTGGCGAGGGGAACCAGCTCGACGGCGTATCCGTCACGTTCCATAAAGGAGACTTCGCCGCCGTCATCGGGCAGAACGGCGCGGGCAAGACCACGCTGATGCGCAGCATCATCGGCCTGCTCAAGCCGCAGTCCGGCAGCATCCTCGTGCTGGGCGGGGACATCCGGCAGAAGACCGTCGCCGAGCTCTCCAAAAGCGTCGGATACGTATTTCAGAACCCGGACGAACAGATCTTCACCGACAGCGTGTTCGACGAGTTGAACTTCGGGCCGGACAACCTCGGTCGCTCCCGCGAGGAGAGCGCGCCGCTGGTCGACGAAGTGCTCGACGAGATCGGCCTGGAGCATTACCGGAACACCTGGCCGAAATATCTCTCCAAGGGCGAGCGGCAGCGGCTGAGCATGGGCGCGATCATCACGATGGACCCGGAGGTCATCATCGTGGACGAGCCGACCACGGGGCAGGACTGGCGCGAAACGCTCTGGATCATGGACCTGCTCAAAAGGATGAACGAGCGCGGCAAAACGATCCTCATCATCACGCATAACATGGAGATCGTCAATCGCTACTGCAACCGTGTGCTGGTCATGCGCAGCGGAAAGATCCTGCTCGACGGCGCGCCGCGCGAGGTATTTACCCATGCGGACATCCTCAGAACCGCCTACATCGAACCGACCGACGTGATGAAGATCGCGCAGGCGCTGCCGTACATGCCAAACGACGTGACGTCTGTAAAGGAATTCTACGACTGCTTCACGGCAATCCGAAAGGAGGCGTAACGCATGCTGGTCGATTATCGGAAACTCGATACCTGGCTGCACCGCATGAATCCGAAGATCCCCATGCTGTTCGTGCTGTTCGTCATCGTCGCGTCGATCGTATGGACAAACGTGATCTACCTTGCCGTGCTCACGCTTCTGCTTTATCTCGTCGGCGTAAGCTGTCACTTCCCATGGAAGAAGATCGGCTGGTTTCTAAAGCTCGCGCTGTTCGCCTCCATATTGATCCTCATCATCCAGGCGTTCACCTCGGACGACAGTCTCGTGAAAACCGAGTGGATACGGGATGCCACGCTCTTCTACGTGCTGCCCGGCCAGAGAGGCGCGGCCAAGCTCGGCGGCGTGCTCTACGGCCTCTCGTGCTGCTTCAAGATCTACATGGTGGTGTTCGCCATCGCCATCCTCGGCTTCGTCGTTCCACCGTCGGAATTCATCCGCGGGCTGAGCAAGGTGCCGTTCGCATCCAAGCAGCTCACGTTCATCTTCTCCACCGCCTGGCGCTTTATCCCGATCATTCAGGGGCAGGCGATCAATCTCATGAACGCGCAGAAGACCCGCGGCATGGAACTGGAAAAGGGCAGGCTCGGCGAAAAGCTGCGCAAGATGATGCGCATCGTCACGCCGCTGCTGTCCAACTCGCTCGAGATCGGCTCGGATATCGCGCTGACCATGGAGGCGCGCGGGTTCGGCGCAACGAAGAAATCCAAATTCGTGCGTCCCGGTAAGAGAAGCGCCGGTTCGGTTGTCGCGTGCATCGCGCTTCTGCTGCTCATCGGCGGGCTGATCTATACCTCCACGCGCGGAATCGGGGTAATGTAATATGGCTCGTATCCTTGTGTTGGGCGCCGCCGCGATGGATATCATCGTGCGCGTGCCGGATTTTGCCAAGACGGACAGTATTATCTATCCCGAGGAGATCCACCGCGTTCCCGGCGGTTCGGCGGCGAATGTGGCCGTCGGGCTCGCAAGGCTGGGCGCAGAGGTGTCGTTCCTCGGCACCTCCGGCGCGGACGAGGACGGCGACGCAATTCTCGCCGCTTTCGCCAGCGAAAACGTGGATACCGGGAATTTCATCCGCCATGCCGGCGTGCATACGGCCGGCGCGTTCGTCGCGGTCAATCCGAGCGGCGATCGAATCATGTATTCGCTCGGCGGCGAAGCGCTGTACGCGGATGCTTCGGACCTGGATCCCATCGATTTTTCCGCCGATGCGCTGTATATTGCGGAGGCGTTCCCGGCGGTTGGAACGGAGGCGGCGCGCCGCGTCCATGAAAACGGCGGACGCGTGTTTTTCTCACCCGGCGGCGTCATGTGCGCCTATGGTCTCGATACGGTCAGGCCGATAATCGCCGTCTGCGACACGATGTTCGTCAGCCTCTCCGAACTGGAGGCGCTAACCGGCAGACGGAACGCGAAATTCGGCGCGGATGCGCTGCTGCAGTGCGGCGCACCCGCCGTTGTTGTGACGGAAGGCGGGCGCGGCGCGGGGATCTATACGCAAAACGGCTTTGCCTTTGAACGCTCGCTGCCCGTCAAGGTGGTGGACACGACCGGCGCGGGCGACGCGTTCGCCGCGGCGTATCTGTTTGCCGAACTCAGCGGACATTCCCCGGAGGAGCGGCTGCGCTTTGCCAACCGCTGCGCCGCGTTCGCGGTGGGACGCTTCGGCGCGCGCACGAGTCCGCGGCTTAGCGAACTGCCGGATGTGGAGTATTACTTATGAGCGGAATACTGTTTGAAGATTGCCTCGCGCTCTGCCGCGAGCTGATCGCCGCCCCGAGCGTTTCCGGCGCGGAAAAGGACGTTGCGGACCGTCTGAGCGCCTATTTCCACGCGCACGGCGCGGAGGACCTCGTCACCGACCGCTGCGGCAACCTGATTGCGACGATGCGCGGGAACACAAAAGGCCCCACGCTGCTCTTCGACGGGCACATGGACACCGTGCCGGTCGTCGACGCGTCAGACTGGACGCGCGACCCGTACGCCGGCGCGATCGAGGACGGGAAGCTCTACGGACGCGGCGCTTCGGATATGAAATGCGCGCTCGCGTGCATGGCCGCCGCCGCCGCCGCACACTGGCAGAAAACCGGCGGACGGTACGCCGGCGCGATCGCGGTGGCGGGCGTCGTGCACGAGGAGTGCTTCGAGGGCGTCGCCTCGCGCGAGGTCAGCGCGCGCGTAAAGCCCGATCTTGTTATCATCGGGGAATCCTCCGAGTGCAATCTCAAGATCGGCCAGCGCGGCCGTGCGGAGATCGTGCTCGAAACCTTCGGCAAAAGCGCGCATTCGGCCAACCCGGACAAGGGCGTGAACGCGGTCTACCATATGGCCGAGCTGATCCGCCGCATCCGGGCGATCCGGCCGCCCGTATCCACCGACCTCGGTCCGGGCATCCTCGAACTGACCGACGTCAAGTCCTCGCCTTACCCCGGCGCGTCCGTCGTGCCGAACTACTGCCGGGCCACGTACGACCGCCGTCTGCTCGTCGGCGAAACGAAGGAAAGCGTGCTCGCCCCGATTCAGGCGGCGCTTGACGAAGCGGCGGCGGAGATCCCTGGCCTTCGCGCGCGCGTTTCGCTCGCGCAGGGCGAACAGCTCTGCTATACGGGGGAAACGATCCGCGGCGAGCGCTTCTTCCCCGGCTGGTCGTTCCCCGAAAGCGCGCCGTTTGTACAGGAGGTGCTCGCGGGCCTGCGCGCCGGCGGCGTGCATCCCTCGGTTACGCACTATAATTTCTGCACGAACGGCAGCCATTACGCGGGCGAGGCGGGTATCCCGACCGTCGGCTTCGGCCCTTCCACGGAAACGCTCGCGCATACGCGGGACGAGTGGATCGCGCTTTCCGAAGTCGAGACGGCGCTCAGCGGCTACGCGGGGATTCTGGACCGGCTGTACCCCGAACAATCTGGTACCTAAGGGAGGAAACGAATGGAAACCTATCGGCTGACGGTCAACAAACGCGTTTACGACGTGCCGGCCGAACCGAATACGACGCTGCTGTCCGTCCTGCGCGACCGGCTCGATCTGACCGGCGCGAAATGCGGCTGCGGCACGGGCGACTGCGGCGCGTGCACGGTGCTGCTCGACGGCGAGCCCGTGCGCTCGTGCATCGTGCCGGTCAAGAACGCCGCCGGGCACGATATCCTGACCATCGAAGGGCTTGCGCGCGGAACAACGCTGCACCCCATTCAGCGTGCATTCGTCGAATGCGGCGCGATCCAGTGCGGCTTCTGCACGCCGGGCATGATCCTCACCGCCAAGGCGCTGCTCGATCACAACCCGAACCCCACGGAGGACGAAATCCGGGCGGCGATCTCCGGCAACCTCTGCCGCTGCACGGGCTACGCGCGCATCGTCGAAGCGATCCGATACGCCGCGGACCTGCTGCGAAAGGAGGCGGAAGTAAATGACTGAAACGCCGAAAAACGGCGCGGTCGGCATTCCGCGTCCCATCGACGACGCCGCGCTCAAGGCAACCGGGCAGTTAAGGTACGTGGACGATCTCAAACTGCCGGGCCTTCTGTACGGCAAGCTGCTGTTTTCGCCCGTTCCGCACGCGCGCATCAAACGCATCGACACCTCCGCCGCCGAGGCGATGGAGGGCGTGCACGCCGTCGTCACCTATCAAAACACGCCCGCCGTCTACTATAACAGCAGCGGCGAGACGGTGGATATCTTCAAGACCGAGCGCGTGTTCGACGACACCGTGCGCTTTGTCGGCGACCGCGTGGCCGCCGTTGCGGCGGATACGCCCGCGCAGGCCGCCGCGGCCGTTCGCGCCATCGAGGTCGAGTACGACCCCCTGCCCGTCAACTTCGACCCGGAGGCGGGCATGCGCGACGACGCATACGTCATCCTCACCCACGGCGACCTTTATAAGGGCAACCTGATGGAAATCGTGCGCCAGAGTTGCGGGGATGTGGACAAGGCGTTTCAGTCTGCGCCGCATATCTTTGAAGAAACCTATACCGTGCCGCGCATCCACCACGGCGCGCTCGAGCCGCACGGCTCCGTCGCGTACTACGACGCGAGCGGCAAGCTCACGGTCTATACCTCCTCGCAGGACAGCTTCGCCGTCCGCATCAACCTTTCGCGCATCTTTTCGCTGCCCATGAGCCGCGTGCGGGTCAGTGTGCCCGCCGTCGGCGGCGCGTTCGGCGGCAAGGTGGACATGGTGACCGAGCCCGTCGCCGCCGCGCTGTCCATCCAGTGCGGCCGCCCGGTCAAGCTGATCTTCACGCGCCGCGAGGATATCGTTTCCTCGCGCACGCGCCACACCATGAAGATCCTCCTCAAAATGGGGTTTGCCGACGACGGCACCATCCTTGCCGAGGACATGCGGGTCTACTGCAACGCGGGCGCGTACGCCTCCGGCACGAGCAATATCGTCTGGGCGATGTGCGGCAAGTTCTTCAAGGTGCACCGCTGCCAAAACATCCGCTTCACCGGCTATCCGGTCATCACGAACACGCCGCTCGGCGGTCCGATGCGCGGCTTCGGCTCGCCGCAGACGTTCTTTGC
>CAZIQO010000009.1:0-44710 GCA_964541465.1 uncultured Oscillospiraceae bacterium
GGTCTTTTCAAATGTGGCCGTCCCGCTTGTCAGGAACTTGATGCGCCAGTTCCCGCCCCCGTCGTCGAGCAGCGTGTAGGTGCCCGTGTACGTGAACGCCGGCAGACCGGAGGCGCCGCCGCCAAAATGTACGGTGATCGGCATTTTAATACATGTCTCCTTTCACGATTACGCGGATCGGCACGTCGATATCTGGGATTACGCCGGTCTCATCCGCAATCAATACAATTTCTGTCGCCGCGACTTGGTAGCCGGGCAGAATATTAGCCGCTCTCAAAGTGGCGAATTCGGCGGACGTGATATCCTCTGCGTTAGGAAGCTCCGCCGCGACGTGCGTCACCGTCGTGATCGCGGCGAGCGCGGAATAGTCGGCCGCCTTCAGGTGGATCCCCCTGCCCTGCGGCTCCCAATCGAGTGCGGTTGAACCGGCGCTGAACATTACTTTTGGCGTAGTCGCCGGAGAAATGCCGGTAGGTACATATAATCTTACACGGGCGTATGCCGTCGTTGATGGAGCGACTATATCCACGTTATAGCTTCCATAAGATAAATAATTATCGGACGCGTCATACCATAGCACGGCCCCGCTTGCCCCGGTTACTGAAAGATAGTAGTGATTGCCGGCGGTAACTGAAATTTTATTTGCAGATGGAGTACGAACATAATTGTCAGATGCAGCTTCTGCACCGGTTGAAGTATCTAATTTTCCCTGCTCCCACACCTCATCCGACAAATTCAAGCAATCCGCGCCCCAGTCGGCTGCGGGCAGTGTCGCGTCGAAGATAACGGATTTCCCGGCTGCCAGGATGCTGGCGGGAGAAACCGCGTCCGCGCCGCCGGCCGCGTGACGGGAGGCGTGGGTAAGCGGCGCAAACAGATCTGCGAACAGCTCGCCGAGTTTGGATACGATGTTCGCCCAAGTGGTTTTCCGGTGCGATGCGGCGTCCGCATCATAGAACGGCAGCGTGTCCGCGTCGGCAAGCGTTGCCTCCGCCGTGAGCGTCTCCGTGGCGGGCTGGATGTCGCCCCGGTTCTTGATGTACGCCGGGTCCGTGTCGCCCGTTTCCGCATAGTCTGCCTGCACGCCGCGCGCGATGTCCGTCAGTTCGTTCAGCGCGCCCTGCAGCAACGGCCATTCGTCCGTGGCCTGCATGGTGTCGTCGTTCGAGATCCCGCGTCGGCAATTGAAGTTGAACTGCGCGCTGGTGACGAGCGTGTCGTATCCGTCGCCGCTGTAGACCTGCAGCTCCGCGTTGATCTGCCCCGGGCTGAAACTCGTCGAGTACAGTTCCACGTCGACGACGTTATTGTCGTCTCCGCCGACCGTCACGCCGTTGCCGTCGTTGTCCTGCTCGGCGATTACGCCGTCCGGACGGGCGAAGATCACGAGCACTCTGCAGCCCGACAGGTCGACCGTTTCGCCGTCGTCCGTAACGGTGATGACGATCCGGTTCCCCGTGTCACCCTCCACCACCTCGAACGGGTCGTTCGACGTCTCCTGCTTCATGTCCAGCGAAACGGGAAACTGCTTTTCAACGCTCATACAAATACCTCCGCATCAAACGAAAAGGGGCGTTTCCGCCCCTCTTCAGTTCATCCCCATCAGCGTATCCCAGTACGCGTCAATGGCCGCCATGTTCTCCTTCTCCGTCTCCGAAAGATCGGTCCGTCCCGCGCGCTTCTGCGTGTACGTATCCGACTCCTCCCGCGCCCAGCTCCGCAGCGACCCGTCCGTCTCCGGGTCGTAGGAAAGCCCCATGACCGCCGCGATCACGTCCACGTCCTTGCCTCTGAAGTCCGCCCTGCCGTCCTTGTCGCTGTCCGCTGTGAGAATGCTCAGGGCTTTCGTGGCGTTCGTGGATCCGTCGTAGCCGAGCAGCAGGTCGAACATCTCCTGCGGGTCGTAACCCTTTTCTGTAAGCTCGTCGTACGCCTTTTCTCTGGTTTCGCTCAGCGCGCCGCCGCCCACGAGCATGTCGATCACCATCAGCGGATCGTAATCCGCGGACAGCCGCCGGAACTTCTCCTGCTTCGATTCCTTGTCCGGGCCCTCGTCGTTGAGTATTTCATACGCTTCGTCCGGATCGTACCCTTCGTCGACCAGCTGCTGGTACGTCTCCGTCTCCTTCGCCGTGAGCGTGTCGGTCTCGTAGTCGTAGCCTTCCGGCGCGGCCGCGGACGGGCCGAAGAGGATCGTTTTCCAGTAATCGTCCTGCGTGACCGGATAGCGGAGTTTCCCGGACCCGCTGTAATATCCGCCCTCCTTGATCGCCTCCGCGCCAAGGTAGGTTTTCCGCGCCTGTCCGCCGCCCGGCGTAAACGCGAGCGCCGCCATCAGCGCGTCCTGGCCGATACCGTCCCACTCACCCTCCGAGACGCCGGCGTAGACATCTTCCGCCACCGCCGCCAGCTTGTCCGCGCCGCCCATGATCGGCACGCGGCCGCCCGTGAACATCGAAGCGCCCGGCAACTGCTCAAGCGCGTCCGTCCCTGTGTTGACGAGCGCCTGCGGTACGCCTTCGTCCTGTACGTCCTCTACGAAATCCCTGGCCATGCCGTACGGATTCCACGTCTGGTCCCGACCCATCGCCCAGCGTGTGAACGCGCCGAACAGCGACAGGAAGACCAGGTACATGAGTTTGCGGATCCATTCCTTCGCGGCGCCGGACGCGACGATCTTCCGATCGACGCCTGCAAAGTCGACGCCGGCATATCCTTTTTCCGAGTTCCCGACAAGCGTGTTGTACAATTCCTCGGTACCTGTGCGCCGGATATCCCGGAAATGCGACATCTGGTTGAGGACCTCGAGTTGGAACTGCGCGAAGGGCTTGAGCAGCTTGCTGTTGAAGATCGTCGGCGCCATGCCCTTGCTCCGGTCGGCGAAGAGCTTGACGCAATACGCGCTCGTCGCTTCCTCCGCGTCCGCTTCCGTATATCCCCTGCCGCGCAACTCGTCGTACTTGGCGCGCGCCACCGCTTCCACCGTGAACCGGTCCGTCGCCGCGAACAAGCAGCCGAGCGCCCGGTCCCCCGCGCGCAGGTACTTCTGCCACGGCTTCGTGAGGATCGTCTCATACGTGCCGAACCGCGCCTTGAGGAACGGGATCCGGTCGGCGAAGCCGTCGTACTTCCCGCTTTTCGACATGGCAAGGACGCACTGCACGATCGCCTGCTCCGTACCCTTGGCCGCACACTTCGGGTCCAAGGTCGGCAGTGCGGAGACATACGAGATCAGGTTCGACATGGCGCTGCTCAGGTTCCCCTGTACGGCCGAGCGGGAAATCAGACCGGTCAGAATGTCGGAGATCGAGTAGGTCTCGCGGCCGAACATATCCTCGAAGCCACGGTCAATCCCGGCCTTCTTGTTCGCGATGCCGTTCGTATACTCCCGAAGCCATGAAACCAGCGTGTTGTTCGTACGCTCATCATAGAGGATCCCGGCGTTCTTGCGCAGATAACTTTCCAGTTGGCGCAGACGCTGAATCGCCGGCGTCATATAGATCACGTCGGCGGCCGTCTTCACGTAGCGGTTGAACCCGCGGATCGCGTCGAACTCGGTCAGCGGGCCCATGCGCTGCATGAGGTGCGCCGCCCAGGGTTTGCCGGGTCGGAATACGGACGTCTCGCCCGCGATCGGCGTCGGCAGGTCGTATCCCACAAACGCTTCGATCGCGCCGTTCAGGCCGTTTTCCGCGCGCCTTTGGTGCGGGAAATAGTCCTCGATATATCCCGCCGGGCGGTAGCCGTTCTGCACGAGCACGCGGCACTGCGCGTCCCACACTTGCGCGTAGAACTGCCGGAGCGTGTCGGCCGTGTTCATGGCGGTCTCGACGTCCGGCGTTTTCCCGTTCCAGATCTCGATCGTCCCCTTGATCCCCGGAATATGGACCCGTGCGGAATTCCCGTTCCGCACGACTATGATGCTTCCCTTGATTCTGGAAAACCCGACGTGCAGCCGACCGCGCAGCTTCTGCCGCGCGGTCTTTTTGGTTTCCGTCGTCTTTCCCTCGCCGAACTGCGAGCGGTTCTTCGGGTCGCGGAAAAACGTCGTGTCGCCGTCGCAGAACGCCAGCAGGTTGCCGGAGTGTTCGAACACGAACCATCCGTCGGCCGCGGGAACAATCATGTGTCCGCCGTCGTAGAGCGCGTCAGCCGCGTTCGCCTCGATGATGATCCGTTCGCCGAGCAGCTGCGCAAGGTTGGATTCGCGGACCGTGCCCTTGCCGAACGTCTTCGCCACGCGCTCGCCCCACGCCTGCATGAAGGCGGCCGCGGTCGAATTCTGGTTCATGAGGTAATCGAAGTACGTCCCGCGCATCTTCTCGCCGTCTTCATAGTTGGCGATTTGATTCCGGACGGAGTTCTCCTTCCGGGTCGACGCGACGTTCTCGAACACGCGCGCCGGCGACGTCAAGGACAGTCTCGCCGCGCTGTACTGCGGCGCGTCCCCGATGTTGCATAACAGGCTAGCCAGTCGTCCCGTGTCGCCCTCGCCCAGCCTGCCACCGACGTCCTCGCCGTTGCGCAGGTACATGCCGATCAACTGCAGCTGCACCTGGTGCGCAAAGCCGTCGAACTTATCCTTGTTCTGCTCCCAGTACTGCACCGGCGTCGTTTTTCCTTGATACAGCTTTTCGGCCGTCCGAAGCACGCGCACGGTTGTTTTCGTATCCCACAGCGCGCGCAGCGCCTTGCCGATCTCGCGGTCGTAATCGGGCCGGTTTACGTATTCGAGAAAGCTCACGCCCTGCCGGTACAGTTTCAACGCTTCGTCGATAAAGGCGTCGTCGTTGAGCGCAGGAGCGGGTGTATTTTCCGAAAGCATTACCTCGCTGCCAGTCTTGCTATTGATCTTTATCAGGTCGAGCAGTATACTGTTTAAGGAAGAATCATCTGACGCGCGCGGGGCCTCGCCTTTGGCGGATGGACGCGAAGTGAACGCCTTAGATGGTTCTTTCGCGTTTGCCGCCATCACCTCGTGCACATAGTAACGCTGCGTGCTTGTCCCGGTATTTCGCATAACACGCGCAGCCATATAATACTTCTCTTGGCCAATCAAAATCGGCGCGGCTATTACGGCCGTATCGTAACCGCGTCCCTTCCAGTTTTCCGCATAATGAACCACCTTGCCGTCTCGAAGGACCGCCGGAACAGCGCGAAACGTCGTGATCTTCAGCTTCCCATATCCGTGCGCGATATCGTCGCTGAAGCTGGAATCCGTGATCGCAATTTCACCCAGATCGGGATTCTCAATGGCGTTTCCGATCGCTCTGAAGAACTCGGTTACGCGATTTTTGAATGGAACGCCGCTTTCATCCCGCGCGAATTCGCTGCCCGTTAGCTCGATAACCGGATTCATCTGCGCGGCAACGACTCGTTTTTCCTGCAGGGCTCTTTCGCTGCGGTCAAATTCGCCAATCCGCTGCACCTTGTTTTCGGAAAAAATTACGTTCCCGTCCCCGAACGCGTCGCTGAGGTTCTCCTGCGCCGCCCTGTCGAGCGTTTCCTCCGTTACGCTCTTGCCTGCCAACGTATTTACAAAAGCGCTTTCGAACTGGCTGGCGGTATGGCTACTCACGCCGAGCTGCGCGTACAGATTATCCGTCGCGGCCTCATTCGCAACAACCGCATCGTACATCACCGCGCCGAACATGTCGCACACGAATTCGGTTTCGTACTCGCCGCGCGTCTTCGCCGCGACGTCGCCTTTCCGGAACGCGATATACCCGTCGATCACGCTTTCGGAAAGATCCTTTACCACCGCGCGGCCGGCCGCCATGACCGCCGGCATGTTGTGCGCGTGCTCATGCGCCGCGTGGAACACCATCCGATCCGGGTGGTCGGGTGTATCGAGCACGTAGCTCATGCCGCCGTCGGCAAAGCCGTTCGGAACGTCCGTGCGTCCGGATTTTGCCGCGTATAAAAAAACATCACGCCCGGTGATGTTTTTCAGTGTTTTCAACCAGTTCTTTTCCTTTGGCTGGAGTTCATTCGTATATTCCGCTATGTCGCCTTCCGCAATCGGCTCGATGGAACCGCCTTTTGCGTTCGCCTCCGCAATCACAGCGTTGTAGCTGTCGACGAAATGCCCGATCGCGGCCTGCTTTTTCTGCTCGAGATCCGCGGCGCTCTGCGCGCTCCTCCCCGCTTCGGTGTTGGCAAACGGAGCTCTTAGCCCTTTTCTCCCTCCCAGGGAGCCCGATTCATCAGACCGAGATCCTCCGCCAGCGTCACCTCGTCTGAGAGTTCCTTCATCCGCGCGCGCAGCTTGTTCATTGTTGCCTGCCGCTCCGGGCTGCGTGGTTGCGCCGGCCCCTTCGGCGGATTGTCCAAGATTGCGTCTATTTCCGGCCTGTCTTCCCAGATCCGCAACTTCTCTTCCATTTCGCCCTCCGTTGATGATGTAATCAATCAGATCGAACTTTTCCCCGGCGCTCCGCGTCGCGGGATTCATGATCGCTTCCGCCATGTTTACCGGCCCCGGCACAGCCGCCCGAGAGACCGTCTGCGCGGGGTTCATGATCGCCTCGAGCATATCAACGTCCGGCCCCGCTGTCAAGGGCTGGGCGGCCGCCTGCGCGGCCACGGGCGCGTTTTGCGACGCCTCCGCCGCGGGCAGCGCCTGCGCCGTTTCGGCCGCGAGCTGCGCGCGCATCGGCTCGTACGCTTTCAGCACCTTGTCCTGCTGCGCCTGCAGATCCGCGTCCAGTTTTGCCGCGCGCGCCCTGCTCTCCGCAGCCGTGATATCGTACGCGTTCTGATAGGCGTCGATCGCGGCGTATGCTTTCTGAACGGCGATCGTATGCGTTTGGGCGTCGCCGGCGGCAAGCGCCGCCTGCGTCTCCTGGTACGCCACATGTACGGCGTCCAGCTTCGCGGTCAGAGCGGCCGTGGCCTTCGTGTCCGCTGCCGTTTTCGCCGTCTGCGCGGACCGCGTCTCGAGGCCGGCGCCGCTTACCGCGGATTCAAAGTTCCGGACGGCCGCCGCGCCCGCTTCCGATACGGCCGGCAGTTGCGCGTACTGCGCGTACGTCTCCTGCATTTCGGCGGCGGTTTCCTCCGGCACGCCGAGTTCCGTCAGTTGCTCCCCGATGGCCGCCGCCTGCGCGCCCGCCTGCGAGGCCGCCTGAAGCGCCGCGCTGTTCCCGGCGCCGGACGTATCCGCGCTCGATCCCGCCGGCGTCATGCCGGTTTCCGTACTTTCAGCGGGAGTAGCGCCGAACAGGACCGTTCCCGCTTCGTTGCCGGGCGTGACGCCTGCGACTCCGGCCGACAGGGTGGGCGTGCCGCCCGCGGATGCCGTGCCGGACACCGTCGCCATATAGATGCCGATCTGCTCGTCGACCGCGTCCAGCGCGCGAAGGATATCGTTGATATTCGTCTGCTGGCCGGCATAGTAGTTCTGGGAGATCGCCGCGCGGAGATCGCTGTTGTATTGGAGGATATCTTCGTATGCCTGGACCTTTTCCTCCCCGGACAGCGATGCGGCGCTCGACCACTTCTCCCTCATCTGCTCCACGCCGTTTTCCAGATAGGCGTACTCCTGCTTCGTGACGTTTGCCGTCTCTATGGCAGATGTCGCGGCTGAGAAAATGAACGACACCGCAAGGTCCTGAATGATCTGTTCCCTGCTCGGCCGCGATCCCTCCGGGTAGAGATAATACGTGCTTGCGATCCGCCCGGCGGCGAACGCCGTCCCGGACAGGGTTTGCCGAACGGCTTCCATAAACGGGGTCTGCAGACCGGCCTTTACGAGCACATATGCGCCGGCGGTACCGACCAGCGTGGAAACCATGCTGCCGGCAACGCCGCCGAGCATGTTGATGCCCGTGTTCTTCAGCACGTTCTCCGCCTGCTGCCATGCGCTGTATGCGACCGGCTCGTAGGTAATGCCCTGCTGCGCGTACTCCTGCGCCTTCTGCTGTTCGTTCCGGTCCCACTCGTCCTTCGTCACCGTGTTGGTCAGGCCCTGATACGCACCGATTTCGCCGAACGTCAGCCCGCTGCTGATCGCGGCGGAGACCCCGCGCTGAATCCACTTCGGCAGCTTTGAAAGCCACTTCATCGCGCCCGTGGCGCTCTTGGCAACGCTCTGGTTGACACCCTGCGTCAGTCCTGCAAGCGCCAGAGTCCCCGCAACTTCGCCGGCGATCGACGCGACAGGATGATCCGCGGAAGCCTGCGTGGTCGCCTTCTGAACACTGTACGTTCCCGGCTCAACACCTTCGGCATTTTCAAGATAAGGCGTCGCTCTATCGGCAAGCCAGTTGATCCCGAGCGAGTCCAGTACGCCCGCGCCAAAGCCGGCCAGCGCGCTGGAGCGGTTGGAGAGCGTCGCGTACAGTGTCCGCACTTGCGACGGCACCGTCGCCGGCGCCATGCCTTCGCCGTTCAGAGCCGGATACGCGTCCTCAATCTCGCGGGTGGCCGCGCGCGCCACCTTCCGGTCCTCCTTCGACAGAGTTTCCTTGCCGGCGAGCTCGTTCCATTCCGCCCACTGATCGCCGAAGACAGAGGCGCCGTTATATGTCGATTTCCCGGACGCGCTTGTCCCGGACGAAGCAGATTCCCCGGCATCCGTTTTCGCAAGGCTCGGGCTGGCAGGCGCGACCTTTGCCGCCCGTTGCACCGCGGCCGCAAGCGCGGTATCCTGGGCGTTCTTCAGGACGGATTTGGATAAAGACTTCCCCTTATTGCTCTGCGTAGTTATGCCGTCGGCTGTCCGCGCGTCGTACTTGTCGTGATCGCTGATGTTGGTGGACACGAGTTTCCCGTTGACGTATACTCCCGTCGTCTTCGGCCGGTCCACCACATCCGGATTCCAGTCCGGCCCGTAAGACGACACTCTGCTTGTCCGCTTTGTCGTATCCGATTTCACGGTTTTCTTTTTGGTGGTGGTAAATTTCATGCACGCCTCCTGTCCAGCCAACAAAAGAACGCCGTGCGCTACGGCGTCCCATGCAAAAACTTATGCCGCACGTCACCAACAGCCGTCAGCTTATCATTTCAGAGCGGCGCGTCCACTTGTTTTTATTCGTATTTGCACCCGTGCTCGCGGTCGCGCTTGCATCAAGCGATGCCGTACGGGCAGTCGTGCTGCCTGCCGTACTCGCCGAACCACTGCCGGCGGGGTAAGTTACTGCAGGCTGATTTTTCTTTGCATACGCGTAAGAACGCGTATATAGGTAGGGATCCGGTTCATAGCTATTCGCAAAATCCGAAATAGCAGCAGACAACTTATCAAGATCGGCCGTTGTTTCTTCCCCGTCTTTGTTGCCGCTTCCGTGATGCGTCGTTCCTCCCTCCGTCGCTGCTGGTTCCGCAGCCCAAGCGCCGTAATTCTGCAGGGCGAGCTGGAGCGCGTTCGATAGCGCACTCGATTTTGCGGACTGGTTGGCCTCCTCCGCCTCGAGTTGCCGACTCTCCTGATCGCTGAGCAGGTCCGCAAGATTGCTCGCAAGAGCGGAGTTGTACGATCCGCGCATCGACGCGATATCGGCCGCCTCGTCGTTCTTACTGCGGTTCTTGGCGTCCGTTACCCAGGTGGACGCGCCGATGCCGCGCGCCGCCGCGTCCGCATCGATCGCGGCGTTGTTCTTCGTGGTCGTCTTCTGCCGCGTCTGAATCGACGAGTTCAGGCTCGGCAGAAGCGCCGCCTGCAGGTCCGCCTTCAGTTGCGCCCTCGTCTGCGGCGTATAGTCAAGCGTCGGCACGTCAGCGAGCAGTTGCTTCTTCAGTTGCTCGTAAACGTTGGTGAACGCCTCCGGAATATAATTTGTTTCGGTCGTCGCGGTCTCCGCCATAATCCACCCCTCCTACAGCGTGCTCAGCGCCGCCTCGGCGGCCTGCAGCCGTTCCTCGAGGTCGAGCGCCTTGTTGTACAGATTCGTAAAATTTTGATTCATCGCGTCCTCGTTCTGGGCCACGCTTGAATCGTGCTCCTCCGGCGTTTCGTCCTTCGTCATGCTCTTTGGCATATAAACGGGATACAGCGCCTGCATATCGTACGCCATGGTCAATCCTCCTTTTGTTCAAACGTGATTTCAATCCCGCCCGTCAGGCGGAAATATCCGCCGGCTTCGTTCGAGATCGTCAGACAAAACGCCTTGCCCTCGTTTTTGAGCGGGACCTGCAGAACGTCCTCCTGGCTTGACGGCATCTTCTTCCGGATCCGCTTCACGGTTCCGCCGAGCTGGACTTCGATAATCACAATAGCCCCGGTCCCGCGGAGGTACAGCGTCCGGAGCGCCTTTGTCGAGCGCTTGTTCGACATGTCCGTCAGCGGCGTACGCCAGTACGCGCCGATCGCCGCGCCGTCGTACGAATCGCCCTCGCCCCAGCGGCAGACGTACCGGCTGTCGTTGACGAGGTACATTGTTCCGTCCTTTGCGCAGATGTCGATCACGTTGAACCCGTTGCGCAGCATGTACGTGCGCTCGGCCATGTCGAATACGACGATCGAATCGTCATACTCGCCGCTTCCGCGCCGGAGCGTGAAGTAAAGCTTGTCGCGGTTGACGCACGCCTTGCATAGATCGAGGTTCGCGTCCGCGAGCAGCGTGCGGATCTGGCGCGCCGCGGTCGACAGGACGGCCGTCTGCCCGTTGTGGTAGTACATGCCGGAGCGCGTCAGCCAGTACGGATTGTCCATATAGCCGACGCAGCCCGTGTTGCTCATCTTCTCCACGTCCTGGTTGACGGCGGTGATCCTGTAATCGCTCGGCCGGTCGCCGAGCAGCCGGTACAGGCTCGTTTCCTTGAAGATCAGCAGCTGCGTCGAACGCGAACGCAGACCGGTGATCGGATCCGAGCTCGTGTTCCCTACGTCGACGAACCCGCCGCTTGCCACGTCCGACGCGTCGTCCATGGACCAGTCCTCGATCGTGCGCGTGTCGCCCGGCGGCTGGCTCCAGTACAGGCGGCTCGGGTGCTCCGGATCCCCGGCGGCAAACAGCCGACTGAAATGGATCTCGATGAATCCCACCGAGGCGTCGCTCACGCCGCCACGCACTTTTGCGGTATCCCCCGCGGTCAGCTCGGCCGTACAGGGCTCCTCAAGCGTAACGACGGTGCGCGCGTCGTCGACCGCGCTCAGCGCATACGTCACGTCGTCGAGTTGGACGCCGACGTCCAGCGCGCGCTGCTTCCAGTCCGCATCGATCGCCGTGCCGAGCGTGACGGACGTGATCCCGTAAACCGTCTGTGAAATCTCGCACGCGTCCGCCGCCGTCAGCTTTACAACGGCGACGTCGTCGGCTTCCCAGTCCGGGATATAATCGGCGGTATAGTCCGTTCCGCCGGCGTTGATCTTCAGCGACGTGGCGTCGGTTACGGCCGACGGCACACTGAAGGCGATCTCGTCGTCCTGCACGTACGCCCATCCGGACGGCATGGTCAGCGTGTATGTGCCGACGCCGTCCGATTCTGCGTACGTCGCCTCCGTCGCCTTCGTCATGTTGTACACGACGGACGCGACCGCGCCCTCGTACACGTACGATCCGGAGCCGAACAGCTCCGCGCTCCCGGAGCCGGACCATTTAATCAGCTGCGTCTGACCGTTCGCGATCACGAGGTAGTCCGTCGTTCCGATGCGGACCTCCTCAAAGTCCCACTTGTCGGAGGCGATCGTCACGGCGTAGGTGTAGACGGTCTCCCAGCTTTCCGGTGTCTCGCCGTCGGCGGGTACATAATGATAGATCGAATCGCCGGCGGCGACGACGAACCGGTCCTCATCCGGCGTATGCCACAGATACATCCGGCGGATCTTCCCGGCGCCGGGCACCGCAATCCCGAAGTGTTTGACATACCCCTTCGCCACGGCAAGGTCGCCGTTTTCGGTGTCCATGTTCTGCGCGTCGGGCGAGTACCCGGACGGGAGCTGGTTTTCGCTGCGCGACTGGTCGATGCCCTTGAAGCCCTCGACGCGGTACTCCTTCAGTGCCATACGCGCCCCTCCTTAAAACTTGTTGACGATCCTGAACGCGTCCGTCTCGCCGGCGTTTGTCCGCGCCCTTCGCCTGCCCGCTTCGTACAACTCAAAGTACGCCTTCGCGCGGCTCTGCTGCGTAGGATCGTCGGTCGTATGTTCCCTGCCGGCGATATACGTCGGCAGAAGCTTATGCAGGTATTTCGGGATATCGGGTTCGTCCGAATCAGACGTCATGTCGTTCGGCGCGTAGCGGTATGTCACGTCGACGGCGCCGTCCGTCAGGTACGGTACCTGAATGGTGCCGCTCGCCGCGCCGTAATAAAATTCGTACTCCGTGCCGCCGCGCGCGACGGAGAGGACCCGGATGCACTGGCGCGGAAGCGCCGAAAGATCGAGCGCGCCGCTTGTGAGCGTGAGCTGGTCGGTCCTGCGCAGTTTGAGATACAGCGCAAGGTCCTGCGCGCCTTCGTTTGCGTAGAGCGTGTGCTTTTTCTTATAGGCTTTCGCGTTCTGCGCGTCGGTTTCAAGGTTGAGCTGAACGAGCGCCTCGCTGAGTATCTGCGTCAGCGTCATGCCGGGTCCCTCCTTCCCTGCGTTACTTCTTGGACTTCTTCGACGCGGTCTTCGCGCCGGAATACGCGCTCGCGATCGTGTCGTTCTCCGCGAGCACGGTCGCGCTGGATGCGATGAGCGCGTAGAGCGCTTTCGGGATCTCCACCTCGCGCCCCTTCGGGAAGCGATACCAGACCCCGTTGACGCACCCCTCCCAGTTGACGCCGTTGCCGTCCGGCGAGATGACCACCTTCATCTTCGCCTCGCCGGTGATTTTCTTCTTCGTGGCCTTTTCAGCCAGTTCCATCTCGGTTTCGGAGATGTACTGCCCCGTCGCCTGCTCCGCGCCCGTGTTCTCCGCCGCGGCTGCGGTATCCGTTTCCTTTTTGGCTGACATATAAACCTCCTGTCATGAGTTGCGGGAGGGCTATGCCCTCCCGCGTCGTTCCTTACACGCTGACCGCATGCTCGATGCGGAGCAGCCATGCGTTGTTGAGGATCTGCGCGGTGTACGCGTTGACCTTGGCGCCGACCGTCGCGCGCTGGTTGAGCGGATCCGCGGAGCCGGCCGAGCCGAGCGGGTGGATGATCGTTTCCACGTTGCCCTTGCCCGCGATGTCGACCACGCCGTATGCGTCCGCGCCGAACACGAGCGTGGCGTGCACGTCCATGCCGGCCTTCGTGCTCTCGTTGAGGGATCCGGCGTCCTCGCTGTAGACAAGCGTGTCCGCCACGATCTCGTCCGTGACTCCCGCCGAAAGTGTGATCTTCTTGGTGGCCTGGTCGCACGAAGCGACGGTGTACTCCGTCGTGCCGATCTTGATCTTCGCGCCGGCGACCAGGTACGCCGCGGCCGCATCGGTGATCTCATCCACGATAACGTCCGCGCTGGTCGCGGTGTGCGAAGCGACCGCCGTCAGCACGCTCTGCGTGAACACCTTCGCCTCGGTGCTCTCGACGAACACCACGCCGAACAGCCGGCCGATCTCGCCGGAATAGATCTGTTCGGAGTTGGAGTACTTCGACACGTCCTGCCAGAGCGCATCGCTCTGCAGATCGTACGTCGCGTCCGGCGAGCAGATGCAGATGAAGTGCGGCTTGCGCGGCTGGCCGTTCTCGCCGAGCGTGAACATGCGCGCCTTGGCCTTCTTGAGCGTGCGCACGGCCTTGCGCACTTCGGTGACGGTGAGCTTCTCCGAGCTCGTGAGCGCGAGCCGGCTCGTCTTGCCGCCGGCGTACTGCACGTTCGTACCCGCGCACATGGCGTTGCGGGTGACCCACTCGACCACCACGCCCATCAGCTCGCCGAGCTCGCTCGTCGCGCCCTTCATGACGTCGTCGTAGGCCGTTGTCTTGAGCATGTCGCTCACCTCCACGTGCCGGCCGTACTGCTTGCATTCGACCTCCACCTTGGACTGGCTCAGATCGAGCGGCGAGGGCGTCACGCCTTCCTGCAGCCCGTTGATCGCTTCGTTCGGATCGAAGCTGTCCCAGCGGCGAAACTCCGCCTTTTTCCCGGAGCCTGCGGGGATCGTTCGCTTCTGGCCGTACTTGGCGTGGACCAGCCGCGTCTTTGCGGTCTCGAGGAGCCGCTTGTCGAAATAGGTCTTGTTGAGATACGTTCTTTTTTCGCCGCTTACCGTTGCGTCGGTATAGGCGGTCGTTTGAGTGGGCATTTTTCGTTACCTCCTTGCTGTCAGCTGTTGTTGTGCGCCCGCTCCCACGCCCAGAATTCCTCGGAATTCATCTTCGCAAAGTCCGGCGCCGCCGCGGCCGGGGCCGGTTTGGCCGACTGCGGAATCGCGTTCCGCGCCCGGAGCTGTTCGGCCACGGCCTGCGGTGCGTTCGCCGCGCGCCGCTCCGCCTCCTTCAGGCGGCTTTCCGCATGATAGATGCGCACCGCCGCCGCGGTCGGCATTTCGAGCAGCAGCTCAAGAAACGCCTGGTCCTCGCATGCCTTGTCGAAATCGAATCCGTCCGGAAGCCGCATCGACGCGATATCGCTGCGGATCTCGTCCGCGCGCGCGTTGACGTCGATCGGCGCCTCCTCCTGCGCCGGTTCGCGCTGCGCCTGCTGCTGCGCGTCCTGCGCCGTTTTTGCCGCCGTCTGCTCGTAGATCATCCGCGCCATGGCCGGAGAAATGTTCTCCCGCTTGGCCATCGCATCATAGAAGCGATTGTCGATCTCCCGGATCGCCTGCTCCTGAGTCAGGTTCTGGCTCGACATGACGTCCTGCAGCAGCCGCTGCCCGACGCGCCGCGCGGGGTCGCTCGCGAGCTTCTGCTCGTATTCCCGCTGGAATCGCTTCCCCTGGCGCATCCGTTCGTTCCGATAGGCCGCCCCGATGTCCTTCTGGGTGATAGGTTGTTTTTGTTCCGTTTGCGGCGCGGGTTGCCCCCCGCCCTCCGGCAGCTCCCCGCCCTGCCGTTCAGCCGACTGAGACGCGTCAACCGTCTCAGCGCCCTCCGGTGCGTACGCAAACTGCGTCTGCTCGGGCGCATACGCAAATACGTTCGCGGGCTCTACGGCTCCCGCCGTCGCGGCGTTTTCCGCCGCTTCATTGACCGTGGTTTCCATGTGTGTCCTCCCAGGCAAAAGCGAGGCGTCCGCCCCGCCCTTGCTGACCGTTTCAGGCCGTCAACGCCTATCTATGCAAGCGCCGTCTCCGGCGTAGGCATCTGTTCGATCTGCTGCAGCAACTGCTCCTGCTGTTCCTGCGTCTGTGCTGCTTCCTGCTGCTCCCCGGCTGGCTGCTGCGCTTCGGCCGCTTTGGCCAGCACCGTCTCCTTGCCGTCGAACACCATCAGCTCGACGGCCTGCTCGGGCGTGAGCATCTGAAGCTCGACCATTTTCAGAACCGTTTCGTTCTGCGTCTGCGCCTGCCAGCGGTTTTCCTGCTCCACCTTGATGCTGACGAAGAACTCGATCGGGACGTCGACGTCGTTTACGGTGGTGCGCTGCAGCATGGCGGTTTCAAACGTCGCGGTGACCTGCTCGCCGTCGCGCACAAGCTGCACCTCCCGCGGAAGGACGTTATATTCTCGCTCGATCTCGATCTCCTTACGGACGCACTCCTTGAACGTTTCGTACAGCAGCGCGGAAATCTGCCGGCTCCGCTTGCTGCTCATCTCCTGCAGAGCGTTGATCGCCTCCGCCGCCGTTACGCCGCCCGTCGTGTTGCCGCGGCTGAAATCGTTCGCGCCGCTGAAATCCTTCATGTTCTCACGTATGCGCGAAATATACTCGATCACGTACGCCGGCAGCGGCGGCGTGGCGAACCACGTCACGCCGTTCAGGCTCTCGCCGCGGTGCACCTCCTTCGACCAGTCGCGCAGGTCGTCCACGTCGAAGCCAGACGCCTCCGTTACAAGCAGCTTGTTATGCGAGGCCATGAGCGCGTTCTTGAGCACGATCTGGTCGAGCTTGTCTGAATACTTCTGCTGCTCGCCGAACTGGTCGACGAACCCCCAGCCGAGCGCGGTTGCCTTCCGACGAAACAGCGGCGTAACGAAAAACGGATACTCGCCGTCCGCGAAGTATCCGTCCGGCTTCGCGTCCCGGCTGTCCCCGAGCAGGATATGCCCGGCAAGCTGCGCCATATGGACGCGGTAGACGCCCGCCTCCCTGTCGTATTCGCGCCACCAGTATTCGATAAACAGCACGCTCTTCGTCTGGTCGTAGGTTAGTACGGTATCCTGCTGGGGCGCGAATTCGTCCACTGTGAACCGGCCCTGATAGTCCGGATACATCTGCTCCAGCCAGCGGATCGTACGCGGCGCCGTCTTGATCACCGCGCGCCCGTCCTGGATGTCCTCGGCCTGCGGGTCGAAGAGGATGTTCCGGCAGTCCACATACCGGATGAACGCGCCGCCGAGGCCGCGGTTTGCATGGACGTCGTAGCCGACCTCCTGCACGCAGTACCCGTCCGTCAGCAGGTCGTGACACGCCTTGCCGTATTCCCGGCGGTAATTCGCCGCGTCGTGGTTCTGCCGGATCAGCGCGTCGACCACGTCCGCGATCTCCTTATCGTCCGGATTCTCCGGCTGCACCACCGCCTGCGGCATGCGGTCCATGAGGTCGGCGGACACGTTCTCGATCGTCGACTGCAGCGCAGGCGTCACCGGGCGCGGCTCGTTCCGGTCCGTCGCCGGGATCCTGCTCCAGTGGTCGCCCCGGTACATCTCCTCGCAGCGGTCCAGCCGCTCCCACTCCGCCGCGTATGCCGAGCGATATTCCTGCAGCAGCGCGTACGCCGACGCGACCAGCTTGTCCTTGTCGATCGTCTCCCGCTTCCTTTGCTGCGGTTTTTCCTTTTTCTCAAACGGCCACATAGGCAATCCTCCTGTCGCCCGGATCCGCGCGCCGCGCGCCGCCGGGCGTTATTTACTGAAAAATCCGCCCTGCTGAGGCGGATTTCGATCGAAGGGGTCGTACGGTTTCGGTTTCGGCTTCGGCCTGATCACGGCCGGCGTCGGGCGCGACATGAGGCCGTAGCGCAGCGACTCGGGCGCGTGGTCCTCCAGCCCGTCCGCGACGTCTTCGACGAAGTGTTCGTCGTAGATCATCTCGGGCAGCGTGCGGATCAGATTCAGGCACGTTTCGAATACCTGCAGCCGCGGCTTTCCGTCGTCCATGTCGGTAAGGTATTCCCGCACACGCTGCCAGCCCGGCACGCGCGTATTGTCCGCCTGCGTCAGCGGCACGCCGTTTCGCGCGAACGTCTCGGCGATCGTCACGCCCTCGATGTCCGAATGCCCGCGTTCCTGCCACATATCCGGGGACGCGGCCGTGTAGGCGATCGTCTCGCCGGCCGACAGCTCTCGGATGCGCTTTGCGACGTCCCTTGAGAGTATTTTACTCTGGTACAGCTCGCGGTACACGAACACGCGCCCGTTCGGCGCGACGGCGTACCAGTGAATCGCGCACGGGTCCTTGTAGCCCCAGTCCATCGACCGGAACCGCCGCCATTCGGGCGGGATCTTGAACGGCTTTACGACGTGCTTATCATAATTCCATTCCGTGAAGTACTGCCCGGCGAAGATGTCCCAGTCCCCGAACAGGAGCGCCTGCTTCTCAACCTCCGGCAGCTGCTCGAGCCACTCGATATACTCCGGGTTGTTCTTCATGAGGAAAAGGTTGTCCTGCACCTTGGCCGGTATGAACCGGCGCGTCATCTTGTCGATCGTTACGGTCGTGTTCGGCGGCGCGACGGCGATGAACCGGGCCTTCACCCAGGCGTGTCCGATTTCACCCGGGTTCGTCGAGGACTTGATCTGCTTGGGAAACCTATTGCGGCCGCGCACACGCGACATCATGTAACGGTACTGATGCTCGGTGAAGTGCGTCAGTTCGTCGAAACGGATGATATCGTACTGCGCGGACTGATAGCGGCTCAGGTCCTTGTCCGTCGCCAGATACCCCAGGTCGATGATCGAGCCGTTCCGCAGCTTTCCGGTATGCTTGGAGGCGTTGTAACTCCATATCGACATGGGATACAGTTCCTCCACTTCGCGGAGCACCGATTTTTCCAGCTCGTCGTAGGTCTTGCGGAAGATGAGCTGCTTGATGCCCGGATACTCGAGGCCCTTGATGAACGCGTCCATGACCTGCCCGCGGGTCTTCCCGCCGCCGGCCGCGCCGCCGTAGAGGACCTCCCGTTCTGTCGCGCGAAAGAACTCCAGCTGCTTCGGAAATACCTGCCAGTCGAGCTGCATGCTACTTCACCTTCTCGGTCGAATCGATCACGTTCAGGTTGAGGTGCACGGTATTGTCCTCCAGCTCGAGCAGATGGCGGTCCCGCCAGGCGTCCGGACGGCGGTTCTTCAGCCAGAAGATCTGCGCGGGAACGTCGGCCTCGTGCCACCGCTTGACTTTAACGACCTTTATGCGCTCGGTCTCCGAAATCTTCTTCCCCGTTTCTCCGTACTTAACATCGCGAATCTTGATCGCCTGCTCCTCCTCGTAGAAGTAGCCGACCGCGTTCTTGTAGAGCGCGTTCTCGATCTCGACGTCGACGGCGTCCTTGGATCGGCGCATGTTGTCGGCAATCTCCGGATACTTCGCTTTCCAGTCGGAGAGCGTCGAGCGCGACACGCCCATCTTCCCGGCAATCTGCGCGTCGGTCAATCCGTCGCGCGTCCACGCCGCGACGAGCATGAGCCCGTCGTCAGACAGCCAGTATTCGTACCGCGCCCGCGCCATCTACTCCCCCTCCCCGCCGATAATAAAAGAGACCCGGGCGGGTCTCTCAATATTTCGCACAGCAGTTCTATAATCTGCTCGTCGCTATGCTTCCGAGTGCTTCTTGTATCTTCGAAACCCTAACAAAAGTAAATCAATCCGAAATTCTTATTTCCTCTTTCGCAAACAAAAAGGACCAAGAGCGGTTCCTTTTTGTGTTTTCAACACCGTTCGTACTATTGTTGCTTGTGTCTAATTTCTTATAATGTTATATTATGTAGTAAACTAGGTGTTTTTTGTATGAGATACCAGCTATTCGCGTGCATCTATCCCACACTCAAAGAACTCTACGGAAACCGGGTTGCCGATCATGCGGCGAACCGGTCGTCCGTCACGCCCGTCACCGTACACGAAGCGTCCTGCCTTCAGGACGCCGTCAAAGCGTTTGACGAGCTTGTCCGGCTTGAAAGTTACCTCATCAACTTCCCTCCGGTCTGGTATTACTTTCAGGTCCTTCCCGGCAGTAAGATCGTTCCCGTTTCCGAGAGTCCGGATATGGAATCCGCGAATAAGTAAAGAGACCCGGACGGATTGCCGTGGGTCTCTTGCTCATTTCACGCATATACTTTATCACGACTAAATGTAATTTTGTGTAATCTCTTTTATGAATCGGCGATTGACGTTTCGGCAATGACCTTCACTATACCTCGCGCCAGCCGCCACCTCTTTCCACTTTTTTCCCTCGCAGTACCGCAGACGTAAGACGATCTCCTGATTCGGCGGCAGCGCAGCAAGCGCAGGATCGACAGCCATTACCGCGCGCTCCAGCGTGATCATCTCGCCGGTGAGCTCGCTTTCCAACTCGTCGAGATCCGCGGCGTACTCCGCCAGGCGATCACGCGCGGGATCGCTGGCGCCGCACTCGCCGAGCTGGCGCTGCGTATACTCCGCCCGGGAGCGGAGGCGGTCGATCCGCTCCTGCAGCGTGATCACGCGCAGGCGCTGCCGACGCACGTTTTTGAGATCGTCAATCGTCATTTGCCCCTCCAAGATTTCAGAAGCGTATAAACGGTTCCCGTGGCACCTACGCGCTCCGCCCGACTTACCGGCGCGTTCTTATCGAGTACCGTCAGACAGTTGTTCAGCACATCGCGAAGGGAATCGTTTTCCGCTTCCAGCTTTCGAACATGCGCAAGCAACAACTTGAGCGGCTCCTTCATTGTGTTTGCCGTACCAAGCGTCATTTCAAGGCCCGTCACCTTTTGAATCGCATCTTGAGTCGTCATTTGCCCCTCCTATACGCTAAGCTTTTTATTCGAGCCAAATCCGTTCTGGTAGATACCCGAGTAATGCGTTAAATTGCCTGCTTGCATCTTCGTGCGGAGCAAATCCAATTTTATATGCCGCGTCATAGGCGGATTCGATGTCTTTGACGACGCGTAGGATTGACGTGTTTTCATCCCGTAAAATATTAAACGTCGCTTTTAGGTAGTCATAAGAATATCTCAGATCAAGATACGCTATTACGATACCGAGGCACTGGCCAATGATGGAGATTATCTCGGCCTTGGTCCGACGCATCAGCTTTTTACCACTCTCTGTTTGCGCAAGTTCCTGTTCGTATGATGCCAACGAGAAATAATCCTCTTCCAGTTCGTCGTACCCAAGCGTGGCATACCGATTGCCAATCAGCGCGACCGTGCAATCATCGAAATACTCCTCTACCCCACTATCTCGAATTACATCATTAAGGATTTCCGCTTTATTCGAGAGATCGGAAAATGCTAATCTAAATTCGTACTCGGCCTCTTCGTCTCCATCCAATGCGTTCAGTAGCGTTTCTTCGTCTTGCTCGACGAAATACTGTATTTCCGAACACGCCTCGCCGATAGCGTCGATTTCATCAGCCATGAATGCGTAACCGATCGAGGCCAGCGCTGGGCGCTTGTAACGCATGGCTCTTGCGTGATTCACTTTTGTCGCTGTCATTTCCCAATTGCCTCCCCTGCTTTGACAGCAGGTTTTTTTCTCTTTTGCGCTCTTGCATTCCGCAGATGGCGGGCTTTGACTACCAATAGACCGAGTTCCAGCAGCTCCTCACTTGGTCCCCTGACACCGTAAAAGTTAAGCGTTGCATTTTCGGCCTTTGTGATCAACCTCAGATTCGCCAGACGCAGATTATACTTGTCTCCGTCAATGAACGTCACGACATGTCCCTCCGGAACAGGACCGTAAGCCTGTTCCCATACGACTATATGCTTTTGCCGGTATATATTCGGCTCAGCGGTCTTGATCAGAACATAGCCGTCCTTTTTTTCGATGCGCTCGCTGCCGACCGGCTTGTGGTTTGTGGGAATATTCCCCTTTGGAAACCAACCCTTTTCACAACCAGGCGCACAGTAGCCTTTCCTTGCATTATTCGCCGGCACGTGGCCCTTTTGAAAACGCCCGGTGACGCCGCTGTTGATCCCATGGCTTTCGTAATACGCCTTTATTTGCCCCGCGGTGTACGATGTGCCGAACGCAGCATTGAGGAGTCCCGCCATTTTCTTCGAGCTTACGCCGATATGATTCTTTTGAATAAACGACTGAATCTCGGACGGATACACTTTTGACGGCCGGCCGGCGGGAACGCCTCGTCGGCCGCTTTTCAGATTGTAGCTGACCTTCAGCGTCCGAATCTGTTCGGCGCTGTATGCTACGCCCAGCGCGGAATTCAAGCGCTCCGCGAGCTCTTTGGCAGTCAGACCCGCAACATTTGAACGGATGAATTCCAGAACCTCCGGCGGCGTTCGTTTCACGATTCATCACCATCGGGCGCGTCGAGAAGCATTTGCGGAATCGGCGACAGTTTACCGTCGGTACGGTATTCGTCAAGATGCCGCATTGTCTTGAGCGCCAGCTCGCCATTCTGAATGATTGCCGTGGCGGCGCTGGTAACCGCCTTGCTTCGTTCGATCTCACGCCTCAGTTGATCGTCTGAAAGACCGTCGTCGTTCAGACGTTCGATAGTCTCGAACAAATAGTTGTTCAAATCAACCAGTCTGTTTTTCATATATCGATTTCTCCTTTCTCCGCAAGCGCGGCCTCGGCTTCTAGCTTCTGAACTTCCGGCTCCGTTTGCATCCACCGTTTATAGTGCGTACGGCAGCTGCGGCAAAACGGATAATGCGTATCGCATAATTGCTGCATTACCAGCGGATGCTTGACAGGGCAAACCCCGCCAGTTCCGCTATATGCATTCTTCATTCTTCCGCTCCTCGCCTTTGGTTGATTTCCCGCCCTGAAAATGATAATTTATATATAGGACCGTAGGTGGTTCCCCCGAACGGTGTAAGTTGCCCTAAGGCTTGGAACCACTGATCGGTCCGTTCTTTGTTCTCGTTAAAATAAATGCCGCACTGATTCACGCTCCCACCCCACTCTGCCGGTACCGCTGTACCGCCCACGCCACAAGCGCGCCGTGGCACCAGGCGGGCAGATCCGGCTCGTCCCAGCCGCGTTCCAGCAGCCGCGGGACGTAGACGTACGTGACCGCGGCGGTATCACGGCCGCGCGCCACCCTGAGAATCTCGACAGGCACACGCGTCAGTTTCCAGCGGTTCATCCGGATGCAGTCCGTGCGCGTCGGCCGCAGATCGTGCGCAAGGTCCATCATCGCGTCGTTGATATACTGCCGTATCAGCGTCGCGTCGGCGTCCTTATCGAGCGCGCGCCGCGTGCTGCCGAGCATTTCGCTGAGCGTCATTTCCCGTTCCCCCTCATGTAAAACGGCTCCCCGCCGCGCTCCGTGTAGAATACGACCTCGCCGTTCTCCCAGCCCATGTAGAGTAGCGTCGATGGGAACGCGTAGCCCGTGTACTCCTTCGTCAGGATGGATGTCAACTGCACGTTGATCGCAAACTCTGCGTAGTCGAGATTCTCGTCGGTGAGCGGCGCGCCGGGGTCGTAAAAATCGAATTCGCCCGGCTGCGCCACGATCTCCGCGATCGTCCGGGCGAAAAGATACTTGCCGTCCGCGCGCTTTTCCGTGCAGCACGCCCGGTTCACGACGAGGAATGCGAAACCGAATTTCTCGGCCGGCGTGTCCAGACCATACATGCCGCGCGCCACCGCCTCGATGTGCGTCCGTCCCATTTTATAGTCGTAGACCACCGCCTGCGGCCGCTGCATCGGCGTAGGCGTGGGCGTCGGCTCCGCCTGCAGCGCGATTACCTTGTCCGGCGGCGTCGGCGTCGGCTCCGGTTCCTCCGCGTGCGCCGCAAGCTCAAAGGCGTGCGCGCCGATCATAACGGCCAGCACGGAGAGCAGCAGAAGGATCGTTATGTGTTTCATGCCGATTCCCCTTTCGCAGTTTCCAGATAGTCCCGGGCGCTGTCGAGCGCGTCAAGCGCATCGTTAAGCGCAAGAAGCGCTTCCTCGGAGGCGTTGTACCGCTCGGTATCGTACAGACTCTCCGGCATATTTCCGAGGGACTCCTCTTCTTCGTCACGGATCGTCTCGGCTTCGTCCTGCAGGGCCTCGAATAGCTCGAGCAGCAGGTCGATGCGCTTTCTGCGATTCTTGTTCATCGTGAGTCGCTCCTTTCCCGACCATCCACTACGCGGCGTTCGTCCCGCTCGTACGCCATCATCCCGTACCAGATCGCCGCGCGCGCCGCTTCGTCGCGGGACGGGAAGCCCTGGCGAATACGGAACGCGTCCAGCCGGTCGATCAGCGGCTGCGTCATGCGCACGTTCTTGGTCGCGGCGTCGGCCTTCTTCTTTGGATGCTCGCCCAGCATCACGGCCAGCGCGTCCGCCTGGTACAGCTCCTCCGCCCGGCATCCAAGCACCCCGCAGATCAGGCGTAGTTCCTCCGGCGTCGGCACCGAGCGGCCGCTCGCGATGAACGAAACCATACTGCGCGTCATGCCCGTCGCCGCGGCGAGCCACGTCTGCGTACGCCCGATTTTTGCCAGTTGTTTCATGAGCCGGTTTTTCACCATGGCGGACACCCTCCCGAGTGCATGTTTAACAGGTTTAACGCCCCCTGTTTTGGGTTTGACCCGCCTGCCGCGACAGTTCCCCCGTCAGGCGGGTCGAAACAGGGCTTTACGGGCATTTCCGTTTCGGCATTAAGCCATGCCGGTTTACGTACTTCGGCTTCCCGCTTCTGCCAACCTCCGGCCTGCGCGGCATGGCCAGCAGTTTCTCCGCCTGGCAGATGGTCTGCCGCGCGCCGTCGACGAACAGCCGCGGCGCGATCCCGTTCCGCTCGAGCTGGCGGTGGTACTCACCCCGCGCGAGCCGGATGTCCGTCGTGGCAATCGAGTCGACCACCGTTCCGTTGTCGTAAAACTGCAGCGTATACATCGTTTTGCCCATCAGATCGTCCCCCAGTCCCAGAGTCCCTGCTTCCCGCCGATCGGAGTCGGCTTGCTGAACTGAACGATGTCGGCCAGCACGAACGCATATCTGCCCGGCGCAAACCAGCCGAGTTCAAATTCGCGCGTTCCCTGCATGGATTCGACGTATTCCTCGTCCATTTTGATGCAGTCGGTCAGGATCGCCGTCGCCACCATCGCACCGTACGGAAGATCGCTCAGCGTCATGTCAAAAAGCGCCCTCGACTGCCGCAGCAGGCTTTCATAGCAACGCCTTTCCTCCACGTTCTGCGGCAGGTATTTCCCCGCGTGGATCCCGAGTGGCCCGCGATAGAGCGTCGGCCACGATCGGGTTTCAATTCGTTTTTCCCCCACCGCGACCAGCTGCGCGTATGGTTGATACAGTGTGATTGCCTTTCCCGTCATGTTCTTCTCCTTTGTCCTGTAATTCGGTTCCCGTGCGCGCATGTGCGCGCGTTTTGGGTGTCCGGATGTCCGGATAATCCGCGCGCCGGAACATCCTCGCGTAGATGTAGACGCCCGGCACGCGGTCGCTGCGTTTCACCTCGACCACGGCCGCCGCATAGCCCGGATAGAGCCGCTCGAAGATCGCTTTCCCTTCGGCGTCCGCGTCCGACGCGATCTTCTCGATCCGCCGGCGCGAGAGTTTTTTGTCCGCGACCGTCACAATCGGATCGGCGAGGTTCTTCGAGCAGCTCCATCGCTTCTTGCCACGCGGATCCTTGAGCATGTAATGTGTCAGGCCGGATATGCCGTTTTCATCGAACTGGAGCTTGCGGGCGTTCGCGTAGCCGTGCTTCCAGAACTTTTCCGCCGCGTCCCGGTCCATGCCGGACAGGATCACGTGAAAATGCAGCCGGCGCGGCGTTTTCTCCCGCGGCTTGCGCTGCGCGTCGACGGGACGCATCCGCCCGTCCGGCCCGGCGCGGTAGCGCGGAATTTTGTCGTCCTCTTCGTCGTCGTTGGACTCGATCACGTACATGTACTTCAGTTCCGGAAGGCCGCGCCTTCTGCGGTACCGCCGGATGCTTGCGATATAGTTGCTCATGTACCGCTGCGCCTGCTCTCCGGACACGGCCTGCGCGAGCGTCAGCGTCAGCGCGATGTCGTCCGGAGTAAAATTCGCGTGCGCCTTGCGGTCGAACTTCTTGACGGCGTTCCGTCGGTTGACCTCGCGCTGCTCCTCCGGTGTCGCCTCGCCGCGCGCTTTGCGGGCCGCCGAGCGTATCGGACAGACCGGGAAGCTCTCGACCTCCAGCAGCGGCCCGGATCTGATCGTCTTCACCCGCTGACGCATCGACCGGTCCACGACGATTCCGTCCTCCTGCAGGCACGGCTCCGAAAAGAGGTATTCCAGTTCCCTTGTTGTCGGCATGTTCCTCCGTCTCCCTACAGGCGATACGTTTTATAAACTGCTGTGCGCGTCGACGCCTGCGGCGCCCCGCTCCTTCCGGCCGCGTTCGTACGACCGACTGCTCCTGTGCTCGAAACGTTAATACGTCATACGAGCTCGAAAAAAAGCACGCCCCGCATGTCTGCGCTAGGCGGTGCTTTCCTTCTTAATTGGAAGAAGCTGTTTGCGCCGCGCGTCCCGGAGTTGGGCGGCGCGGGCCTTGCGGTTCGCAAGTTCGTGCGTCCTTCGCTCCGCGCGCGCCTGCGCGCAGTCGCATTTTTCGTCCGGATCAAGCGCGGCGTCGCAATACGGGCAGATGTGATAATAGGCCATGGGTTCCTCCTTTCGGTACGTCTGGTTTTAAAGCGAACTGCATGCGGGTTGCCCTTCCCGCCGCTTCAGCTGCCGGTCGGCCGTTTCGATGGTCCTGTCCCGCGCCTGCACCTGCCGGCGCAGGACCGCGTTCTCTTCAACCAGGCGAGGATCCGTGTTCAGCGCCCGCGCAGCGGCCTCCCGCATTTTTTCGGCATGGATCTGCGCATAGGTGATAATCGCGTTCAGCTCGCGCAGTTGCCGGTCAATGTCGCCGCGGCCGCGGCCGCGCGCCCTGCCTTTCCGATCCGTCCAGATTTTCATTGTTTGTTGTCTCCTTTCCCGTTTGGTATACTGCCATCAGCGTTAACGCTGCGCCAACTGCACGACCGCCGCGGCGATCGCGCCCAGCACGTACCCGCCGCAGATTGCGGCGGACAAAATCCCGAGGATCCACAGGGCAATTTCCGTTCGTTTCGTCACGCGTACCTCCGCCCCGTGCCGACGTGCACAATCTGCTGGCCGCGCGCGATCCGCTCGGGCTGACGTACCGCCGGCCTTGGGATGCGCTTCCCTTCCGGCGGGAAATAGTAAACGAGCTCTTCCGGCGACACGCCCAGTTCCTTGAGAATGTCGTAGCAGAGGTCGAGGCGCGGCCATGCGCGCCCGGCGAGTATGTTGTTCAGGTGCGACTCGGACACGCCGGTGCGCCGCGCAAGCCGTTCGATTGTGTATCCCTCCGCGGTCATTCTCCCGCGAAGATCCTGATAGAGACGCTGCTCCATGGTGCTCTCCTTTCGTGATCTGTTCCTTACGTGTGACTCTTGTTCCGTGGTATACTCGCCTCGAAAGGCGGTGTTTCTATGCCATATGAAGGAGAACGGAAATTTACATCGATTAGTGTCGCATGTCCTAAGTGGCCGCATCGCATCTATAAAATGTCCATGGAGATCGTCTACACCGAAAAGACAGACTGGATTCCATTCCCTTGCAACGGGTGTGACGAATCATTTTGCGGCGATAACATTTGCATGAAATGCACTGCTGCCGTCACGGAGCTTTTCATTCAGGACCCGCTTCTTTTGCCTCATGAGACTTTTTATCCGGATCTTTCAAAGTTTGAATAGCCTCACGTATCGACAGCGGGACAATTTCGCGGACGCTCTCGTAATACGCTTCCCCGAGAAGATCCCTAAGTTCTGCGCTTAATACGTATATCCCGCGCTCAAACGCCTTTGCGAGATATTCAAGCGACTTTTCGGCGTCTTCTTTCGTCACTGCGTTTTCTCCCTTTGGCATCGGCGCCGGCGTCAGCCCGCTTTCTCGGCCGCCACCAGCTGCGCCATCATGATCGCGCCCGACAGCTTGTCCTGTGCGCTCTGCGGCAGGGACAGGATCGTCCGCCCGATCTCCCGCGCGACGGCATCCGCGTCTTCCTGCTTCGCGCCGTGCTCTTCCGGCCCCGGCATCCGGTTCGTTTTCCCGTTCATATGTGCCTCCTTGTGGTATAATCGCCCCGAAAGGCGGTATCGTTATGTCGACCTACGAAATTCTGGTCCTTATCCGGTCATTGTCCGGTCCCGACAGTCTTGTCGAAGCTGAATGCTTATTTGACGCCATCGGCCTTCCGTACTCCAGTTGCGAGTCCCTGCTTTCCGGGATGAAAGCGCAGCACCTGGTTCGTAGAATCGTCGGCGAAGCTTTTATCTACTACTCACTGACACAGTTCGGTAAGGAATACATAAAGGATCACGAGGAGGCCCGCCGCCGAGATAGCAAGCGCGACCGTCGGGATACCGCGATTCTTGTTGTTTCCATCCTTACGCTCCTTGCCGCGATAGGTGCGCTCATAGTTTCCATACACTAGCGGTTGAATAGTGTTTTCATCGAAGAACCGATCGAATTCCTCAGGCGTCATGCGGAATTGTCCTTCCTCCTTTTCACAGTCGCAATAACGCAGCCACTCGTATTCGCTCGTTAATATCGAAAGCTCCGCCATGAACGGCTTTAGAAGATCGTATTTTTCTTCTTGCCCGAGTTCGTCGTACCCGTCCGGTTTAGGGCCTAACCTCTCATCCCAGCCCCAGCCGTTCAATTCCGATCTGATTTCGGTAAAGTCCCGGACCGTTAAACCACGCCCAAGCAGCAAACTTTTCCCCACTTTTTCGGTCCCCCATTTATGAATACGAAGTACTTCATGCCGTTTCCCTTCGTTGGCAGAATGTTCTCTTTGTGTACATTGTAGTACACATTGTACACTTTGTCAAGAAAAATGTTTACATTGTGAACTGTCCGTGTTATACTCTTTGCTGGTGGTGAATGAAATGACAGTAAACGATAGGATGAAAGAGCTTCGGCTATCTCTGAATTTGAGTCAGGAGCAATTCGGTCAACCTCTCGGCTTGACTAAGACCAGTATTTCGAGTATTGAAAACGGAGTCCGGAGCGTAAGCAGCCGGACGTTAAGGTTTCTTATTCTCGAGTATCATGCAAGTGAGCAATGGCTTCGCAGCGGCGAAGGCGAGATGTTTGATGCACACACCGATGAAATTTCTAAATTCGCCGCCGAAATCGGGCTGAACGAATTTCAGGAGAATCTCGTCCGGATCGTTTCCGAGCTCCCCGCCGACTATCAGCAGATGATCCTCCGGCTCGCCCGGCAGATCGCCGCCGAACCGCAGGAGGAGCCGGAAGAAACCGAATACGATCGGGTGGGACGCATCGCCTCGGCCGCGCTGAAGGAATACGATCGCCAGAAACCCGAAACAGACGACAAGGACGCATGAAAAAAGCCCCGTCTCAACGCGGGGCTTCTCGCCTGCTTTCTATTTTCTGCTTTATCTGTTTTCGTTCCAGCGGCTGCAACTGCGCATATAGGTGATATACATTCCCCGGCCGCGCCGCCGTGTTGATAATGTGTCGGTCGCCAACGATGATATGGCGGTATTCTGGTAGTTCCGGCAGTTTCAGGTACACAAATTCCATACGAGCCCCCTTCGTCGCTTTCGTGCTTCACAAATTCTGTTTTCAAGCGGGTTAATGCAAACGTATGTTTGTATTCTTATTATACCAAACAATGCGCCGTTGTCAATTCGCTAGATGTTGCGGTAATTCTGTGTATCCTGCACTATATTAGGAGGCGCGGTCAAACATGGGAAAAAAAGAAATACTTAATCGTTTGGCGATTGATGTTTACCACCGTTCGAATAGATTATTCGACGCCCTCGTTATCCTAATCTCATCGCAGAAAGATTATTCTTTTAAAAAGCCTTTGCTTTGCCTAGATGAAAAAGTAATTTTCGACAAAAGGCAACTTAGAAAAAACTGCGTCTTGCTAGGTATTTATCTTCAACACGCTCTTATTTTCCAGTTAACCCCGCATGTTTCGGATATTTCGCGTTTTGCGATTTCCGCATATCTCTTAGACGAATATCCTTCCGAAACAACCGAATTTCAATATGCAAAGCTAAACCAAATATACTTCACCGAAATGGGCTTGTTTGATGATATAAGGAATATGAAATATCCTCTCCACTACGGCATGCCCCAGTTGCCGCAAAAGGATTCGTTTGGAGAGTATGAATTTCACCGTTATGCTGTTTGGCTTATCGAAAATTCTCTGATAGAAAGGAGACCTGTTTTTGATATGTGCCTCACCACAGATGTTTTTGCAGCATTGTTAAGTTGGCAAAAGTTTGTAATTGAGGATATAGATCGTAATGATTTCGTTTTTTGAAGGGAATCTATCCAGCCATTATATATGAAGTATATTAGTAAATATTAAGTTTGTTATTACGATCTCTGAGTCCAATAGCGTGAGTTCAAACGGAATTGAGGAGATGAAGATCATGCCGACACGTATCGTAGACGCCAAGTGGCTCGAAACACAAAAACGCTGGCAGGTAAAGGTCCAGGCGAACGGCGTCCGCAAGACGTTTACCAGCTCGATCCCCGGGCGCGCCGGCAAGGCGGAAGCGAACAAGAAAGCGGACGACTGGCTTGCTTCCGCTCTGATCGATTCATCCGCCCTGGTATCGACCGTGTGGGCGAAGTGGGTCGCTTCGCTGACCAGCAAGGATGCGATAGCAAAAGCGCAGTCGTTCTGGCGGCTATATATCTCTTCTGCGATCGGAAAAAAGCGAATCGGGAAAATCACGGAAGGCGACCTGCAGGCCATCCTGGACGGCGCGGTGAAGCGCGGGATGGCATGGAAAAGCGTAGCGAACATCCGCGGATCCATATCATGCTTCATCAAATGGGCGAGGAAGAATCAGTATACTGCAATCCCGACGAGCGATCTCACGATTTCCAAGAACGCGCCGAAGGGGAAGAAGGTCATTTTACAGCCGGACGACATTATTAAACTTTGGAACGCAAACGACGCGCCTTATAAAAACCTGTTCCGCCTCGCCGTGCTTACCGGGCTGCGTCCTGGCGAGCTGCTGGGGCTGCAATGGGCGGACGTCAAGGATAATCGTATCTTCGTGCGCCGGGCGATCAATTACAAAGGGGAAATCACCAACGGAAAAAATGAGAACGCATCGCGAATCATCTGGATGAGCGAATACGAGATCGACGTACTCGGCGATCAGCGCAAGCTGCTGAAACATCGCGGGATCATATCTCCGTGGATCTTTCCGAAGCGCGACGGCGAGCACGCAAAGCAATGCGCCGTAGCCAGGAGCTGGGAGGTGCTTCGCAAAAAGGCCGGCATCACTCCAGGTATTACGCCCTACGGATGGCGGCACACCTTTATCTCTATAAACAACGACATGCCTGAAGGGCTTAAGCGGCGCCGCGTCGGACACGCCATGAACATGGACACCGAGGGCGTATACGGCCATGAAATTGTGGGCGAAGACGAACAGGCTGCAGCGTATGTGAAACAACGGTTTGACGTCATTTTCCAAAAACCCACCCAAAAACCCACATGATGTCATTTCGGCATGCATAAGCAGTATCCCGCCGCATATGCCGCAGCCGTGTTTTCGGCAGACTTACGGCCATTCTGCTAGCATATGGCGATGGGCGTTATACACGAAAAGCATGACCCCGGGGTTCAAATCCCTCCGGCCGCACCAAATCAAAAAGGCTGTCAAGCCTTTTTTGTTTTGGTCGCTTGTTCAAGGGGATTTGAAGGGCGGGAAAGCGATCCTGCGGATCGTTCGGCCTGCCGTTGGAGGCTCTTGCCTCCAAACCGCCGTTTCGGGTCGTTACGGCACTAAGAACCCATTTTCGTAAGCGCCCTGGAATAGGGTTTACGAAGTCAGGGATTCCCAAGGGACGCGTCCCTTGGGTGGGGGTGCAGGGGTGAACCCCCTGCAAAAGAACTTTTTGACAGACTGAGCGATCCTGCGGATCGTTTCCACGCCCCGCTTTGAGCGAGGGACGGCGCGCAGGCAAACCGTCATCCCGACCGCGAAAAGCAATTCCTTCCGGCCGGCACCCGCGGCGCCTCCCTGCGAAACGGGCGGATCTTTCGTTCTCGCCGTATCTACGGTAACCCCCGGACGCTTTTTCCCGCTTGTGCATTGAACGGTAGCCCGTTCCATGTTAAGATAAAAACAAAGATTCGGGTCGCGAAGCATCCGGCCGCAGGCTTGGAAAAACGGAACCCCCGCGGGCATCCGTTTTCTGTCGATGCCGGGCCGCTTCGCGGCAAGGCCGGCGCGGCGCCCCTGCCGGAGAAATGGCTTCCCCCCGACGCGGCCGCACATCCCATAGGTCGCACATCGCAAGCGCTTTCTTTTCAACAGAAGCAGCCATAAAAAAAAGAGGAGTGCAATGTTTCGCAACATTGGCGGTAAAATCAAAACACTGGCGGCGCTCATCGCCATACTCGGTATAGCGGCGAGCGTGATTGTCGGAATCGTTCTCATGATCAGCACAAAAAAACTTGTGGGCATCGGATTTCTGGTAATGCTGCTGGGAGCCCTGGTCTCGTGGATTTCATCCTGGGGTCTTTTCGCGTTAGGGGAAAACACGGAGAATATCGCGGAGATCGAACGGCTGACGGAACGGTATGTGCTGACGCTGGAACGAATGGAGCAGCGTCTGCAGCAACCGCCGGCCGGCGGCGCGCAGTCTGCCGCGTCCGCGCGCCGTTCCGGCGCCGATCCCGCGGCGGAAACGGCCGGACCGTCCGCAGCAAAGGATCCGCGGCCAGCCGTCGTCCCGGTCCACGACGGCGACCGGGTCATCTGCCCGGCATGCGGCTGCAACCAGCCCGCAACCCGGCAGAAATGCTGGCAGTGCGGGCAGGAATTCCAAAGCGGCGGGCAGCAGACGTCCTGACATTCTCCATGGCCGGCCGGAAGCAACGATCGGCCGCCGGCGAAAATCCAGCTCCGGGGCTGTTGTACCCGCAAGTTCTGTGCGCTTGTAGATTTTTCTTTTTTTAGTATAATATAGAAATCCCTTACTTTTGTGCGGTCGGTGTCCCGGCGGACGGATAACGTCCTATGCCGGTATTCCGGTGCGGATCGGAGAAACGGTCGATGGTACCCTTCATCAGGCTCGTGGACGTAACGAAGATCTACGATACGCAGGGCGTTCAGGTCGCCGCGCTGCGCGGCGTCAGCTTTGAAATCGGCAGAGGGGAGATCTGCGTCATCGTCGGGCAGTCCGGCGCGGGCAAGACGACGCTGCTGAATATCCTCGGCGGCATGGACACGCTTACGTCCGGAAAGGTCTTTCTGGAGGACGAGGAGGTCTCCGCCTATGGCAGGCGACAGCTTACCCGCTACCGCAGAGAGGATATCGGCTTCGTCTTTCAGTTTTACAATCTGATTCCGAACCTGACGGCGCTTGAAAACGTTGAAATCGCCACCGAGCTCGCCAGAACTCCGTTTCCGGCCGACCGCATGCTCGAGGACGTCGGCCTCGGCGAACGGAAGAACAATTTCCCCGCGCAGCTCTCCGGCGGCGAGCAGCAGCGCGTCGCGATTGCGCGCGCGCTTGCCAAGAACCCGAAGCTGATGCTCTGCGACGAGCCGACCGGCGCGCTGGACTACAGCACCGGCAAGGCCGTGCTCAAGCTCCTGCAGGACCTCAGCCGGGAGAAGGGCATGACCGTTGTGATCATCACGCACAACAGCGCCATTACGGAGATGGGCGACCGTATCGTACGCATCAAAAGCGGCGCAATCTCCTCTGTCCGGATCAACGAAAACCCAAAGCCGATTGAGGAGATCGAATGGTGACGCGTCCGCACGCTGCGTGGAGAAAAAACCGGAAACGGGAAATACGGCGCTCGCTCGGCCGCTATCTTGCGATCATGGCGATCGTCGCCCTTGGCGTAGGGTTTTTCGCGGGGCTCAAGGTGACGAAGCGCGCCATGGTGGAAACCGGCGATGCGTATATCACGACCTGCGGCATGTACGACGAACGGCTCATCTCCACGCTCGGACTTACAAACGACGACGTGACCGCCATCGGCGAGCTTGACGGCGTACGGGCCGCCGAGGGCGGCGAAACCGTCGATTTCCTTGCCGAACTAAGCGACGGAACATCCTATGTGCTCGAGGCGCATTCCATTTCGGATACGATCAACCGCCCCAGCCTCACGGCCGGCAGGCTGCCCACATCGTCCGACGAGTGCGTCGTGGACGCGCACGTGTTCGACGAGGACGCGATCGGCATGCGCATCCGCGTTTCGGACGAGAACGACGAGGACACGCAGGACGCGTTCGCCTGCGAGGAATACACCGTCGTCGGGGTGGCGAACTCCGTTTGCTACCTCAACATCGAGCGGGGCACGACGAAGCTTGCCGGCGGCAAGATCGGCGCGTTCGTCTACCTGCCGGCGGACGGCTTTTCGCTCGACTACTATACGGAGATCTACGTCCTTCTCCAAAACGGCGGCGAGATCTTCAGCGACGCGTATAAGTCCGCCGTTTCCGATATGGAGCAGCCGCTGACCGACACGCTGGAAGCGCGATCCGAAATACGGTATGAGGACCTGAAGGCGGACGCGGAGGATCAGATCGCCGACGCGGAGGAAACGTACAGCGATTCCCTCGACGATTATGTAACGAAGCGGAACGACGCGTACGAGGAGCTTTTTGAGGCGCGGGACGAACTGCAGGACGCCGCCAGACAGATCGCGGCCGGATGGGCGAAGCTGAATAAAAAAGCGACGCAGCTCGACGACGCCAAAGCGCAGTATGAAGAGGGGCTTGCCGCCTACGAGCAGGCGGAATCGGACCTTCAGCAGCAGGAGGCGGACGCCGAAGCGCAGTTTGCCGCATCCCAGCAGGCGCTGGACGCGCAGCGCGCGCAGCTCGAGAACGAACTCGCGCAGGCGCAGGCGGCGGGCGACGCCGTTCAGATCCAGGCCATTCAGGCGCAGCTTGCGCTGCTGGACGCGGCGCAATCTCAGCTCGACCAGCAAAAGGCCGCCGCCGAAGCGCAGTTCGCCGCCGCGGAGGCGCAGCTTGCCGCTGAAAAATCGACGCTGGACGCCGCCGCCCAGCAGATCGAAGCGGCGGACACGCAGCTTGCGGCGGGCCGCAAGGAGCTCTCCGTCTCCGGCGATCAACTGGACCGCAGGATGCGCGAATACCTCGATTCCGAAGCGGACGCGGAAGCGCAGCTTGCCGAGGCGCGGCACGAGCTCTCCGACGCAAAGAACGAAATCGACGACGCGAAGGCGGATCTTGCCGATCTCGAGAACGCGGACTGCTACGTGCTGGACCGCACGTCGAATATCGGCTATTCCTGCTTTGAAAACGACTCCTCCATCGTGGACGGCATCGCAAGGGTGTTCCCCGTGTTCTTCTTCATGGTGGCGGCGCTCGTGTGCATGACCACGATGGCGCGCATGGTGGAGGAACAGCGCACGCAGATCGGCACGCTGAAGGCGCTCGGCTACTCCAACGGCGCGATCGCGTGGAAATACATCTCGTATTCCGCCAGCGCCGCCAGCGTCGGCGGCACGCTGGGCTTCTTCGGCGGAACGAAGCTCTTCCCGTGGGTCATCTGGCAGGCGTACGGCATGCTCTACGGCTTCGCGCCGCTTGTGTACGTGCTGGACTGGAAGCTGCTGGCCATTTCGCTTGCGGTCGCGCTGCTCTGCTCGGCCGGGGTCACGTTCGTTTCCTGCCGCACGGAGATGACGCGCATGCCCGCGGAGCTCATGCGGCCAAAGACGCCCAAGGAAGGAAAGCGGGTATTATTGGAGCGCGTGCCGTTCATCTGGAACCGCCTGAACTTCCTTAAAAAGGTTTCGATCCGCAACGTGTTCCGCTACAAGAAGCGTATGTTCATGATGGTGCTCGGCATCGGCGGCTGCACCGCGCTGCTGCTGGCCGGCATGGGGATGCGGGATTCCATACGGAACATCGCCGCAGACCAGTTCGGCAACATCATGAAATACGACTTCGCCATCCTGTTCGACGCGGCCAAGGACGAGGCGGAGATGGACGATTTCCGCTCCGAAACGTCCGGCCTGCTCTCCGAGTGCGTGTTCGTCTGCGGCGATACGCTCGAGGTGCCGACGAAGGCCGGCGAGAAGACCGTCAACGTGATCGCCACGGGCGACGACGCCATCGCCGACATGATCGACCTGCACGAGGACGACGGGCAGCACGTGGACTACCCGCCGGACGGAAGCGTCGTCATCAGCGACAAGCTCGCGAGCGTCGCCGGCGTGTCGGTCGGGGATACCATCACCGTACGCCTGAGCGACTCCACGCAGTGCAGTCTTCCGGTCAGCGGGATTTTTGAAAACTATGTCTATCACTACATGCTCATGACGCCCGCAACGTACGAATCGATCTTCGGCAAGGACTGCGAGTATGAGTCCGCGCTCGCCAGTTCCGCCCTCGACGACGTCCACGACGTATCCGCCCGGCTCATCAGCGACTGCGGCGCATCGAACGTAACGGTGTCGGCGGATATCCGCGACCGGGTTTCCAATATGATGATCAGCCTCGACTATATCGTGCTCGTCGTGATCGCCTGCGCCGCCGCGCTCGCGTTTGTGGTGCTGTTCAATTTAAGCAACATCAACATCACCGAGCGCGTGCGCGAAATCGCAACGATCAAGGTGCTGGGGTTCTACCACGCGGAGGTGAGCGCGTACGTCTTCCGCGAAAACATCGTGCTCACCGTCATCGGCGCCGCGCTGGGGCTGCCGCTGGGCGTCTGGCTGCATCAATTCGTCATGAGCCAGATCAACTTCGATATCGTAAAGTTCAAGGTCGTCATCGCGCCTGCCAGCTACTTCATCGCTCTCGCCACGACCTTCGCGTTTACAGTCACGGTGGATCTGATCATGCGCAAAAAGCTCGCCGGCATCGACATGGTGGAGTCGCTCAAGGCGATCGAATAAGCCGTCTGTGGCGGAACGGAATCCTTCCGCGCGCATCATTCCCGCCTGTGGTGTGTTTCTGAAATGAGATGCGGGCAGGCAGAACGGTTCCTTGCCGGTTTGAGGAGCAAAACCGCAGAAACAGCAGCGCGATTTCAAGGTATCAGCGACAAAAAACAATGAGAAATACACCTGCCTGTTCCATCGTGTTTTTAGAAACACGCCCTGGGGTATGTTTCTAAAATGCGGTGAGGACAGGCCGAACGGATTTTTTGTCGGCTTGAGGAGCAAAACCGCAGGAATAGCAGCGCGATTTCAAGGTTTCAGCAGCAAAAAACGATGGAAAAGACGCCTGGCCTGTTCCATCGTGTTTTTAGAAGCACGCCCTAGTACAAAAGCGCGGGGTCGAACCGCTCGCGCCAGAGCTCCTCCAGCGTGTTCAGGTCGCTATGGAACTCCTTCTCCGTCTGCGTTTCCTTTTTCTCCAGTTCCTCGAGAACCTTCAGCGTGAAAACGCCGTTTCCGTATCGTTCAAAGTCCCTTTGCAGTTTGAGATGGAAACACCCTCCCGTCTGGCAGGAAAACTCGAACCGCTTCTGAACGCCGCGGAGATCCGCCGCACAGGCGAGCAGTATCCTTCCGTTTGCGGCGTTTTCCACCGCATAAACGCCCCCGACCATCGTACGCCGTTTGTAGGCGTCCTTCAGTTCCTTTCTGCTCTGCCGTTCCGTTTTTCTTCCCTTCCTTTCGCCTATTCGTCCCTTATCTTCCGTCCGCGCCCGCCGGTCGGGAGAAACGTCCTTTTTGCCCTTTAAAAAAAGTACGAATCCGAAAGCTCCGGCGCGTTCGGGTCCGCGTGTGCGTTTTGCTCGACGATACGGGAAACCCAGCCCTGCCGGCAGTGTCTGCCGTCGCAGTAGGGCGAGTTGCAAAAATAAAAGTAGAGCGTGTTCAGCGCGATCCGTTCGCGCGCCCTGTCGGGATCGCGCGCGGTCAGCGCGTTGCCGAGCGCCAGGGAAGGATCGCTGCAGAGCAGAAAATCCGGGTATTCCGTCCCGTCGGAGCGCACCACGCGGTGCAGCAGCGCGTTCTGACAGCGGGAAAACGTCTGCGGCTCGTGCAGAAAGTACGACCCGCCCGCATTCCGGATGGAGTAGAAATTCGTGCACCCGCGCAGGAAAGCGTCGAACGCAGGGTCCGCCCCCGCGGCAGAGCGCACCCGCCGCAATGCGGCGGACATGCGCGCCTCCATGGGGTTATGCCGGTCGTACGCCGGCGTCTGCTCGATCGCGGGCGAGATCGGCCGGAACTGGAGGTTCAGCTTCGCCCGCGCGAGCGCATCCATCTGCCGCCAGCGCCCGTACCAGTCGGAGAGAAAATCCGGCAGTTCCTCGATGTTTTCGTCCCGGTAAAGGAACCCGACGCCGACGTACGGCAGCGGGGAATCCAGCAGGCGGCAGACGTTCTGTACGGTCTGTTCGAACTTGTCCGCGCGCTTGATGCGGCGGTAGGTTTCGCGTTCGGCCGCGTCGAGCGAGCTTCTCTGCCAGCACAGCCGGGCGGGCCAGTCGCCCTCCGGGAGTTGCGTATTGTTGTTGATGAGTCCGAGCTGGATATCGGGAAACCGCTCGCTGATCAGACGCACAACGTCGTTCATCGTGCGCGCGCCGTCGCGGTATACGTTGGGCTCGCCGCCGGTGATCGTGATTGCGCGCGGCGCGAGCGCCGCGATCGTCTCCTCGATGCGCCCGTATGGATAGGTCGCCTGCGGCTCTGCCCGGTAATGGCAGTTCTCGCAGGAAAGGTCGCATCGGTCCGTGATATGGAATTCGAGAAGCCCCGTCCGGTAGAGCGTCCGAAGCTGCGCACGAACCTCCTCCGCGGGCAGTCCGCTCTGCGCGCAGAGCGCGGGAACGACCCCCTCGTTTGTCAGCGAGCCGTCCATCGCGGCGGCAAGCAGCGCGCGCCGGTCCGGCGCCGGGTCCGCGTCCGGCAGAAAACCGAGCCTCTGCATCGCCTTGAGTTTCTGCGCGCGCAACGGCAGATGCCGCAGTACGCGCCGCGGGTTTCGCAGAATGTGATTGACCGGCGAGTCCGCCCCGGTCGTTCCGGTTGCGTTCATTTCAGCCCTCCTGACGGGTATTTGTTTCGTGTTTGGGAATTGTTTCGCCCCGATCTGCATCGCCGCGTTCGTCCGACCTGGAACGCGGCGCATGACGGTCCGTTTCGTACATCGTACGTTTTCAGCCGCCGGCCGTCAAGTGCCCTGGCGCAAGCGGCATAATAAAACGGCGGTCCGTAATCCGTATACGGAACCGTCGGTTTTGTTTTCTGTCGTTGCCGTTCATATCCGGGGCGGATCGCTTGTCCGCGCCCGCCGCGCCGGCCGTATCGGATCGCCGCCGCGCCCGGAAGCGCCGCGCGCTTTCCGAACCAGCAGACATACGGCCGCCGCCAGAAGAAACGCCGCACCGAGCGCCCAGTAGATCGTGTCGTATTCCGTATAGCGGCCGGAGATGTTGATCACGCCCCGCACGAGACACCCCACGGTGAGCAGCGCGACGCCGGAATTCCAGAAATTGCGAACCGCCCTTACCGGAAGGCGAACGCCGCGCACATACATCAGCGCGCACGGTATGGCGCCGAGAAGCATCGGCAGCATGAACATCCATGTCAGAAACGGCGAACTGTTCCCATAGGCAAAATGCGTGTACACAGCGCCGAACGCCACGCAGAACGCCGACACCGCGGCATAGATCGCCGCCGCTTTGAGCGGGTTGCGTCGTTTTCTATTCTGCACCGACGTATACAATGTCGCTGACCGCCCTTTCCGCTATCTTTTTGCCGCTCGTCGTGGGATTGTTGACGACCTCGCCTGCAAAAACCATCGTGGACGAGCCGCCGCCGTCGAGGTTGTAGGCCGTCGTGCAGCCGTACTGCTGCATGACCTGGGCCAGTTCGTAGAGCGTCAGTCCGTCGCTTTGCTTCGTTCGCCCGTCGGACACGACGATGATATAATGCAGCGGCTCCACGATGCCGATGGCCGTGCGCGGGTTGCTCGTCATCGACCGGTCGACCTCGTCGCCGGTCGAAACCGCGATCGTTCCGTTTTCCACAAGCACCGGGCCGAACGCGAGAAGCTGCCAGACGCCGCTGTCGATCAGGTCCTCCGCGGAGACGTCGTTTTCGTCGATGATCCCGAAGCTGCCGTCTGCATAGATCACCAGATCGCCCGACGACGCGTCCTGCCGCACGCTGTCGCGGTAGAGCACGCCGTTCTTGATCACATACCCGCGCTTGTTTGCGCCGTAATAATCACCGTTGATTGCGAAGATTGCGTCGTTCTCCGCCGCAATCGAGGATGTCGTTTCGGTCACATTCGTGCCGAAGGTCCCCTGCGCAAGCGCGGTTTTCAGCAGATCCGCGCTCGCGAGCTGAATGTCCGCCACGTAGACGTCCGTATCGGATACGCGCAGCGTCGTGATCTCGATCTGCACGTTCGCGCTTTCATAGCTGGTATCCGTGAGCACCGGCTCGACCGTCTCCGCGGTCGGCGTGGGTGTTTCCACCGCCGGCGTGGGCGTTTCCTCCGCCGCTTCCTGCTCTTCCTCGCTCTGCGTCTGCGCGGCCGTTTCGTCCTGCGTCTGCGCGGTGGTTTCCGCCACGGTCTCCGTCGCCGCGGCCGCCTCCAGTTCGACCGTCGCGGTTTTGTCCTCCGCAGTGGAGATTGCGTGCGGAAGCAAAAACGTATCCAGCAGCACGAACGCGCTCAGCAGCGTCAGCCCCGCCGAAAACAGGCACCCGTACAGATGCGTACGGAAAAAGGATTTCCGTTTCATATTCCTTACCTGCGGTTTCCGCCCCCAAAGTCCTGGCCGCCCGGCCCACTCTGGCCGCCCGGCACGCTCTGACCGTCCGGTACGCTCTGATCCCCCGGTACGCTCTGACCGCCCCTGTCGCCGGTCCCGAAATCATTCGTGCCGAACGAGCCGCCCGAGCCGACGGTGGTCGAAACGCCGGAGAGCGTGACGGAGGCGATTGTTGTCCCGCCGGACAGAACGCCGCCGGATACGCTGCCCCCGCTGAAGAGCGTATACACGTCTCCCTGGGTCATCTCAGGCGTGCTGATCACAACGCTCTGATACGTGGCCGTGGGCGCATACGACGCAAGGACGGTCCCGTCCTCCGCCGTCAGCGTCAGCAGCGTGCCGGCGCTCTGGACGCTCCCGTACGTATACAGCAGCGAGCACTGCGTGGACTCGCTCGAAAACGTCTCCGCCATGCCCGTGCTGCCCGCGGCGATCACCACGCCGCCGCTGATCACCGCATCCGTGCCGCTGTCGAGCGCGCCGTTGGCGGAATTCTCCGGCCCCGATATGAGCGTGACGCCGCCCGTCACGCTGAGCGAACCATTGCTGTCGATACCGTCGCCCGAGGCACGGATCGTAAGCGTTCCGCCGGAGATCACGATCCACCGGTCGGCGTCGGTCGCAAAGTTGTCCCCGCCGCGCGGCCCGTTATCGGCGGAGCTGTCCGAGCCGCCCGCGGCGTTCAGTCCGTCGTCCGAAGCGGTGATCGTGATCGTCCCGCCCGCAATGGCGATGCCGCCCGCCTCGATGCCCTCGTAGCTTTCGGTCACGGTCACCGTACCGCCGGAGAACGTGGCCGTATCGTCCGCGTGCAGGCCGTCGTCGCCGGACGCCGCCGTCAGAACGCCGCCCGTCACGGACAGCGTTCCGCCGCTGTGCACCGCGTCGTCCTCGGCGTCGATGGTCAGATCGCCGCCGTTGAGATAGACCGCGCAGGAGGCCTTGATGCCCTTCGCGCTGTCGGCGGACGCGCCGCCGGTTACGATCGTAATCGTGCCGCCGTCGATCTGCACGACGCCCTTCTCCGCATCGTCCGTGTTTTCGCTCACGATGCCGTCCCCGCCGGCGGTGATCTGAATCGTCCCGCTGTTCACCGCGACGCTGTCCTTGCCGCACACGCCGTCCGACTTTGCGGTAACGGTGAGCGTCACATCCGCGAGCACGACGTCGTCCTTGCCGACGATGCCGAACTTATAATTGCCATTGATCGTCAGTACGCCCGTTCCGTTGACGGTTAAATCGCACTTGGAGAAGATGCAGCCGTCCGGCGTGTTGCCGAAGGAATCCGCCGCGTAGGACGCGCCGTCCGAAAGCGCGTTCTCCGTTCCCTCCGCCGCGGTGACGAACACCTTGTCGGCGCAGACGACGTAGATCGCCGGGCCGTCCGCGTTGGTGACGGACGCGCCGGAAAGCACGATCTGCACCTTGTCGTCCTCGCCGGCGTTCACAAGGATCTGCCCGTCGGAAAGCGTGCCGGAAAATACGTAAATGCCGGCTTCCGTAATGGTATACCCGTCCGTCAGCGCGGAGAGATCGACCGTAACCGCATCGGACGCGTCGTACGTTCCGTCCAGATCCCGCTCGGTATACTCGGGCGCATTGTCGGCGGCGGCCGCCACCTCCAGCGAAACGACGGAAGCCGCGACGGACGCGGCGGAGTCGCTGGAAGCGTCGGATGCGGATTCCGCATCGTTCGTATTCTTTTTACAGCCCGCCGTAAACGCGAGTATCATCGCCGCCGTTACGGCCAGCATGATATGGAATCGTTTCATATCGTCCTCCTGTCGGCTCCATCAGAGCTCGTCCTTCCCGCCCGGCGTCCGCGCGAGCAGGATGTTCAGGTTGCCGTTTCTTGTGCGCAGCGCGTCGATAAACCGCTTCTCCTTCGCCGGGTCGCGCAGCACCACGTCGTACTGAAGCTCGAACAGACTGCCGAGGTTGGTGGTTTTCACTCTCCGAAGCTCGGCGGATTTCGTATAGGTCCGAAACACGTCGTCGAACACCGCGGTATAGTCCAGATCCTCCGGCATCGTGATCTTCAGCAGCCGGTGGTTGACGTCCTGTTCCCCGAAGCGCACGCGCGTGAGCAGCAGGCTGCCGGCCGACAGGACGACAAAGAGCAGGCACGCCACGCCGAGATACCCCAGGCCGTCGGCCAGGCCGATCGCCGTAGCCAGAAAGACCGCGGCGATCTCCCGCGCGCCGCCGGCCGCCGAGCGGAACCGGATCAGCGAAAACGCGCCCGCCACGGCGATGCCCGCGCCCAGGTTGCCGGAGACCAGCAGAACGACCGTCTGCACCATGGCGGGCAGCAGTACCAGCGTCAGCACAAATCCTTTGGAATATACGTTCCGGTACATATATACGAGCGCGGAAAGGAACCCGAGCCCGAGCGACACGCCCGTGAGCAGCAGAAACTGTGCGATTGTGACGCCGTCTGTCGACGACAGGATGCTCTCAAGCATACAGGCTCCTCCTTTGGCGCTCCTGCGCCTGCGGATACAGAAACGAACGGTAGCACGCGCCGTATTTGGAATAGCTCACCGGGAAAATCCCGTTTTCGGAGAGCAGTTCGGCAAGCCAGAGCGGCATCGCGCCCGGAAGTTTGATCTCCATAATCGTTTTCCCGAACGGCAGAAGCAAAGCGCCCCAGTCGCCCGACGTCAGCGAGAGCGCCTCCGTGCGGAAGCGGACGTCCTCGTCGAACGTGATGCGCAGCCCTTCCTCCGCACCGACGTACGCTGTCCGCGTGGCGGCGATCAGCACGCGCGGAACGGGCCGGTAGAACTCCATAAAACGGCGGATCTCACGGAGCACCTGCGTGTCCGGCGCGGCGCGCCGGCCGGAAAGAAACGCGGCGGCGTCTGAAAGCGGCAGTTCGGCGCGGCGCTTGTAGGTTACGCCGTCCGCCTTCTTTTTCAGCTCCAGAAACACCGTGCTGTCCGCGGATATCCTTCCATAGCCGCGCAGCCGCAGCTTTTCCTTGTACGCCGGTTTTTCCAGCGACGCGCGGACGAGCCGGTAATCCTCCGTATCGTAATAGACGCTGGAAACCGTGCTCCGCCCGAACCCGTCCTGCCGCATGCGGCCGATCAGCCCGGAAAGCACCGCGCGTGTCTGCGGCGCGTCCAGCAGATACTTCTCCTCCATGCGCTCAAATATGCACTGCGCCATGGCGTTCACCTCACAATGCCCGTATTATACCGGCAAATGCTGAAAACACACTGAAAAACCAATTTCAGACTGTTTTCAGCTTTTCGAAATACAATCGTTGCATGGCAGGCGCAGTGCGCTTTATACTGAAGAAGGAGGGCTCCGATGCGGATTCTCATCGTAGAGGACGAAAAGCGTCTGGCCGACGCGCTCATGCAGATCATGCGGGAGCAGAAATACGCCGTCGATACGGTGTACGACGGCGAGGACGGCTTTGCCTACGCGAAAAACGGCGATTACGACGCGATCGTGCTGGACGTGATGCTGCCGAAGCGGAACGGGTTCGACGTGGTCCGCGCGCTCAGGCGCGAGAAGATCGCCACGCCCGTGCTGATGCTGACCGCGCGCGACGAGCTGGAGAGCAAGGTCGCCGGCCTCGACTGCGGCGCGGACGATTATATGACGAAGCCCTTCGCGCCGGAGGAGCTCACCGCGCGCATCCGCGCGCTCACGCGCCGGCAGGGCGACGTGGTGCTCGAGGAGATGACGTTCCAGGATCTCACGCTGGAGCTCGACAACTGCGATCTGCGCTGCGGTGCAAAGCGCGTCCGCCTCAGCTACAAGGAGTTTGAAGTGATGAAGCTTTTACTGGCCGCCTCGAACGCCGCCGTGCCGAAGGAGCAGCTGATCGTCAAGGTCTGGGGCGCGGAGTCCGACGCCGAGGACAACAACGTGGAAGCCTATATCTCGTTCCTTCGCAAGAAGCTCTTTTACCTGCGTTCGTCCGTAACGATCGAGACCATCCGCAAGGTCGGATACCGCCTTATGGCCAATTAGCATATGATACGGAAGCTGAAACGCAAATTCATATTCGTCAACATGGCGCTGGTTTTTCTGGTGCTGCTTATCGTATTCTTCGTGCTGTGCTTCTCCACCTATCAGCGGCAGAACCAGACCGCGTCCGCGTCGCTCTCGTCCCTGATGCAGCGCAGGGACGGCGAGCCGGAAGCGCAGTTTGAAATCGGAAGACCGAGCGGAAAAACCGGATCGCACGCGCCCGGCAGCGACCTGACCGCCGGCTTCGTGGTGACCATCGACGAGGACGGCGAACAGACCGTATCGACCAGCGGCCAGGTCTCCGTGAGCGACGATACCGCCGCCGGGGCGACCGCGCTCGCCCTCGAGGCGAAGGCGGACTCCGGCCTGCTGCGTCCTTACTCGCTCCGGTACCTCCGCGTCGTGGGGGAAACGGAAACGCGCATCGCGTTTCTGGACGCGAGCGCCGATCTTTCAAGCATGGCGGAGCTGATCGCAACCTCGCTGCTCGTGGGCGCGCTGGGCCTCGGCGCATTCTTCTTCATCAGTCTGTTTCTCGCAAACTGGGCGCTCCGGCCGGCGGAAACCGCATGGCAGCGGCAGAAGCAGTTTGTGGCCGACGCTTCGCACGAGCTCAAGACGCCCCTGACGGTGATCCTCGCCAATCAGAAAATTCTTCTCTCCCACCCGGACCAAACGGTCCGCGAGCAGGCGCAGTGGGTCGAAAACACGCAGTCCGAGGGAAACCGCATGAAATCGCTCGTTGAGGACATGCTCTTCCTGGCAAAGGCCGACGCGGAGCGGACC
>CAZIQO010000010.1:0-44709 GCA_964541465.1 uncultured Oscillospiraceae bacterium
TGGTTTCCTCGCCCGCGCCGCCGACGAGACGGTCGATGTTGGCGCGGACCGTGACGCGCGCCTTAGCGCGCAGCTCGATGCCGTCCATGGCGACTGCGGCGATGACCGGGGTCTCGATGACCTTCGGGTTGACGCTCATCTGCACGGCGTTGAGCACATCCCGTCCGGCCAGGTCGATTGCGCAGCTCTGCTCGAAGCCGAGCGGAATGCCTGCGCGCTGCGCGGCGATGAGGGCGTTGATCACGCGGTCGACGTTGCCGCCGGCGAGGTAATGCGCCTCAAGCTTGTTGATGGAGACGTCCAGGCCGGCCTTCGTGGCCTTGATCATCGGGTTGACGATGCGGCTCGGGATCACCTTGCGCACGCGCATGCCGACAAGCTGGAAGATACCGATTCGTACGCCGGAAGCGCGCGCGGAGATCCACAGCCCGAGCGGAACAAAGCTGAAAAACAGTATGAGGAAAAGAATGGCCAGTATGATGATGACGATAATCAAGGGTATGCTCATGGGGTACCTCCTTTATTTGGGTAAAACTGTGTACTATCACGCCGGCAACGGCGATCGCAACCGTGGGGTTCAGCGCGCCGCGAGCGATCCGATCCAGCGGATCATGACATACAGCACGCCGACCAGCAGCGGGATACCGACGCAGAGGCCGATCCACTGCCGCACCTTGACGCTCCTTGGCGCTTCCTCCGGCGGAGCGGCGTTCGGGTCCTCGAGCGGAACGCCGCATTTGGGGCAGGCATCCAGAAGGTCGGAATACAGCACGCCGCACTTTTTACAGTATTTCATGGCCGGCTGTCGGGCTGGTCCGGCGCGGGCGCCGCTTCGGAATGCGTTTCGTCCGGCTCCGTGTCCTCGCGTACGAGGATATGGACCCCTTCCGCCTTGACGACGACGATGGGCTTCTCCTTCCCGATGAACGCGCCGGCCGTCATGACGTCCACGCGGTCTCCGCCGATCTCGGCGATGCCGGAGGGACGCAGCGGCGTGATGGAGACGCCGGTCTTCCCGACGAGCGACTGCCGGGCGGAAACGACGTCCGGGACGGATGCGCCCTCCACCTTGTCGTTGAGCACCAGAAAGGAACGGGAGAGCTTTCCCCTCTGAAGCGAGCGGATGATCCAGATCAAAGCGAGAATGATGATGAGCAGCGTGATGGCGATGATGTACAGCGCCACCCGCGGATCGCCCCAGCCCAGCTGCATGATGACCACCGCGACCAGCGCGATGATACCCGTTACGCCGGCGACCCCGATACCCGGCAGGAACATTTCGATAACGAGCAGCAGCAGTCCGACGGCCAGACAGATGATGGTTGGGATGGCGGTTGGGCCAAGCATCTCCATGAACGTCATGATTGTTCGCCTCCTATCGGCACCGATGGTTTTTATTATTATAGCATACCGGCTTCCGCTGAAAATAGTGATTTCTTGTGAATTTGGACCGAATCTGCGTGGATGGACTGCGAAATACAAAACGCCGCATACCGGACGGGTATGCGGCGAAACGGAATGCCTGCCTTAACAGCGGGCGAAATTGCGGCGAAAGCCGATATGCGGCGCTACTGTCCGGACACCAAAAGGCAGACCAGCACGTCCGCGCCGTTTCTGAGCGTTTGGTAGGAAAGAAACGTACAGCCATTTCCCTCCGCGAGGAATGGTTCCTCCCCGCCGCGCGCGTCGATGGCGCCCTGCGCCCAGACGATGGCTTCCTCGAGGCCGATCGAGCCGTTCCGGTCGCATGCGACGAACAGGTCGGCGAGCGCGGTGCGCAGCGCCTCGTTCTGCGCCTGTTCCAGCGTATCGGCGGCGGCGGCGAGATAGCGCTCCACTTTGGAATCGCTGTCCGCCGAATAGGATGCGGGCAGTTCGAACGAAAGATCAAGCGAAGAAACCGCGCCGTCGTCCACGGTGTAGGAAAGCAGCGCTTCCACGGCGGGGGAACCGTCGAAGGACAGCGTCCACGCGCGTTCGGCGGACGGATCGGGATCGGCGGCATAGACCTCGGCGGTCTGCAGATGCGCGATGAACACGCTTTCCGGCACGCCGGCGAACGCGTCGTCGGAAGAATTGCCGGAAGGCGAAGGGGACGGCGTATCGGTGGCTGCCGCGCTGGAACCGGACTGCGCGTGCGAAAGGAAATAGACCGTCAGCGCGGCGACGACGACCAGCAGGAGAAATATGATGTTAACCGCCTGCTTGGATAGAAAACGTCTCATCGTGTGCATCTTACCATAAATAACGGTAAATAGCGAGAAAACGCGTAAAACGGGGGATTTTACGGTATGTCCTGCATCTGAGAACCGGCATGATGTCCGTTACCGGATTTTATATGCGGAGCGGGCGGTCGGAACATTGCCCACCAACCTGCCGGCTCATGAAAAAGCAACGGCTACTGCGCGTCGTTCGGCGCCGCGTGGGCGGCTCCATCCGGAATCTCGTCAAGCCTGCCGACGACGCGGTAGACGCGGTCGCGGTCGTCCGCTACGCTGATACTGCTGGCGCGGTACCGGCGGGAACCGGTACCGTCGCAGTCGAGGGAAAATTCGCCCTCGGCGCGTCCGGGATGCCGCAGCGCGGAACGAAGCGCCGTTTCCAGTGCGGCGCGGCTGTCCGGATGGACCGTGGCAACGGTTTCAATATCTGCAAGGAACCGGTTCAATGCTCTTTTTTTCAGGCCGTCGGCCGGATCGCGCCGGATTGTCGACATCACATCCATATCCGGATCGTAATCGAAGAGGATGCTGTCCGTGGCCTCCAGAAGAATGTGGCCGCATTGCTCCTGCCACCGGCGGCGTTCGATCTGCCGATACAGGGCGGTGTTGTCTTCGCAGGAGATGAAGAACACGGTGCGGTCCGTGCTCACGGCGATGACGCCTGCGCGGAAGAACAGATGCGTCATGCGTCTGCCGCTGCGGGCGTGCAGAATCTGGCAGACGGCCTCGCGTCCCGTGCGGACCGTGGTTGCAAGCATGTTCTGTATGGTCAGGCGATGTTCCTCGCTGAGCGCGGCGAGCAGGTCCGGCTCTCCGGATGGGAACACCTCGATGCTGCCCTCCAGCAACTCGTACATCTTTCGGTTGATGCGCAGCGCCTCGATCGCGCCATCATGCAGCGTGAACAGGCCGGCCGGGCCCACGAAGCTCTCGAAAAGTGTGGTCGCGCCGGCATCCGGGTGCCAGAGCTCCTTGATGTCGATCTGGCTGAGCAGCGCGTGGGAGCCGATGAAACTGCCTACGTTTTCGCGTCGGAGCAGATCCAGAAATTCCGGCACGGGGAGCGGCCGGGAGTACAGGTAGCCCTGAACGATATCACAGCCGATCGAAAGCAGGTAATCGGCCTGACGGAGCGTCTCCACGCCCTCGGCGATGACAAAGAGGTTGAGCCAGCGCGCCATGCGCATGACGCTGCTGAGGATGATGCCGCCGCGGTCGCTGCTGCCCTTCGTCCTGCTCAGAAAGCCAATGTCCAGCTTCAGCGCATCCACCGGCACGTTCTTCAGGGCGTTGAGGGAGGAATACCCCTTACCGAAGTCGTCCATCTCGATCAGAAAACCGGCTTTCTGCAGTTCGCCGATCACGATGAGCAGGTACTCCGCGTTCTCCATATACGCGGTTTCGGTGATCTCCAGGCGCAGATCCTGCGGATCGACGCCGTATTCCTGCGTGAGACTGACGAGCTTCTGGCAAAAATCCGGCTGATAGATATCCGCGCGCGAGATATTGATCGAGATTGACAGCCGGGGCAGATTCCGTTCGCGCCAGTCCCGCAGCAGGCGGCAGACGGTTTCGCAGACGAACGCGTCAAGCTGGGAGATCAGGCCGTTCTTTTCAAGAATCGGAATAAACGCCGACGGCGGGATGATCCCCCGGAGCGGATGGATCCATCGCACCAGCGCCTCCGCTCCGACAAGCTCGCCGGTGCGGTGATTGTACTGCGGCTGAAGATATACGTCGAACTGCCTGCCGGCAAGCGCCGCCTCGATGTCGCCGATGAGTGCCTGCTCCTCGAGGATTTTTGTGCGCATGGATTCGTCGTAAAGCGCAATATGCCGCCCGCCGCCGCTCTTTGTGGTGCGCAGCGCCATAAGCGCGCGGTCGCACATGCGGCTGATCTCCAGCGAGGGATCGTCGATGAGAAGTACGCCGAAGTGCATTGAAAAGATGAAATTTGGATTGTATTGATTGAAATGCTGCGTGGTCCGCTTATAGCGGACGTCGAGGTTCATCTCGCTCTGCGGAAGGCACACGACGAAATGGTCCGCTTCGAGATGGCCGAACACCGCGCTGGTGCTTACATGCCTTCGGATGTGCCTGCCGACCTCGGCGAGCAGCTGGTCGCCGGCCTCCATGCCGAAAAGATCGTTGTAGGCCTTGAAGCGGTCGATATCAAGGCGAATCAGCGCGTACGGCACATTCGGATGGCTGTCGAGGATACGCCGCGCGGCGCTGTAGAACTTCGCGCGGTTATATACGCCGGAGACCGGATCGTATTCGGCAAGATAGCGCAGCCGCTGAAACGCGGCGTACTCGCTGTGCTCGATTGCGTTTTTCAGGCGGAAGGACAGAATGGAGGGACTGAACGGGAGCGTTACAAAATCGCATGCGCCAAGCTCGAGGACGCGATCCTCCGACGCGGCGTCGGAGGGAGAGGTCATCACAAGCACGGGAAGGTTGTGGATCCGCTGCACGCTTTTCAGGGCGGAAAGCAGCATATATCCTTCGGTGCCGGAGGAGGCGATGTTCAGCAGCACGGCGCTGACGCGCGAATGCCGGTCGCAAACGGCCTCGATTGCGGCCGATTCGGTTTCCGCCTCCAGAATTTCGTACGTTCCGGACAGCGCTTTTGACAGAAGCTCACGACTGGCGGCGCTGCCGTCCACGATGAGTATCTGCTTTTGCATATCGCATCCTCCGAAAAGTAACTGTTCAGGGAAGCGGGAACGGTTGTTCGGAAGCAGTCGGCCAGGCCGCCGAAAAAGCGCTGATCCGGACGGATATCGCGCCGGTTACCGCTGCAACAAGCGAGGCGGAAACCCGGGCAGAGCGGGGAAACAAGAAACAAACGCTTCCTTGCTGAAGCGCGATCGGAATGCAAATCGGGAGACGAAAAATGTTATTTTGCACCGCAAGTGCAACAAAAATATACCATGCGCGCGATCTATTTGCAATAATATTCCAAAAAAATTGCATATTTTTCGGGTTATTCATTATAGAAAAAGCCCGGCGGCCGCCGCCGGACGAAAGATTGCGATGCGGCGGATCTCCCCCCCCCGGGGAACCGAAAAACCGTCGAAAAACGACACGTTCCAATTCGTCCGCAGCGTCCGGGCGCTCATCCTTCAAACGCCCGGGCGGCGAAATTCATGGAGGGAGGGGTTCGGTTTCCGCGCGGGAAACTTCAGCCGCCCTGGACATCCTCCCCGAGGATCTCCGCGCAGATCCGTTCGGCGGCGCCGGGCGAAAGATACTGCCGCTGCGCGGCAAGGATGCGTTCGCGCTGCGGTTCGTCCTGCGCTAGGCGCAGCGCATTGTCCGCCGCGGAGTCCTCGTTCGGGACGACGATCGACATGCCGCGTTCCGTGAAGAACTGCGCGTTGAGCGTCTCGACGCCGGGAATCGGCGGCGTATGAATCATGGGAACGCCCTTGACGGCCGCTTCGGTGCTGGAGATTCCGCCGGGTTTGGTCAGCAGCACGTCGCACGCGTCCATATAGAGCGGAACGCGCTCGGTGAACGGCACAACGCAGACGCGGATGTCGCTGCCGCAGCGGGACCGAACGGACTCCGCAAGCTGCGCGTTGCGTCCCGTGAGCACCAGAATGCGTGCGTCCCGTCCTTTGAGCCGCTCGAGCAGCTTGCGGGTGAGCGTCAGCGCGTCGCCGCAACCCTCGCCGCCCGTCATGACGAGGTAGCACGGCAAATCGGCGGGAAGATCAAGCGCGGCGCGCGCGTCGGCCTTCGCGAAGGCGTGCTCATACGCATTGAGCACGGGAATGCCGCTCGCCGTCAGCAACTCCGGCGGGATGCCGCGCCGCACGAACTGCCCGGCCAGGTCGGCGTGCGGCGTGAAGATCCGGTCCATCTCGGTTTCCTCAAGAAACGGGATGCACGCGTAATCCGTCGAAACGAAATAGGCTTTGATCGAAAGGCGATGCTTGCGCCGCAGAAACGTCAGCGCCTCGGCGGGGAAGAGGTGTGGGCAGATCGCCGCGTCGAACTCGTGTTCCAGCAGATAGCGGTGCAGGTTCTCCGCATAGAGCGCGTTGGCGAAGTATACGGGCGACTTGCGCCGCTCCGAACTGACGAATTCGCCGGCCGCGTACATGAACCCGAACGCGCGCGGCGTCTTGACCGCGATGTTGACGAACGCGCCTGCGATGGCGTCCGAAACGGTTTCCCCGAGGAATGCGAGCGCATCCCGGATCTCGCACGTTGCGCCGTGCTTTTCCAGCGCGGCTTTGACGGCAAGGGCGGCGGAATTATGCCCCTGCCCTGTATTGCAGGTTAAAAGGATGGCTTTCATGCCGGTTTCCTCCCGATGAATCGATGATGGGTGACCCGAAGCGGCGTCAGCCGCACCGGCTGAAGCCGCAGCTGCGGCAGACCACGCAGCCGCCCTCGTGCTCGACGGGGCCGCCGCACTCCGGGCAGACGCTCAGCGCGTGTGTTCCGCCCGACGCGCCGTTTCCGTTTTGGGGATCGAACGCCGGCGCGCCGGGGTTTTCCGGCGCCTGGGGTTCGATCGGCGCGAGCAGATCGGATTCCTCGCCGCTTTCGACGTATTTGCCGACCTTCATCAGCACGCGGGCGATCGCGTCCGGACAGGAGGTGCAGCTCATGTTTTTCTGCCGGATCGTCGAGGGGCAGCGGATGCCCTTGAGCTGGTCGTACACCTCCGAAATGGAGATGCCGCTTCTGAGCGCGATGGACACGAGCCTTGCCGTCGCCTCGCTCTGACTCGGGCAGCCACCCGCTTTCCCGGTGCTGGTGAACACCTCGCAGACGCCGTTTTTGTCGTAGTTGACGGTGACGTACAGCGTGCCGCAGCCGATGCGCATCTTTTCCGTAAATCCGCGCGTAACCAGCGGGCGCGGCCGGGGTTCGATGTGTCCGTAATCGGCCGGGAGCGGCGCGTTTTCCCGCCCGTCGTCCGCCTTGCCGCCGCCGATGCTGAGCACCTGCCCGGACCGGCTGCCGTCGCGGTAGATCGTGACGCCCTTGAGCCCCTCGCGGCAGGCGAGCAGGTACACGGCGCGGACATCCTCGCGCGAGGCGGAGGCGGGGAAGTTGACGGTCTTGGACACGGCGTTGTCCGTGTGCCGCTGAAACGCGGCCTGCATGCGGACGTGGTATTCCGGCGAAATATCGTGCGCGCAGACGAACACGCGGCGCACGTCCTCCGGGATCTCCAGGCAGCGCTGGATCGTTCCCTCGTCGGCGATACGGCGCAGAAGCTCGTCGCCGTCCAGCCCGAGCGCGCGGAGCTTTTCTCTGAGAACGGGGTTGCCCTCGATCAACTGCGTGCCGTCCATGACGTTGCGCACGTATCCGTACGCGAACACCGGCTCGATGCCGGACGAACAGCCCGCGATGATCGAAAGCGTGCCGGTCGGCGCGATCGTGGTGACGGTTGCGTTGCGGAGCGGAACGCCGCCGGCGAGCGTGCTCACGGAAAACAGCGGGAACGCGCCGCGTGTCTTCGCCAGTTCGGCGCTCGCGGCATGCCCCGCCGCCTCGAGGAACGACATGAGCGTCTCCGCAAACGATACGCCTTCCTCGGAATCGTACGGAATATCCAGCAGAAGCAGCGCGTCCGCAAAGCCCATCACGCCGAGGCCGATTTTACGCGTGGCGCGCGTCGTCTCTCCGATGCGCTCGAGCGGATAGTTGTTGATATCGATCACGTTGTCGAGAAAATGCACGGCCTGGGCGACGGTTTTTGCCAGAAGATCGAAGTCGAAGGCGTATCCTTCCCCGTCGGGCCGGAGCATCTTCACAAGGTTGACGGAGCCGAGGTTGCAGCTTTCGTAGGGAAGCAGCGGCTGCTCGCCGCAGGGATTCGTGCTCTCGATTTCGCCGAGGGTCGGCACCACGTTGTCGCGGTTGATGCGGTCGAGGAACACGATGCCCGGTTCGCCGTTTTGCCACGCGGCGTCCACGATCTCGCCGAACACCATGCGCGCCGAAAGGCTGCCGGAGACGGCGCCGGATTTCGGGTCGATCAGGTCGTAGTCCGCGTCGGCCTCCACGGCCTGCATGAACGCCTCGGTCAGGGCGACCGAGATGTTGAAGTTGTTGATATCCGCCGTATCGCTTTTACAGCGGATGAATTCGAGGATATCCGGATGGTCCACGCGCAGGATCCCCATGTTCGCGCCGCGCCGCGTGCCGCCCTGCTTGACGGCCTCGGTCGCCACGTTGAACACCCGCATGAAGCTCACCGGCCCGCTCGCCACGCCGCCCGTGGAGCGCACGGTCGCGCCCTTCGGACGCAGGCGCGAAAACGAGAAGCCGGTCCCGCCGCCGGACTTATGGATCAGGGCGGCGTTCTTGACCGCCTCGAAGATCTCCTCCATGCTGTCCTCCACGGGAAGCACGAAGCACGCGGAAAGCTGGCCGAGCGGCCGCCCGGCGTTCATGAGCGTGGGGGAATTCGGCAGGAACCGGAGCGAGGAGATGAGCTCGTAGAACTCCGCCGCCGTCGCGTCCGCGTCGGCGTTTGCGCCGTAAAGCCGGTCCGCTTCGGCGACCGCGTTTGCCACGCGCCGGAACATCCCCTCGACATCCTCCGTCACGCGGCCGTTTTCATCCTTGCCAAGATAGCGCTTTTCGAGCACCGTCCTCGCGTTTTCCGTTATTTCCCCGATCGCCATATGTCTTCATCCTTTAATATGATTCCGATTTTTACCCGATCGTACGACGCTTTGGCCTTCCGTCGGGCAAGAACAGAATATCGCCACATCTTGTAGTTATCAAGTGCGGAAACGACAATATATGGAGAATTTACAGTTCGTTAACGGATGCGGAGGGGCTGCCGGAACGCCTGCCGGCGGCGCGCCGCGAAGGCCGGGAACACGAAAAAACCCGGGCGTAAAAACCCGGGCAGGCCGCCGAACGGTTATGGAGCAGGGAAGGACCGGAACCGGCGCGGTTCAGCGCTTGTAGTCGAGCAGAAGCAGACGGTTGTCGCCGAGCGTTTCGCGCGTCAGTGTGCAGGTGCTGGCGTTGAGACGGTGCACGCTGCGCTTCGTATTGGCGGCGAGGAGCGGATCGAGTCCGTCGATGTTGATGCGCAGCGCCGGGGTCTTGTAGTGCATCGGAATGAGCACGCGCGGCCGCAGCGCTTCGGAGACGCGCGTGGCAAGCCGGGAGTCGATCGTATAGACGCCGCCGACGGGGATGAACAGCACGTCCACGGAGCCGATCTTTCCGATCAACTCGTCGTCGGGCATATGCCCCAGATCGCCGAGATGCACGAGCCGCAGATCGTCGATCACATACCGGAAGACGATGTTGGGGCCGCGTTTTGCGCCGTGCACCTCGTCGTGAAAGGTTGCAAAGCCGGTGACCGGAATGTCCCCGACCCGGTGCTCGCCGACCGTCTGAATCACCTGCGGCGAACCGGCGATGATGCCGAGACAGTTATGGTCGTAGTGGTCGTGGCTGACGGTGACGGCGTCGCACGCGATATCGTGCAGCGTGTAGCCGGTGTCCCTGCCGCACGGGTCGGTCAGGATCGAAACGCCGTTTTCGGCGGTCAGCAGAAAGCAGGAATGGCCGTACCAGGTGATCTTCATATGCGTTACTCCTTTTTTGCGGCGGATAGCAGTCTTGCGGCGGCGTTCCCGAACGCGCCGCATACCAAAATCAGCGCGGGGCGTTCCCGCGGGGGAACGGACAGCAGCATGGTTTCAAGCGCATGCGCCGCTTTTCGGTACGCGGCGGCGCTTTCGCCGGCGCATACGGCCAGCAGAAGCGCGCGCTGAACGGACGGAACGCGGGGACAGCCGGCGCCGCCGTGCCGGGACAGGACGAGCATGCGGTTGACCGCGTGATCGCTGCCTTCAAAGCGCACGGCGGGAAGCGTTTCGCACGCGCGGCGGACGAACGCGTCGTAGAACGAATCGGAAAAGTCGAGCAGCAGCCAGCCGTTTGCCGTGCGCACGGCGGATACCGGCGGCGCGCCGAAGAGGAATGGAAACGCGTCCGCGCGGATGCGGGAAATATCGGTTCCTTCGGGGGGTCGGATGCTTGCGGCGGCGCGCCGCGCGGGCATGCGGACCGCTTCCGCGTCGAAGGGAATCTCCAGGGCGCCGGCCAGCGCGTCGGCAAGCGCGCGCCGGAGGTCGGTGCAAATCGCGTTTGTCATGCCTTCAGTTTAGACGCGGCGGCACCGTCGTGTCAATCGAAGCGCGCGGCGAAAATGTGAATTTCTTCCCGTTTCCGCGGCAAAGAACGGTGGCGTATGATATAATAACCGTGTTTTGTAACGCCGTGCGCGGCGCGGCGCGGCATGACGGCGGCGGAGCCGCCGTCAGCTTGTCGAAAAAGGGGCATGTCCCCGCCTCCAAACCACCGTTTCGGGCCGTAACGGCCCTAAGAACCCGTTTCCGCAAGCGCCCGGTGCGCCTGTGTGGTCAGGAATTCCCAAGGGGCGTGTCCCCTGGGTGGGGTGCAGGGATGAAACCCCTGCAAAAGATTTTTTACAGGCTGACGGCGGCGGGGTCGCCGAAACAGACGATGGGAGGCCGTCATGTCGGGAAAGGAACTGCGCTGTATCGTCACCGTCCGCATCTTCGGCGAGGAGAAATGCTTCGGCCCGGGGATGGCGGATCTGCTGGAGCGGGTCGACCGGCTCAAATCGCTTCGCAAGGCCACCATCGAGATGAACATGGCCTACAGCAAGGCGTGGCGCATCGTAAAGACCGCCGAGAGGAACCTGGGATTCAAGCTGCTCCGGTCCTCGACCGGCGGCAGGGGCGGCGGCGGCGCGGTGCTCACCGACGAGGCGAAGCGATTCCTTCTGGCGTACCGCCGGTTCGAGGGCGCGGTGCGGCAGTATGCAGACGAGGCGTTCATCGAGATCATCGGCGGCTGAAGCCGGAAAAAACGGAGGATTGTTCCGATGCATTTTACAAAGGTCCACGGGCTGGGCAACGATTTCATCCTTCTGGACGGCCGCGCCGGCGGCATGGATTACAATGCGCTCGCGCCGCGTCTGTGCGCGCGGCAGACGGGGATCGGCGCGGACGGGCTGCTGATTCTGCTCGGGAGCGAAAAGGCGGACGTACGCATGCGCATCGTCAATTCGGACGGAAGCGAGGCCGAGATGTGCGGCAACGGTATCCGATGCTTTGCCAAGTACGTCTACGAGCGCGGCGTGCTGCGGAAGGAAACGTTTTCCGTGGAGACGCTCGCAGGCGTCATGCGGCCGAAGCTGACGGTTGAAAACGGCGCCGTGACGGGCGTAACGGTCGACATGGGCGAGCCGTTTCTGCACTGCGAGCAGATCCCCGTATGCGGCGAGGGACTCTGTGTGGACCGGCTGCTGACGGTCGACGGCGAGGAGTTCCGCTTTACGAGCGTGCTGCTCGGCGTTCCGCACACGGTGATCTTCGTGGACGATCCGACCGACCGGAAATGGATGGCCATGGGCTGGGATATCGAACATGCGAGCGTGTTTCCCAGGCGCACGAACGTTAATTTTGTGCGCGTGCTCGACGATCACACCGTCGAACTCCGCACGTTCGAGCGCGGCTGCGGGCCGACGCTGGCCTGCGGCACGGGCGCGTGCGGCACGGCGGTCGCGTGCGCGCTCAACGGGAAAACGGGGCGCAGCGTGGACGTCCGCATCGCGCTCGGCACGCTGCATATCGACTGGGCGGCGGACAACCGCGTCTATATGACCGGCCCCGCCGAGATCGTGTTCGACGGGGAGATCGGGCTGTAGCCGGCCCGCGGAACCGCCGGGGCGGAACGGGAGATCGCCGGGAAGCGGAACAGACCGCGCCCCGGCTTTTTTACTGCGGTTTTTCCGAAGCCGGGGTTCCCACTCGGATGCAGGCCGGCAAACGGCGGGCGGCGCGGCGGATCGTCCGCCTGCGGCGAGTTTTTCATCCCGGGGGCATTGCGCGGCGCGGCGCGATGTGATACGCTGAATCAAACTGACGATCAAACGGTTTCACACGTCTTTGCAATACGTTTCGAGAGGATGGGATCATTCGACATGGAAACAAACAGCACCGTTGCTTCGGGCGCGGCAGGCGAGGCGGAAGCGCTTCGGAAGAGAACGTTTGAACGAAACAAATGGTTCTTTTCAACGAGCGGCATCGGCCGCGACATGTGCTACGCGCTGATCGACTCGTTCCTGCTGGTCTACATTCAGTTCGGCGTTTCGCTCACGCTCGCGCAGTTCACCACGCTGAGCCTCATCATCGGCGTGGGCGGGCGCATCTGGGACGGGCTGAACGATCCGCTCATGGGCGCGATCATCGAGGGCTCGCACATGCGGTGGGGCAAGTTCCGCCCCTGGATTTTGCTCGGCGCGATCTCGTGCGGCCTGGTCATCATCGCGATGTTCAACATCCAGAACATCCCAGGCTGGCGGTTCGTGGTGTTCATGACCATCATGTACCTGCTCTGGGAGTCCACGTTCACGATGAACGATATCGGCTACTGGGCGATGCTGCCGAGCCTTTCGAGCGTGAAGGAGGAACGGAATTCCGTCACCACGCTGACGGTGCTGTTTGCGGGCGTCGGCGCGATCCTCGCGCAGGGACTGATCCCGCAGGTCACCGTCGGCGACATGCGCGCGGGCTACCGCATGGTGTCGGTCCTCATCGCGTGCGTGTTCATCGGCTGCCAGCTCATGGCGTTCCTCTTCGTAAAGGAAACGCCCCGGCGGCGCAACGAGCAGAAGCAGAACATCTCGCTCAGGAAGATGTGGAGAACGATCGTGCGCAACGACCAGATCCTCTGGATGACGCTCTCCATGCTCTTCTATAACATCGGCAGCACCATGATCACCGCGCTGGCGGCGAATCTGATCTACCTCGAGATTGGCTACAACGGCACGTATTATTTCTACGTGGTGGTCGCCTACGGCATCACGATGGTGGGCGTCAACGCGCTCTATCCGTGGCTTGCGGGAAAGCTCGGCCGAAAGAAGCTCCAGAACGCGAGCATTGCGATGGCGATCGCCGGGTATATCGTCATCGGCGCGATGGGCTGGGTTTCGTTCTTCCCGTTCAACATCTGGATGCTGTGCGCGTTCTGCGTGTTCATTTCGGCGGGGCAGTCGCTCTTCTATATGGCGTCCATCATCAACATGACCAACTGCGTCGAGTACAACGATTACCGCTACGGCGAGCGCAACGAAGCCGTCGTGTCCACGCTGCGGCCGTTCATGGCGAAGTTTGCGTCCGCCATGCACACGCTGATCATCACCCTTGTGCTGACCATCTCCGGCACGTTCCTGCTCAGCCAGTCGATCAGCACGCTGGAAACGCAGAAGGATTTCTTCGACCAGCAGAACGAATCCGCGCAGGTGTACTACATCACGCAGGTGCAGAGCTATGTGCAGGAGTTTGAGGGGCTGGAGCGCGGAACGGCGGCATACGCCTCCGCCACGGAGAAGGTGACGGAGGAGATCGCCGCGGACGACGTGATGAACAAATACCAGATCGACGGGGATTATATTGCGGCGCTTGCGGACGCGATGGTGATCAAGAAAACGGCGGACGGAACGTCCATTGAACTCGGACGGCTCGAAACGCTTGATCTGAGCGCGATCGCGGACGACGGCAGCACCTATACGCTGCAGATCGACGATCTCAGCAGCGGCAAAGAGAGCGCGGCGAACCTCAATTTCCGCGACCAGAGCACCGTTTCCATGCGGGTCTGGGTGCGCGCCGCGGTGACGATTGTGCCGATCGTGCTGCTGCTCGCCGCGCTGTACACGCAGCGCAAGAAATTCGTGATCGACGAGGAGTTCTACGATAAGATGCTCTCGGAGATCGACTCGCGCAGGAAGGCGGAGGAGCAGCCGTAACCGCCGCGGCCGGTATCCGCGGGCGCGGGGCTTCGGCCCCCGACCATCCCGGGGACGTCTCTTAACGGCTCAAGCGCGCCGGAACATTCGCTCCGGCGCGCTTTCTGCAGGCAGATCGTCTTCGGCGGGCGGGGAAGCGCGCTTCACCATTCCGCCGCTTCCGGGAAGCAGTGCATATGCGTGGGCGAAAGCGCGCGGTAGCCGTCGCACTTGCCGCAGAGGCGCCTCAGGCCGAAGCGGACGGAGCGGAGGCGGAAGTACATGACGATGTCCCCGACCATCTTTTCGTCGAACTGACTTGGGTGGAGCCTGAGTGCGGCCTCGCGCGCGCCGAACGCGCGGGAGACGGGCACGTAGACGTTGGGCCGGTCGGTATAGTAGAACGCGAGCGCCTCGAGCGGCTGACTGCCCGAAGCGCCGACGCTCTCCATCACGCTGGCAAACGGCGCCATGACCGCCGCCATCTTTGCCGCAAGGCCGGTCTTGACGTGGTCCGCGTGGCATTCGCTGATCACGTCCGGGTCCGGGGCGAACACGACCTGCGGCTTTAGGCGTACGATCTCCTTTGCGATCGCGCAGGCCGCCTCCTCCACGGGGTACATCCCGCCGTCGTGGAACGGCAGGAAGGTAACGCTCGTCACGCCGAGCAGCGCGGCCGAGGCGCGCGCCTCCTTTTGCCGGATGGCAACGAGCGGCTCGCCGCAGAGGGCCGGATCGAAGGAGCCCATCCGCCCGTCGGTGACGACGACGAAGTCGACGTGCCTGCCTGCGTCGGTGAGCGTTTTGACGGTCGGCGCGCAGGCGGTTTCGATGTCGTCCGGGTGCGGTCCAACGAAGAGATACCGTTCGTACGACGTGAGCTTTGGAAGGGGCACGATGCGTTTCAGAATGGCACGAAACATGGCGGTTCCTCCTGACGGTGTTCTTTGACGTGCAGCGGCCGGCCGGCGGTCGTTCGGTTTGGCTCCAGTATACCACGGCGCGCACCGCCGAAGAAGGAAGAAGAAGGGAAAAAAGCGGCGTGAACGCCGGTTTCAGCTTGTCGATAGAGGGGGACCGTTGGAGGCTTTGCCTCCAAGCCGCCGCTCAGAGCCGCAACGGCCCTGAGAACCCGCTTTCGCAAGCGCCCTGGAATAGAGCGTTTGCGGGTCAGGGATTTTCAAGGGACGTGTTCGTTGGGTGGGGTGCCGGGATAAATCCCCTGCAAAAGGACTTTTTCGGCAGACTGAAAACGGCATGAATGCCGGTTTGATCAAAAGGAGGGACGGACCGTGCCGATTCCAATCCCGGAGAGAAGCGAAATATTCGGGAAAGCGTGGACCCGTCCGGCGGGGCTGCTGGTGGACGAAGCGCTCGCCGGGACGCGCGCGGGCATCCGCGCGCTGCTGCCCGACCTGCCGGACGGGGAAGGCGCCGCCGGACCGGCGGTGCGGTTTTCGCTCGACGAATCGCTCGGCGCGGAGCGTTACCGGCTCGTCTGCGGCGAAAGCGGCGCGGCGGCCGAGGCGGGCGATGCGGCGGCGGCCGTGTTCGCGGCGGCGACGGTGCGGCAGTTGCTCGAGGAGAACGGCGGCCGCATCCCGCGCTGCAGCATCGAGGACGGCCCGCGCTTCGGCTGGCGCGGGGTCTGCATGGACGTCTGCCGGCACTTTTTCCCCGCCGAGACGCTCAGAAAGCTGATCGACGTGATGGCGCTGTACAAGTACAACCGCCTGCACCTGCACCTTTCGGACGATCAGGGGTTCCGGTTCGGGAGCGAGCGATTCCCGCTGCTTGCCGCGGTCGGCTCGCAGCGGAAAAGCACGCTGGTCAAGCGCGGCGCGGGCGCGGTGCAGGACGGCGCGCCGCACGGCGGATACTATACCAAGGACGAGCTTCGCGATCTGGTCCGGTACGCGAAGGCGCGGGGGATCGAGATCGTTCCGGAGATCGACGTGCCGGGGCACGCGCTGGCCATGCTGGCGGCGTACCCCGAGCTGATGTGCTTCCCGGAGCCGGTCGAGGTCGCCACAAGCTTCGGGGTGAGCGACTTTTCCAGAAAGCTGCTCTGCGCGGGCAGCGAGCGCGTCTATGAATTCCTCTTTTCGCTGCTGGACGAGCTCACGGAGGTGTTCCCGTTCGGGTATGTGCACCTCGGCGGCGACGAGGCGGTGAAGACCGAGTGGGCGCGCTGCCCGCGGTGCCGGGCGGCGATCAAGGAGCACGGGCTCGGCGGCGGGCGGGAGCTGCAGGGATGGATGCTCAGCCGCTTGAGCCGCCATCTCGAGGCCCGCGGCAGACGCGCGATCGTTTGGAACGACGGCCTGAGCGGCGCGCTCGATCGAAACGTCGTCTGCCAGTACTGGACGCCGTTTTTCATCGAGAACAAGCGACGTGCCGTCCGCTGGGTCAACGACGGCGGAGAGATGATCTGGAGCGGTTTCCTGCATGTTTACTTCGATTACCCCTACGCGGTCACGCCGCTGAAGAAGACCTACCGCTCCGAGCCGGTGCCCCGCGGCATCCTGCCGGGGCGAAGCAGCGGCGTGCTCGGCGCGGAGTGCGCTGCCTGGACGGAATGGATCGACACGGAGGAAAAACTGTTCTTCAACCTCCTGCCGCGTCTCGCCGCCGCGGCGGAAGCCATGTGGAGCCCGAAGGCGAAGCGGGAATACCGGGGGTTCCTAAGCCGGCTGCAGCCGCACTACCGGCTGTACGAACGGCTCGGGCTGCCATATGCGCGGCGGATGGAGAACAGCCTGCCGATCTGGAAACGGATTGCGGAACTGCGGACGTTTTTTCGGCGCGATACGCACGCGGAGCTTGCCGGGAATCAACGCAAATAAGAAACGATCCGGCCGTTTTCTGCTATAATGGGTTATAATGAAGTGCGGGCGGAATCTGCCCGCAGGAAACACAAGGAAAAAACGGAGGTCTTATTTCGATGAACGAAGCATTGCAGAATCTCAAAACGCGCCGCAGCGTGCGTTCCTACAAGCCGGAGCAGATCGATTCGAAGCTGCTCGATCAGGTGCTCGAAGCTGGCATCTACGCGCCGACGGCGAGCGGGCGGCAGTCGCCGATCATCATCGTCGTGCAGGACCCTGCGACCGTAAAGCAGCTTTCGCGCATGAACGCGGCCGTCATGGGCGCGGATTCCGATCCGTTTTACGGCGCGCCGACGGTTCTGGTCGTGATGGCGGACAAAGCGCGCGCGACGTATCGGCTCGACGGTGCGGCGGTGCTGACGAATCTGGTCAACGCCGCGCACGCGGTCGGACTCGGCTCCTGCTGGATCCACCGCGCCAAGGAGGAATTCGAGACCGAGGAAGGAAAGGCGCTGCTGAAGAAGTGGGGGATCGGGCCAAACTACGAAGGCGTCGGCCACTGCGTCCTCGGCTATGCGGCGTCCGAGCCGGGCGAGCCCGCGCCGAGGAAAAAGGACTATATCGTGCGCGTTTGATACGTCCGCAACGTTCCGTGCGGCGAAGCCGGCGATGTGCATGAGGCGGGAAAGGGGGTATCCATACGCGGCAGACAGAAGAAGCGAACCGTTTCACGGCAAAACCGGTACGGCTGGAACGGATGGGCTCCCGCCTTTCCAAACCCAGAGAACGCAATCGGCAGGCGGCCCGTTCGGCGGGCCCTCGGACCATCGAAAAACCAGGGTTTTTTGATGGAAGCCGCGGCGGCGGAGAGCTTCATGCAGCATCGACCTCGGTCGGCTGCGCCGACTGTCGGCCCTGCTGTATGAAGCGTGTCAAAACCAACGTACATGCCGCTGGTTTTGACGGAATATTTGGCTGGACTCGCATTTTTGCCTTGTCAAATTGACGCAGCAATTTGACTGGGACTTTATCGACAATCTGAGGCGACCCGTTCGGCGGGCCGCCTGTGTTTTTCGGCGGATCCGTGTTTCGGGCGGATCGGGCCGGCTTGCGCAGGGACCGGATTGTGCGGGCGCGCGAAATTCTGTATGATGGTATCCGGGATCTATGCGGCGGATAAACGAAAGAATAAGGAAGGAAGAGACGGCCGATGCATCTGACGAAGCTGCTGGAACGATCGAACGCAAAGTACGCGGTCATCGACGCGGCGGACATCCGTTTCGATCCGGCGTTTCGGAAGATCTGCGAGGGAAACGCCTGTGGATACTACGGCGCGTGCTGGACCTGCCCGCCGGACGCGGGCGAGATCGGCGCGCTCATCGAACGGGCGCGCGGGTACCGGCGCGCGCTCGTCTTTCAGACGGTGCATCCGCTCGAGGATTCGTTCGATATCGAGGGCATGCATGCGGCGGGTGCCGCGCATAACCGCTTCGTGCAGGCCGTCCGCCGCGCGGCGCGCGCGGAACACCCGGACGCTCTGGTGCTCGGCGCGGGAGCCTGCGGCATATGCAGGCGCTGCGCAAAACGCGACGGCCGGCCCTGCCGCCATCCCGGCCGCGCCGTTTCGTCCCTCGAAGCGTACGGGATCGACGTGTCCGCGCTCGCAAAGAGCAGCGGCCTGAGTTACACGAACGGTCCGAATACAGTAACGTATTTCGGCGCGGTGCTGTACTGAGTCGGCCGCGCCGGCATCCGTCGGAAAGGCCGCGGGCTTCGATGGACAGCGCGCCGAAATCGTGCTATGCTGACGGGAAATCCGTCGGAGGAAGCACAAGTGATGAACATTCTGGTCTGCAACGTCGGAAGCACGTTGCTCAAATACCGGCTTTTCGACATGGACGGCGAGGGGGATCGCGGAATCTCGGACGGCAGGGAGATCGTGCGCGCGTTCGTGATCGCCGCCAATGAAGAGCGGATCGTCGCGCGCAGGGCCAAGGCGTATCTGGAGGCGGCGTGCGCGTGAACGGGATGGAAAACGGCAAGGCATATTTCACGCTGGAGCCCCGGCCGGACGGGGTGTTTCGCATCTCGGAGCCGCTCGGCGTGGGGGAGAGTCTGATCGTCGGAAGCGAGCGCGCGCTCCTGATCGACACGGGTTACGGCCTGGCGGACATGCGCCCGACGCTCGCGCAGGCGACCGATCGTCCGGTCGTTGTGATGAACACGCATGTGCACACCGATCACAGCGGCGGGAACGGCTGGTTCGGCCGCGTTTTCGTGCCGGCCGGAGAGCGGGCCAAGGTCTTCGACGGTTCTCTCGAGCGGGAGCGGGCGGGGCTGTTCCGGAGCCTGTACCGGAACAAGCCGCATCTGAGGGAGTTTCTCGTTCCGCGCGAAGAGCCGGACGCGGAGCGGCCGGATACGGTTTACGAGCCGCTGCCGGAGCGGTTCGATCTCGGCGATCGGACGGTCGAGATGTTTGTCCTCGGCGGGCATACGTCCTCGAGCACGGCGGTGATCGACCGCGCGAGCGGCACCGCGTTCGTCGGGGACGCCGTCGGGCCGCAGGTGTGGCTGTTTCTGAACCAGAACGGGAAGATGCGCGATTATGTGGAGCGTCTCCGCACGTTTTCCGCACTGCGGGGGATCGACAGGCTGCAGCTTTCGCATAAGGATGCGCCGATTCCGTTTTCGTTTGCGGCGTACTATGCGGACTTCATCGGCCGCGTCGATCCGCGGCGCGCGCAGCCGTGGCCAAACGACCGGTTTGCGGTGCCGGTCTTCCGGTACGCCGAATCCCGGACGCCCTACGGCGAGGTGTCGGTGCTCTTCTGCGAATCCAATCTCTGAATCCGGGTGGTTTCGGGCCGCGCACGGACGGCGGAGGGGTCGGATGATCCCGCCCTGCGCCGCCGGTCGCGGCTTTCGGTTTCTTTCGATATTTTCCTGCAAACATATTTATGGTAAAAAACGGAAGTGTTTCTTCGCGCCGCATTGCATTGCTGACACAATTGGGATATACTGCGGATATGAAACACAAAAGAAAAACGAAAGCGGATATCATAACGGGTTTTCTGTGGGCCGTTTTCGTCCTGCTGGTCGCCGTTGCCGCGTACGGCCTGGGTGTGCTTGCCTGCTCGCTGCTCGGCACGACGATCGGCAATTCGTACTATGCCGATCTGGCGGAGGACGTGGCCACGGCGGATGCCGTCGATTTCAGCGCCCTTTCCCAGATCAACCCGGAAATCAAGGGCTGGATCCGCCTCGACGACACCGCGATCGATCTGCCGATCGTCCAGGCGGCAGACAATTCCTACTATCTGACGCACCGCTTCGACGAAAAAAAGAACAAGCTCGGCACGCCGTTCATCGACGCGGGCAACGCGGGGGATTTTTCGGACCGTCACACGGTGATCTACGGGCACGCCGTCAAGAGCGGCGCGATGTTCGGCTCCATCTGGGAATATGAGAATCCGAACTACTATAAACGCCATTCCGAGATGACGCTGTTCCTGCCGGACGGCACGCGCTATACGCTCGCGGTGTTCTCCTGCGCGCGCGTGGAACAGTACCGGAGCGCGATCCCCATTTCGTTCGCGGGCGAGAATGCGTTTCTGGCGTATCTCGACGATCTGCACGAGCTTTCGGCGTTCGACAGCAGCATAAGCGTCGGCGCGGACGACCGCATCGTGTCGTTCTGTGTGTGCACGCCGGACGGTTCGGAAGGGCGGCTGCTGGTCAGCTGCAAGATCGTCGAGGATTCCGAAAGCGACGCTTCGGCCGCAGCGCCGGAGGAAACGGCGCAGTCGGACGAGGAAGCGGACGCCACGGCGGAACCGGATGCGGGAAGCTGACGGAAAACGAATGATCGGAGGGATTCGCCCGGTGCAGCCCTCCTGAAGAAAGCGCTGCGCGGCTGGATTGACAGCGGCGCAGTTTTGCGTTCGACAGCCCGGGCGGGAAACTGTTCAAGAATGAAAAACTATGGTATCCTATATCCAAATTCGGAGAAACGGAGGAGCACGATGATGATGAGGAAACGGGAACTGCTTGCGCTGGCCGTCAGCCTGATGATGTTGCTGACGATCGGCTGCGCGTCGCGCAGTGCGGCTGATTCAAGCATTGCGTCCCCCCAGAGTGCGGGAACGGGCGATACGACCAGTTACGACTACGAGACCGCCGCGGAAGCGGAGGACTACAGCGAGTATACGGTATCCAAGAACGCTTCTTCCACGGAGAGCGGCACCGAGTCTGCCGACATGGGCGACGCGGACGTGCGCAAGATCGTCTACAACGCCGATATGACGCTGACCGCGGACGATCCCGAACTGGCGATGAACACGCTTGTCGGGAAAGCGGAGGCGCTCGGCGGCTATGTGTCGGGCTCCTACAGCACGACGGACGACGAAGGCACCTACCTGTGCACGCTCACGCTCAAGGTCCCGGCCGATTCGCTCGAAACGCTTGTCAGCGAGGCGAAGAACGCCGGCGAGGTGGACGACTACCGCCTGACCTCAGACGACATTTCGCTTTCGTACTACGACGTGCAGGCGCGGCTGGACAGCGCGAAGGCGGAGGAGCAGCAGTTGCTCCAGATCCTGAACAAATGCGAGACCGTCGAGGACATCCTCGCCGTACGGGAGAGCCTTGCGAGCGTGCGTTCGGACATTGAGAGCTACACGGCGCAGATCAACCTCTGGGACAATCTCGTGGATTACGCCACGCTGGACGTGACGATCAACCGCACGGAGCAAACGCCCGTGGAGGGCGAGAGCGATCTGATCCAGATCTGGAAAGCGTCCGACGTGTGGAGCAGGATGACGCGTGGGTTCCAGAACAGCATGCGTTTCATGGCCAACGCGCTCGGTGCGATTGCGATCGTTCTTGCGATCGTGCTGATCCCGGCGGGCATTCTGTTCCTCTGCATCGGCCTGCCGATCATTCTGCACAAAAAGAAAAAACGCCGGAAGGCGGAGGCGGCGCGCGCCGCGGCGAAACTGCCCGCGCCGGAAGAAAACAAGGAAATCAAAAACGAATAATCTGAAATCACACTAGAACAGGGGGATGGAACCGTTGGTAACGATCAAAGAGGCCCGGACCAAGAAGGAATTGGTCGATTTCATGGAATTTCCGCTGAAGCTGTACCGCGGCAATCCGTACTATGTGCCGGATATCCTGTCGAGTCAGGTCGCCGATATGCAGCGGGATAAGAACCCGGCGTTCGCGTACTGCGACGCGAAGTGCTTTCTGGCCTGCCGGGACGGAGAGATCGTCGGGCGCGTGGCGGGCATTCTGAACGAAAAGGCGAACGCGAAGTTCGGCAAGAAATACCTGAACTTCTCGCAGATCGACTTTATCGACGACGACGAGGTCGTGGATGCGCTCTTTGACGCGATCGAAGGCTGGGCGCGGGAGCTCGGGTGCGAGGCCGTGCACGGCCCGCTCGGGTTCTCGGATATGGACCGCGAAGGCATGCTCGTGGAGGGGTTCGACCGCATGAGCCTGTTTTACACCTACTATAACCATCCTTACTATGTTACGCAGCTGACGCGCCGCGGGTATCAAAAGCAGGTCGACTGGATCGAACTGCGCGTCACGATCCCGCAGCAGGAGGACCCGAAGCTTGCCAAGCTTGCCGCGTACATCGGCAAGCGCAAAAAGCTGCACGTCGTCAACCTCGGCGACATTCCGATCCGCACGATCATGCGGGACATGTTTGCGCTCTACAACGAGACCTACCGCGTGCTCTTCGGCGTGGTGCCGATGACGGACGAGCAGATGATCAAGTATACGGGCGAGTTCAGGCCAATGGTCGACCGCCGCACGACGTCGTTCGTGTACAACGAGAAAAACGAGATGGTCGCGTTCGGCATCTGCTGTCCGGCGCTCGATCTTGCGATGCGCAGAAACCGCGGCCGCACGCTCCCGTTCGGCTGGATTCCGCTGCTGAGCGCGCTCAAGGGTAAAAACGACACCATCGACATGCTGCTCATCGCCGTGCATCCGGACCTGCAGGGCGCGGGCGTGAATGCCATGATCCTCGACGATATGGAGCGCAAGCTGATCAAAAGCGGTTTCCGCTATGCGGAATCCGGGCCGATGCTCGAGCTCAACGACCATATCCTCTCGCAGTGGTCCCGTTTTGAGACCGAGCAGCACAAGCGCCGCCGGTGCTTCGTCAAGGAACTGAACTGACGTCCGGGAAATGAATCAGGCGGTTTGTTTGGACCGCAGATATGAAGGCCCCGCGGCAGCGCGGGGCCTCGGCTTGTCGATAACGAGGGAGAACGTTGGAGGCGCCGTCTCCAAACCGCTGCTTAGGGCCATAACGGTCCTGGGAACTCATTTTCGCAGGCGCCCTGAAACGGGCGCCTGCGGGGTCAGGGATTCCCAAGGGACGTGTCCCTTGGGTGGGGTGCAGGGGCGAAACCCCTGCAAAAGAACTTGTTAACGCGTCTGTGCGGCCGCGGACCGCGCGTCATTTTGCCGCGAGGCGTTCGACGATGCGGCGCATCTCATCCCAGTGCTCGTCCATCCCGGCGAGCAGGCGGAACTGCGTGCGCGCGCGGTCGAGATTCTGTCCCTCGCGCTCGACATGGAAGTATACGTCCCCGTTCAGATGATCGGTCAGGAAGCGCACGCCGCATTCGCAGGTCATCATCCTCGCGCCGACGGGCAGCGCCGCGGTCTCCGCCTCGGTCAGACTTTCTCCGCAGGCGGACAGGTAACCGCCGGCGCAGGCCTTATAAAGCGGCAGACTGAAATGCACGCGCGAAAGGTCCCGCTCGTCCTCGTCGGCCGTGGAGGCGCCGAAGCGGACGGCATCGCCGAAGTCGTTCGCAAGCAGGCCCGGCATGACCGTGTCGAGATCGATCACACAGAGCGCGCGGCGCGTTTTTTCGTCGAAGAGGACGTTGTTGATTTTCGTGTCGTTGTGGGTCACCCGAAGCGGCAGTTCCCCGCGGGACTGCGCTTTAGCGAGCGTATGGGAAAACGGCTCGTACGAGAGCGCGAAGTCGATCTCCCGCCGGGCGGCGCGCGTTCTGCCGGCCGCGTCCGCCGAAACGGCGTCCCGCAGCGCCGAAAACCGCGCCGGCGTGTCGTGGAACTGCGGGATGGTTTCGTCCAGCTCCCCGGCAGGGAAATCCGAAAGCAGGCCGGCAAACCGTCCGAACGCGGCCGCGCTCTCGTAAAGAAGCGCTTCGTCGGCGCGCTGGAAGCACACGCTGCCCGGAACGAACGCATAGACGCGCCAGTACGCCCCGTTTTCGACGGCGAACGGCCGCCCGTCGCGCGCGGGAACGAGCCGCAGCACCGCGCGCGGGTCGGAGACCTTCCTCCGCAGGTGCGCGGTGACGAGCTCGATGTTGCGCATCAGCCCCTCGGGGCGGCGGAACACGTCCGTGTTGATCCGCTGCAGGATATACCTTGAACCGTCCCGGCAGACGATCAGCCGGGTGCGGTTGATGTGCCCGCCGCCGTACGGCTCCCCGGACACGGGGGGGCTCGGAAACGAAAAAAGCGAAAGAACCGGCTGCACGGACGCCTCCCTTCCCGCCGTTTGGCACGCGGCTATTTGGAGAGCATCCTGCGGAGGCCGCGGAAGAACCGGCCGTTGAGCATACACACGAGCCCTTCGACCTGTTTGGGGCCGAAGGCGCCGCCGGACATCGAGAGCAGGCGAAGCGGCGATTCGCAGAGCATGCGGTCCATCATCATGGCGATGTCGTCGTTGTCGCGCGCGAGCTTACCCGCCTCCCTGCGGATGACGGTCGAGAGCAGGCGGCCGAGCGGCTTTACGGCGATCTCCGGCAGGGTGGAATTCCTTGTAAACGCCTCGCCGGGCTGCGGCTCGCGCGCGGGAAGCGGGCGCCCGAGCAGGGCAACGAACGCTTCGTCGGATACGCGGATGCCGTCCGAGAGGTCGTAGTAGCACGGGGCGTCGGCGCGGTGGTCCGGCACGCGTTGGTCCGGGTCCGGCGAAGCGTGGACGACGGCCCGCAGCCGGACGTCCCGGCTCGAGGCGGCGACGCGGATCTCATATGCGCCGCCCTCCACGCGCCAGCCGGCGGCCTCGGCGTTGTAGTAGCTCAGATTGCGGCGGCCGAGCGCAAACGAAACCGTTGCCGTCTCCCCGGGCGAAAGCGAGACCTTCGCAAAATCCTTCAGCTCCTGCTCGACATGGATCATCACGTCCGAGGCGTGCGAAACGTAGAGCTGCACGATCTCGCTTCCCGCAGCGCCGCCCGTATTCGTCACGTCGCAGCGGACGTTCAGCGTTTCGCCCTCGCCGAGCGTATCGCAATCGAGCCGGAGGTTCGAGTAGGAAAACGAGGTGTACGAAAGCCCGTATCCGAACGGATAGCGCACGGGCTGTTTCGCCTTGTCGTAATACCGGTATCCGACGAACAGGCTCTCGCGGTACTCCACCGTAAGGGGATAACCCGGAAAATAGGCGAACGACGGGTTGTCCTCGAGCCGGAGCGGCCAGCTCTCGGCCAGCTTGCCGCCGGGACAGCGCCGGCCCGTCAGCACGTCCGCGATTCCGCCGCCGCCGGCTTCCCCGCCGAGATACCCCATGAGGATCGCCTTTGCGTCCGCCTCCCAGCTCATGTCGACGACCGAACCGCCCGCGAGCACCGCGATCACGTTTGGGTTGACCCGGCTGACGCGGCGGATCAGTTCGAGCTGGTTTTCCGGCATGGTCAGTTTTTCGCGGTCGAACCCCTCGGATTCGTACCGGTCGGGCAGACCGACGAAGAGCAGCGCCGCGTCCTTTCCCTCGGCGACGCGGCACGCCTCGAGGATGCTGGCTTCGTCGGGAGCGTCGGTGCCGGGGTCGTACCCTTCCGCGTACGACGCGTCCACGCCGAACGCGGCCAGCTCGTCGAACGCGCTGTCCAGACGGTACGGCGTGAGCTTGGAGCTGCCCGCTCCCTGATAACGCGGCGATTTTGCAAACGCGCCGATCACCGCGACCCGGCCCCCCTTTCCGAGCGGCAGCAGAGGACCTTCGTTCTTGAGCAGAACGGCGGACGCGGCGGCCGCCTCCCGCGCGAGCGCGTGGTGCGCGGCCCGGTCCCAGACGAACGGCTCGCGCGCCTCGGAACGAAGCAGCAGCTCGCATACGCGCGCGGCGCAGCGGTCCACGTCGCCTTCATCGAGCGCGCCGCTTCGGACCGCTTCAACGATCTGCTCGTCGTGATACACGTCGGCGTGCGGCATTTCGAGGTCGAGCCCCGCGCGCACGCCCGCGATGCGGTCGTTGACCGCGCCCCAGTCGGACACGACGAGCCCGTCGAACCCGAAGCGGTCCCGCAGCACGTCGGTCAGCAGCCGCTTGCTGTCGCCGGCGTATTCGCCACCGACGCGGTTGTAGGAGCACATCACCGTCCAGGGATGCGTCCGCCGGACGGCGCGCTCAAACCCGGCGAGATAGAGTTCGAAGAGCGCGCGCTCGTCCACGACCGAATCGACGAGCATGCGCCGCGTTTCCTGATTGTTCAGCGCGAAGTGCTTGACGGAGACCCCCACGTTCTGGCTCTGCACGCCCTCGATGAACGCGGCGGCGAGCTCGCCCGTCAGAGCGGGGTCCTCGCTGATGTATTCGAAGTTGCGGCCGCAGAGCGGGCTGCGTTTGATGTTCAGGCCGGGTCCGAGCAGCACCGCGACGTCCTCCTCCCGGCATTCCTCCGCGATGGCGGCGCCGACGCGGCGCATCAGCTCCCGGTCGAACGAACACGCCGTCGCGCAGGCCGTGGGGAAGCACGTGGCCGGCACGCTTTCGTTGATGCCGAGGTGATCGGCCGTCTGCGTCTGCTTGCGCAGGCCGTGCGGTCCGTCCGTGAGCATGACTGGCTTCAGCCCCAGCCGCGCCACGGCCTTCGTATGCCAGAAATCGGCGCCGCTGAGCAGGCCCGCCTTTTCCTCGAGCGTCATTTGGGAAACGAGCGTTTCGGCTTGTTGATGCAGTTCCATACAGCACCTCCCTGTTTAGAAATTATATCATGCGCGCGCGGCGCGGGAAAGCGGCGATTCCGGATTCTGTAAAAACGCGTGCGGATCCCGTGTATGGCAAGATTTTGTTACAAATTCGTTTCACATCATATATAATTCATTCAAAAATTGGTAACATTTTGCTTGACAAGTATTTTTATTCGTGCTAAATTGATATTGGATAATCTTTTATCCCCACGAAAGGGCTAAACCCGTGAAAGCGGGTGGCGCAAAGCTAAAGGGCCTAAAGACGGATTCCGTCCATGGCAGCCAGTTGCCGAATGCTTCTGAAACGCATAAACGAACGTATAATTATCCATCACGCGGGATACGTCGTACGGCAGCTTGGCAGAAATGACAGGCTGCTTTTTATTTGGCAGCGGGCGATCGAGGGTCCCGGGGGACGGGACCGGTACAGAACGAGGAGGAATGGTTATGAGCAGGAAGATAATGTGCATCCTCATCAGCGTGATGTTCGTCGTTTTGATGCTGCCGGGTATTGCGAACGCGGCGGGCAACGGAAACGGCGCGTCCAACGCGAAACTGATCGTCGCGTCGAACGGGAACGGTTCGGCCAGCGAGATCAAGAAGCTGGAAAAACTCGTGGACAAGGCCAACCGGGATATCGAACACGCGGTGAAAAAGGCGCAGGCCACGCCGGAGGACGATGTGCAGGAACTGCTTGCCAAAGTCGATGAAATCGCGGCCGCGGTGTTCGCCTACGCCGAGTCGATCGGCGCAAAGGTGGAGTGCATATACGTCGAGTACTATATCGACGGGCAGTATGTGCTGATCGATCCGCTCCGCATCATTCCGCTGTAAAAAGGCGAGACTGGTTTGGAAGCGAAAGGAGCCGCGATGCTGCCGATCTGCACGGATCTGGCGGGCCAGGTTGGCCGCCATGCGGGCATTCTCAGGGAGATCTGCGGAAGGATTTCCGCACTGCCCGGCGTAAGCAGCATCGTACTGTTCGGCTCCTATGCCAAGGGGAGCGCGGTTTTTGAAAGCGACATCGATCTTGCGGTGTTCTTCGATACGGAGGACACCTGCCTGATCCGTCAGTATCGTCAGCTGGCCAGAATCTGCGCGAATCCGCAGGTGGATATCCAGGTGCAGCCGTTTCACACCTATGAATTGTCTCAGCCCTGTGGTATTATTGAAGAAGTGGTAACACACGGGGTCGAACTGCGCGTCTGAACATCGTTCCCGGGTCGGGGCGGCGCGCGGCGGCAGACAATGAACGGGTGATGGAATGGAAGGTATCGTTTTCAATCGCCGGGGGGCGCAGGCGCCGCCGGAGGCCGGCGCCGAGGCAATCACATCCCTTCTGGCAAAAAGCGGCGATCTGGAGATCATGTCGCACCGCATCGGCGGCGAGTCCGTCGTATGGCTGTCTCCTGCGGCCGATCCGGCCGCGATGGAGTTTTTCTTCATCTATGAAGGCGGCGTGGAACTGGCGCTGGACGACGGCATGGTGGCGCTGCAGGCGGGGGAATCGTTCTGCGCATCCGGCCTGAAACAGGATATTCCCGTCAAGATCCGCGGAGATACGCGCATCCTGTACGTGACGAACTGTCCGGCGTTCGAGTCGGTGCAGCGCTTTGAGGAGAGCCTGGTCGCGCTCCTGATGCGCATCAACGAAAAGGATCACTACACCTACCGCCACAGCGGGGCGGTCTTGCGGTATTCGCTGCAGCTTTTCGATGTGCTCGGGCCGGCGCGGTTGACGGGCGTTTCACGGGACGATCTGGCGGTGGCCGCGCTGTTTCACGACGTGGGCAAATGCTTCGTTCCCGTGGAGGTACTGCAGAAGACGGACGAGCTCGACGCGTCGGACGTGCGCTATATCCTGCGGCATCCGATGGACAGCGGAAGGCTGCTTTGCCCCGAATTCGGCGAACAGGTGGCGGAGATCGCGCGGAATCATCATGAGCGGCTGGACGGAAGCGGATATCCGTGCGGACTGAGCGGGGAGGAAATCAGCCTCCCGGCAAAGATCGTGGCGGTGGCGGACGTATTCGACGCGATGACGAGCGAGCGCGGATACAATGCGGTAAAGTCGTTTGAGGAAGCGGCCGGAGAGCTCTGTTCGCTTTCCGGGAAGTTCGATCCATACATCACGGGCGCGCTCAGAGATCTGGTTGCCGGCGGCGCGCTGCGCAGGGAGGAAAAGGAAGCGAATGAATAAAACCGACAAATGCGGTTACTGGCTGATGCTCTCGGATTACGATCTCGGCACGGTCGATACGCTGATCGCCGGAAAGCGTTGGGTATACGTTGCGTATCTGTGCCAGCAGGCGACGGAACGGCAGCTCAAGGGCATGTACGTCTATTTCATGGACGCGGAACCGCCCAAGACGCACAACGTCAATTTCCTGTTTTCCAAGGTCGTGGAAAGCGAGCTGTTCAAGAAGGAGGTCGACGCGGCGCGGTTTTCGGCGCGCAGGAACGATTGTGAGGACTTCCTGATGGACGTGATGTTCTACTATATGTCCGACTACCCGTTTTCCTACAAAAATATTTCGAGCCGGTTTGTGGACGAGACGCTCGCAAAGGAACTCTACCGCAAGGCGAAGGACTTTATCTCATGGCTGAGGGAATTCCTGCCGGCGGTGGAGATCCCCAGGATTCCCGAGTAGGGGAAGTATCCTTGAAAACTGCATATTGGTCAGCTTCTTCCCTTGTCAAGAGCACAACCCGCGAAAGCGGGCGTCCGCAAAGCTACAGGGCCTAAAGACGCGAAAGCGTCCATGGCAGCCAGTTGCCGAATGAAGAACGCTTGCATCCAGAGGGCGCGCCGCGGGTATTACACTGCGGCGGAACGCCCCGATTGGGAGCTTTCAGCGGTTCGGACGACATAATCCGGACCGTTTTTTTATCCGGGCCGCGCCGAATGTCCGATTTTTCGGGCGAACGGCGGCCGGCCGATTTCAGTCAGAAGGAGGCGTAACGATGCGTCTGGCGCTTACGATTCTTGCCGGCACGGCGGCCGGCGCGGCACTGTTTTTCCCGACGCGCGCGCTCTGCGCCGTGCTGCTGAAGCGGCGCGGCCGGGAGCCGCAGGCAAAATGCGGGCTGAACGGCATCCTGATCGGCTGCATGGCCGCGGCGGGCGGGCTGATTGCCTGGGGTGCCGGCGTTTCGTTCCGCGCGCTGTACCTCTTCCTTCTGCTGGCCGCGGCGGCGGGCGTTTCGTGGACGGACATCACATGCCGCCTGATCCCGAACGAACTGGTGCTCGCGGTGATCGGACTTGCGGCGCTGTTCGGCCTCACGGGCGCGACCGAGTTCCATATCTGGTCCTCGCTGCTGGGGCTCGCCGTGTGCTTTGCCGTATTTCTCGCGCCGGCGCTCTGGAAGCGCAGCGTCGGGGCGGGAGACGTCAAGCTGGCTGCTGCGGCGGGATTCGCGCTGGGGCTGGCCGGCAGCCTGTATGCCATGGCGCTCATGGGCGGGCTGATCCTGTTGTTTGCGATGCTGGAGCGTGGCGCTCCGATTACGGAAACCTTGAAGAAACAGATCCCGATGGGGCCGTTCCTTGCGGCGGCGCTCGTCGCGGTATCGGCAGTTTAACGGACGGGGGGGCGATACGGCAAAATTCTGAAAGCGCGCGGGCATGGCTGGCGTGGCCGCGGGGAGCAATCACCCGATCGAGGTTTTCCAAAAGGGACAGGAAGTGTCCTAAACCAGGGCGAAAGCCAAACCAAAAATAATATTTATCGGGAGGAAATCAACATGAAACGCTTCTTTATGGATGAAAACGGACAGGGCATGGTGGAATACGGCCTCATTATCGCGCTCGTCGCGGTGGCGGTCATCGTAGCACTCACGGCAGTCGGCACGAAGGCGGGCGATCTGTTCACCGGTATCAGCAACAAGCTGGTCGCGCCGCAATAACATCGGAACGAAAGGAGAACCCACACGTGAAACGCTTTTTGTCGAATGAAAGCGGACAGGGCGTGGTGGAATACGGTCTCATCATCGCGCTCATCGTGATGGTGGTCATTGTGGGACTGACGGTGCTTGGCACCAAAGCGAGTGACTTTTTTACCGGCGTAAGCGACATACTCACGATCGGGTAAAAAGCGGCGTTCGGCCGGAGGAGGGGCGATATGAAAAAAAGATTGTTTCATCGCCGCCGCGAAAGCGGACAGTCGGCGGTTGAGCTTGCGCTCACGCTCCCCCTCCTGCTTTTTTTGATCTGCGGAATGCTGGAGCTCGGATGGCTCGCATCCAACCGGCTTGTGCTGGAGAACATCACACGCGAGGGCGTGCGTGCCGGGATCATCGCCACGAGCGCGGCGAGCAACACGTCCGACGTGATCGCGCGCATCGACGCGATGAAGCCGGACTATATGACGGGGGACCTGAACGTCACCGTGACGTATTCCAATACGTCGGATTTCCGCGCGGGGGACATCACCGTGGTGACGACCTACGACCTGCCGACGATTACGCCGCTGGCCGGCATGCTGACCGACGACGGCGCCTTTCATCTGCGAGCCGAATGTACGATGAAAATGAGCTAAAGAAACAGTTTTTGCGGCGGAATCGGCCGCATCGATTTTTCAAACGGGAAAATATCCGGCGCGGCGGCGCGAACAAAAAACGGAGGAAGCGGGCATGAAGCAAAAAATCCGGCGGCTGATGAAGCGCGCTTTCGGCGCGGCGCGGGGGGAGCGCGGGGAGTCGCTGCTCATCGTGGCGCTCGTGATGACGGGGCTCATCGGCATGACCGCCACGGTGACGGACCTCGGCACCGCCTACGTTAAGACCGCGCAGACGCAGACGGCGGCGGACGCGGCGGTGATGGCGGCGGGCATGAAGCTGCCTCTGGACGCGAGCGACGCGGCGGCGGTCGCGGATGCGACGGCGACCGCGCGGGAATATATGGAAAAGAACGGCGCGGAGAACGCCGCGTCCGCGGACGTGTATTACGGGGACCTGTACGACGGTTCGTATCATCTGATCGGCGTAACGCTGGACGCGGTGTCCGAGACGTATTTTGCGCGGATCTTCGGCATCGATGAAATCGCGTTCAGCCGGACGGCGGAGGCGCGCGTGGTGCCCTGCACCGCGCTCTCGGACGTGGTGCCGCTTTCCGTGGAGGAGGACGTGCTTTCCGCGCTGATTGCGAGCGGGGATACGCAGCACGTCGTGCTGAAATACGGGACCAACGAGGAGGACGTGGAGAACGGCTCGTTCGGCGCGATCGACCTCGACGGCGTCAAGGGCGGCGGCGCGAACGATTACCTCACGTGGCTTGCCAACGGTTATACCGAGAAGCTGACCGTGGGGACGACGCTGCCGGTGGAATCCGGCAACATGACCGGGCCGACGTATTCCGGCATTGCGCAGCGTTACAACGCGTGCACGCACTATCCCTCGCAGGGGGGGTGCAACGCGAGCTGCTACGCGGCCGACTGCCCGCGCGTGATGAAGGTGCCGGTGATCCGGTATACCGACAGCACGAACAAGACCGTCCGCGTCATGGGGTTTGCAGCGTTTGTGCTCGAGGACTATACGACGTACGAGGCGGAGGGATATGTGATCGGCTCCTATGTCGATATGGTCAACATCGGCGCGGCGGACGGCGACCTGACGGGGACCGCAAAGGCCTACGGCGTATACAGCCTGGTGCTGAGCAAATAGACCGGCAAAGCGGCGGGCGCGCCGCCTGAAACGGGAGGAAAACGCATGAAAAAGGTTATTCTGTTCGCCCTGATCGCTGCGCTGGCGGCGGGTGCGCTGCTCTACTTCTATCTCAACCGGCTCGAAAAGGAGAGCACGGTTGAGATTACATACGAAAACGTAGTGGAGGCGAGCCAGGATATCCCCGCCTATTCGGAGATCACGGCGGATATGGTCACGCTCGTGCAGGTGCCCGAGGGCAGCGCGCATCCGAAGGCCGCGCGCTCCGCGGACGAGGTCGTCGGGTACGTGACCGAAAGCCTGATCGTCGCCGGCGAGGAGATCCTTCCGGAGAAGCTCAAGCGTCCCGGCGAGAGCGACAGCGGCATGTCGTACATCATCCCGGAGGGCATGCGCGCGGTGACGATCTCGGTAGACGAGATTTCCGGCGTGGCGGGCTTTCTGCAGCGCGGCGACTATGTCGACGTGATCGCGTTCACAACGACGACCTATCAGCTGGATGAGACGGCGAGCGACGCGGAGGAGGAAACCGGGAGCACCAGCACCACGAAGCCCACGCAGGGGACGACGGTGGTCGCGGCGCAGAACGTATGCGTCGCGGCGGTCGGCACGACGCTTAAAAACCCGGATACGACCACGGACGACGATGGGATCTCCTATTCAAGCGTGACGCTGTTCGTAACGCCGGAGGAGGCCATGCGCGTGCTGCAGGGTGCCAAGAGCGGCGTGATCACAATTGTGCTCCGCGCTTCCGGCGACCATACGGAGAACGGCGAGGGGCCGGTCGTAAGCGATTCCCTGCTGGAAGACGCGGGCTGAGGGGGCGGAGAATGGAAAGCGTACGGATCATGCTGGCGGCGTTTTCCGCCGAGGATAAGAAACTTGCCGCAAGTCTGCTGCAGGACGAGGCGCTCCGCATCGTCTGCTCGCTGCGGCCGGACCGCGACGGGCTGAAGAAGGCCGGCACGCAGCCGGCGGACGTTCTGCTGCTCTGCACGCGCGGCGTGCCGGAAACGGAGTTTGATTTTGCGGAGCGCATGTACACCACCCGCAGCGACGTCACGATCCTGCTCATGGTGCCGAACCCGTCGCCGGACGTGGTCATGCGCGCCATGGAATCCGGAATCGCGCGCGTAATCGGCATGGGCGACGGCGTCGACGCGATCAAAACGTGCATCATCACCGCCGCGAACCGGGACCGCCACCGGCGCGACAGCATGGCCAAGGTGGCCAGCTACGATTCGCGTATCATTCAGTTTTTCTGCCCGAAGGGCGGTACGGGCAAAACGACGCTCGCGGTCAACGTCGCCTGCGCGCTGGCGGAGCGGAACAAGAAGGTCGCTCTGATCGACCTGAACCTCCAGTTCGGGGACGTGGGCGTGTTTCTCGATATTCCGAAGGGCGACACGATCGCCGACATGGTGGAGGAAAACTCGCTCGAGCTTGCGACGATGAAGAGCTATCTGATCCGCCACTACAGCGGCGTGATGGTGCTGCTCGCCAGCAGTTCGCCGGAATACGCCGAACTGGTCAAGCCCGAGCACATCGAAACGGTGCTCTCCACGCTGCGGAGCGAGTTCGACTATCTCGTCCTCGACATGGGCACGGCGCTGACGGACTGCGCGATCTCCGCGCTTGAGCTCTCCGATACGGTCTATTACGTCGTCAACGAGGATATCGCCACGCTGCACGACGCGAGGCGCAGTATCAAGGTACTCGAAGCGCTCAATCTCGGCGACAAGATCCGGCTTGTGATCAACAAGGAAGGCAAGTCGAATATCCGGGTGAAGGACGTGGCAAACCTCCTGGACCTTTCCCCCTCGTTCGTGGTGCCGAACGACCCGAAGGCGGCGGTGACGGCGATCAACCGCGGCATCCCGATGGTGCTGAGCGCGCCGCGGTCCAAGGCGTCCGTTGCGATCAAGAAATATGCGCAGTCGCTTGTGCGGGGGGTGTAGCGCGTGGGACTGATGGAACGGCTCGACAAGCGGAATACGACCGTCGCGCCCGGCGCACAGGCGTCCCCGGAACCGGACGCGATGAGCGCGCTGCGCGACCGGGTGCATCTCGAGGTTGTCGAAACGCTCAACAAGCGCGAGGAGAAGAAGAACGGGACAACCGGCGAAGCCGAAACGCGCGCGATCATCGAATCCGCGCTCGAAGTGCACGCGGCGAACGTCGCCAGGCCGGAGCGCACGCGCATCGCGGGGGAGATCTACGATTCCATCCGCGGGCTCGGGCCGCTCGAAAAACTCCTTGCCGACGATACCGTAAGCGAAATCATGGTCAACGGCCCGAAGCAGGTGTTCGTGGAGCGGAAGGGCAAGCTGCAGATCACGGACGTGACGTTTGCCGACGAGGAGCAGCTGCTCAACGTCATGGACCGCATCGTCTCCCCGCTCGGGCGGCATATCGACGAAGCCAACCCCATGGTGGACGCGCGCCTTGCCGACGGCTCGCGCGTCAATGCCGTGATCCCGCCGCTCTCGCTCAAGGGCCCGCTGCTCACGATCCGCAAATTCTCCAGGAACCCGCTGACCGCCGAGAACCTGATCTCGTTCGGCAGCCTGACGTTCAAGATGGCGGCGTTTCTCGAGTCCTGCGTCAAGGGCCGGCTGAATATCGTCGTTTCGGGCGGGACCGGCAGCGGCAAAACGACGCTGCTCAACGTGCTTTCCGCCTATATCCCGCACGACGAGCGCATCGTGACCATCGAGGACGCGGCGGAGATCCAGCTTCAGCAGAAGCACGTGCTCACGCTTGAGGCGCGCCCCGCAAACCTCGAAGGCAAGGGGCAGATCACGATCCGCGACCTCGTAAGAAACGCGCTGCGCATGCGGCCGGACCGCATCGTGGTCGGCGAGGTGCGCGGCGGCGAGGCGCTCGATATGTTGCAGGCCATGAACACGGGCCACGACGGGTCCATGACGACGGGCCACGCGAACTCCGCGCGGGACATGCTCTCGCGTCTGGAGACCATGGTGCTCATGGCCGGCATGAATCTGCCGATACCGGCGATCCGGCAGCAGATCGCGTCCGCAATCGACATCATCGTGCAGCAGGCGCGCCTGCGCGACGGCAGCCGCAAGATCACGAGCATCAACGAGGTGCTCGGCATGGAGGGCGACGTGATCATCACGCAGGAAATCTTTACCTACGATTACGGGATCGACGGACGGACGCAGGGAAGATTCCGCCCGACGGGCATCAAGCCGCACTGCTGCGAAAAGCTCATGGCCAGCGGCGCGGGCGTGCGGGACGAATGGTTTTCCTGATTGCCGTGCATACGGCAGAACAGTTTTTTGAAAGGAGCCGGAACGCCTGATGATAAAGATATTTGTGGTCGTCGTGTGCGGCGTTGCGGCGTTCTTTTTCTTCTATTTGCTGGCGCTGCTGAAAACGCGCCGGGCGCGCGCAATGGAGAAGCGGCTCAAAACGCTGTTCGACAGCGGTGCGGAGTCGAACCGTGCGCGGCGATCGCGCGGCGGGAAAGACCGCGCGCAGCTTCGCCGGCTCGAACGGCTGGCGGACGAGCTCTACGTGGCGGGCGTCGCGCTGCGGGCGGAGGAGTTTATCGCCATCTGGATCGTCACCGCCGCGATCATCCCGGCGATCGCGCTGTTTCTCGGCGCGCCGCTGAGCGTTTCGATCGGGCTGGTCATCGTCGGGGCCGCGCTGCCGATCGCGTTTGTGACGATCAAGCGGAACCGGCGTCTCGCGGTGTTCGGGAAGCAGCTTTCCGACGCGATGACCGTCATCTGCAGTGCGCTCCGGGCGGGCCAGTCGTTCCAGACGGCGCTCAAGAGCGTGGCGGACGAAATGGAGGACCCGATCGCGCGTGAATTCCTGCGCGTCTACCGCGAAACGCAGCTCGGCATGCCGCTTGAAACAAGCCTCGGCCGCCTCGTGCAGCGCACGGGCAATCAGGACCTCGAGCTCATGTGCTCGGCGGTGATCATCCAGCGGCAGATCGGCGGCAACCTCGCGGTGATCCTCGAAAACATCTCGGAAACGATCAATGATCGGATCCGCATGCGCGGCGAGATCAAGACCATGACGGCCGCCGGAACGCTCAGCGGCTATATCATCGGCGCGCTGCCGATCCTGCTGCTGGTGCTTCTGATGTTCATCAATCCCAGCTATATCGATATGTTCTTTCAGACGTCCGCGGGACGCATCATGCTGATCATTTCGGCCGTTCTGGAGATCACCGGGTTCCTGATCGTGCGGAAGATCGTTCATATCAAGATGTAGGGGGGAGGGATTTCTGTGCGGCTTGTGATTCTGGTCTGCACCATCGCGGTGTTTCTTGTGTTTATCGCGCTGCTCGGCGGTCTCGGCCGCCGCGGAGATGCGATGCGCCGGCGCATGGCGCAGGTCAAGGGCGCCGAGCATATCTACGGCGACGAGGAACTGAAGAAATCGTTTTCCGAGCGCATCTTTCGTCCTGCCGCGAAAAAGGCCGCCGCGTACGTAAAGCGGCTGGCCGGAAAAAGCAAGTCCACCGCGCCGCGCAAACAGAACCGGAAGCTTGAAAAGCAGCTCAAGAGCGCGGGCGTCAATCTGAGCGCACAGGAGTTCACGTTCGTCAAGGGCATTCTGGCGCTGATCTTCGTTTTCGGCGGCGGGGTGCTGTATCTGCTGCTGCCGGTTGGCCAGACGGTCCGGCTGCTGATCCTGCTCGGCATGCTCTGCATTCCCGTATACGGACCGCTGATCTACCTGAAAAACCGCGTCAAGCAGCGCAAGGAGGCGATCGTGCGCGACCTGCCGGACATCATGGATTTGCTGGTGGTGAGCGTGGAAGCGGGACTCGGACTGGACGCGGCGATCGTGCGGCAGTACGCCAAGAACAAGAGCGTCGTGCTCGCGGAGCTGAACGGCGCGATCCGCGAAGTGCAGATGGGCGTGCCGCGGAAGACCGCGCTGCGCGAGATGGCCGACCGCTGCGACGTCAAGCAGCTTACGACGTTTGTAACGGCCCTGCTGCAGGCCGAACAGCTCGGCGTATCGGTCAAGAGCGTGCTGAATGCGCAGGCGGAGCGCCTGCGCACGGAGCGCAAGCAGCGCATCCAGGAAAAGGCGATGAAGGCGCCGGTCAAGATCATGCTGCCGACGGTGATGTTCATCTTCCCCGTGATCTTTATCATTCTGCTCGGCCCTGCGGCCATGAACCTGATCGACGCGTTCCGGTAAGGAGAGGCTTATGAAAACGGTGGAAATCAAAAGAAACGGCGAATCGCTCGTGCGCGCGCTGAACGCGAACCGGTATTTTCCGCGCCTGCGGGGGCTGATCGGCAGAACGCTGCACCCGGGCGAAGGGCTTCTGCTCACGCCCTGCAACGGCATCCATACCTTCTTTATGGGGTATCCGATCGACGCGGCGTACCTTGATTCCGCCGGACGCGTGCTGCGCGTCGATTCCGAACTGCGGCGCGGCAGGTTCTGCCGGCCGGCGCGTGGCGCGCGGCGCGTGCTGGAGCTGAACGCGAAGGAAGCGGAGCGGCTCGGCATCCGGCCCGGCGACATGCTGGAGGTGTCCTCATGAGCATTGGAACGGAGAAACGGATGGACGGCGTGGATTCGCTGCGGCTGCGCATGGACACGGAGGCGCGCTTCCACCGCGTGCTCTCGGGGTACGACCCCGAGGAGGTGCGCGAATGCCTGGAGGAGATGAAGCGTCTCTCCGCGCAGCAGACCAAGGCGGCGAAGCTGGAGCAGGAAACGATCCTGCGCGACCTCGATTCGGCAAGGAGCGAAATCGAGGCGCGAAACTGCGCGATCCGGTCCCTGAAGGCATCTTTGGAGCAGCGCGACGGCAAACTTTCCGAAGCGAACGCGCGCATTATGACGCTCGTGCAGAACGCTAAGAAGCATGAGGCGGCGCGCGGGGAATACGAGCGGACACGCGCTGCGGCGGAACAGCTCCAGACGCTCGAGCGGGACGCGCAGCAGCTCCGCGCGGCGCTGAACCAGGCCGCGGCGGTCGGAGAAAAATGGAGGGACGAGCGCACGCGCCTGCTTGCGGAGAACGAGCGCCTGCGCGCGGAGGGCGCGCGTCTGACGGCGGAGCGCGACGAGGCGCGCATCTGCGCGCTTGCCGCCGCCGTGGAAAGCCGCGCGGGGACGGAACGCGCCGGCGCGGAACAGAGAAACTGTCCGCGGGAGCCGGAGCCGTCCGGCAGCACCGCGGAGGAGATTGCAAACCGGCTGAAGGAGACGTTCGCGGAGGCGTGCGAGCTGCTCGACCGCCTGAAAGCGAACGAGGACAGCGACCGCACGTCTCGCACAAGCGCCATGCGGATGCAGGTGCTGCGCCCGGACGGCTCCTCCGGCGAGCACGGAGCGGGCGGACGGCGATGAACGACCCGCCGCCGGGCGACATTCAGGCAGTTTACTAGGGAAGTTTTTCAAAGAAAAATCGAACAGCCCCGGCGCTTCGGCGGAATCCGAAGAACGGCCGGTATTTTGCATACGTAAAAATCGAAGGCGAATACAGGAATCCCCGCGGCGCCGGGCGGCATGCGCGGGTGAAAAAAATCAAATCCTGCCGACGTGCAGAGGCGCCCGTTCCGGCCGGAACGGGCGCCTTCGATTGTTGTATTTTTGTTTGTCCGTCAGGCGTTGAGCTCGTCGATCACATGGCGGACGGCGCGCTCCACGCTGCCCTCCCGGAACGGGTTGGACAGCCCCGCGAGTTCGAGCAGCTCGAAGTACCCCCTGCTGCCGCCCGCGCGGCAGAGCCGGAGGTAGGAGTCCCAGGCGCCCGCGCGGTCCTGCTTCATGCGACCGTAGAACTCGAACGCGCAGACCTGCGCCAGCGCGTAGTCCACATAGTAAAACGGATAGAGGAAGATGTGCTGCTTCTGCATCCAGAAACCGCCCTCCTCGAGGAAGGGCACGCCGTCGTAGTCGCGCCAGGGCAGGTACTTCTGCTCGATCTCGCGCCAGACCTGCCGCCGCTCCCTTGCGCGCATGCTCGGCTTTGCGTAGACCCGGTGCTGAAACTCGTCCACACTCACGAGGTAGGGGATCGTCGAAAGCGCGCCGAAAAGGTGCGCGTACCGGGCTTTCTTTTCATTTTCCGCACCGAAGAAGTCCTTAATGTACGGGTAGGCGAAAAGCTCCATGGTCATGGAGTGGATCTCGTTGACCTCGCTCGTGGAGCTCATGTAGTCCATCAGCGGCTGACTGCGCATCGCCGTATAGCCGGCGAACGCGTGCCCCGCCTCGTGCGTGAGCACATCGACGTCCGAAGCGGTGCCGTTGAAGTTGGAGAAGATGAACGGCGCCTGATAATCCGCAAGATACGTGCAGTACCCGCCGAGGTGCTTGCCGGGGTGCGTGTCCAGATCGAACAGCTCGTGCTCGCACATGAAATCGAAGAATTCGTCCGTTTCCGGGGACAGCGCGTGATACATCTTCCTCGCGATCGGAACGAGCACGTCGGCGCCGCCGACGGGGTCCGCGTTGCCGTCGGGGAAGATACAGGTCTCGTCGTAGTATTTCAGCTTGTCCACGCCCAGCCGCTCGGCCTGCTTTTCGCGCAGCTTCGCCACGGCCGGGACGATGACGGTGCGGACCTGTTCGCGGAACTTCGCCACGTCGTCCGGGCCGTAGTCCGCGCGGTTCATGTTCAGGTATCCGAGCTCGGTGAAGCCGCCGGGCAGGCGGAGCTTCTTTGCCATGCCGACGCGGATCTTCACGAGCCGGTCGAACTGCGCGTCCAGCTTCCCGGAAGCGTCCTCGTAGAGCTTCGCCCAGGCCAGGTACGCTTCCCGGCGCTCCCCGCGGTCGGCGCTCTCCATGTGCTTGAGCAGGCCGTAGAAGTTGCATTCCTCGCCGCGGAAGGTCGTTTTGCAGGCGGCCGCGGTCTTCTTGTATTCGTTCTCGGCGTTTCCCTGACGGATCATGTCCACGATGATCTTTTTTGAACGCGTCTTCTTCTGAATTTCGGCGAGCACGAACAGCTGCTTTCCGAATTCGGCCTCGAACCCGCTCCGAAACGGCGTTATGAGCAGTGCTTCGATAAATGCCTTCGACAGCGGCAGCAGCATCGCCGAAGCGCGGTTGAAGAACTTCATCTCGCCGTCGTAGAACTTATCCGTCGTGTCGAGGGTGTTGCGGATGCTCGCGACGACATAGCTGGTCTCCACGTGCTTGAGGATCCCCTGCGCGGCCAGATACGCAGATTTCGCCTCCTCGAAGGAGGTCGCGCTCCGAAACAGCCGGAGTTGCTTTCTGACCGACCGCTTGAGCGCGCTCATATCGGGACGCCGATAGGAAATATCCGAAAATTTCTGCATGCTGGTTCCCCCGTTTCGATTCGTCCGGCGTCTCGCCGGCTGCAATCATATTGTATACGCGCCGCAGACGCTTGGCAACCCGTGCCGGAGAAACGCGCGGAGCGTCCGCCGGTAGGTTGCCCGTTCGAAAGGCAGGATATGACGGTTTACTTTTTACGGCTGCGCTTGGTATAATAAAAAACACGGTGCGCCGCCGACGCGCACGAGAAATAAGAATTTTCGAGGGAAACGGATTGTTTCGGGAATCGTTCAAATGGATTCTGCTGACGCTCGTGCTCGCCGCGGTTGCCGCCGGCGTGGCGCTCGGCCTGTTTTTGCGCCTTCCGGTTTCCGAACGGACGGCGGAAGCCGAAACGCCGGCGCCCACGGAAACGCCCGCGCCGACGCTCGCCCCGACCGCGGAACCGACCGTCGGACCGACGCCCTCGCCCACGCCCGAACCGCAGACGCTGGAGGACTGGGTCGACCGCTACATCGAAGGCATGACGACCGAGGAAAAGCTCGGTCAGATGGTGATCTTCGGCTTTTCCGGCACGTCCGACGTCAGCGACACGTTCTACGACATCCTGCAGACCTATCATGTCGGCAACATCATCCTCTACGGCGCGAACATTAAAAGCTCCAACAGCGACGGCGGCTTCGGCCTGTGCGAAAAGCTGACGGGAAACATCAAGGCAAGCCTTGATACCGAGATCCCGCCCTTGATCGGCATCGATGTCGAGGGCGGCAGCGTCGTGCGGTTCCGCTGGTCGGATCAGCCCGTGTCCGCGCGTTCGCTCGGGCGGCGGCGCGACCCGGACTATGCCGCCGAACAGTTTGAAACGATCGGCGAAAAGCTGGTGTCGGTCGGCATCAACCTCGACCTCGCGCCGGTGCTGGACGTTTCCGAAAATCCCATGGATACGTTCCTCGAAACGCGCATCATCAGCGAGGACGCCACGATAACCGCCGCCATCGGCAGCGCGATCATCGAAGGGCTGCACGAGGGCGGGTGTCTCTCCGCGGCAAAGCATTTCCCGGGTCACGGCGGCACCACCGAGGATTCGCACGACACCACGCCCGTCGTGGATAAAACGGAGGAGGAGCTGGACGCGTACGACCTCGTTCCGTTCCGCGCGGCGGTTGAGGCCGGCGTGGACGCGATCATGACGGCGCACATTCTCTATCCCGCGCTGGATCCGGACGATATCGCGACGATGTCCGACGAAATCATCACCGGCCTGCTGCGCGATCAGATGGGATTCGACGGCATCGTGATCAGCGACGATTTCCGCATGGAGGGCCTGACAAACCGCTACGACGTTTCGGAAGCGGCGGCGCAGTTCGTACTTGCCGGAGGCGACCTCATCCTCTGCGGCGCGGAGCACGACAAGCAGATCGCCATCATGGACGGGCTCTATGCCGCCGTCGACGACGGGCGGCTGACGGAGGAGCGCATCAACGAGAGCGTGCGGCGCATCCTGCTCAAAAAGATAGACGTGACCGGCTGGGACGTCGTTTCCGCGGCGCAGTCCTGAACGCGGCGGCGAAAAGACGGCGGGTTCCGGCGGGTCGGCCGCGTTTTCGCGGACCGAAGCGCCTTCCTTTCTTGACCAATTGCGCATCCCGCATTAAAATGATGTCATGGAGAATGATAGCATGCGTCCCGATCGTACGAAACCGCGCGCGTGGCCGGTCGTGCTGCTTGCCGCGCTTGCCGGCGCGGCGTCGCTTTATTTGCCCGCGGGACTTCTGATCGTGCCGGCGCTTTTTGCTTACGCAGGCGCGCGCACGCGGCCTTCGATGCTTGCGCTGGCGGCAGCTCCCTTTGCGATCGGGGCGTTTCTGCTTTACACGCCCGTCGCCGCGGCGGGGCTGCTGCTGGTGGCCGCGGGCGGCGCGGCGGTGCTCTACGCGCTGCAGATCCGGCGTGCGGGAAACGCCTATACCGCGCTGACGCTCGCCGGCGTGATCCTGGTGGGCCTGTATGCGAGCGTCTGCCTGCCGGGCATCGTATCCGGGGACGGCGCGTTTGCCGCGGTCCAGTCCTCGATCGACGGCTTGCTGGATTTTTACCGCGGCGCGCTGACGCAGGTGGCGGACCTGGATGCGGAAACCGCCGCGACGCTGAACGAATACATCGACGCGTTTTCCGAGGCGGTGCCTACCTTCGTCGTGCCCGCGCTGTGCGTGTTCGCCGGCGCGATGGGACTCGGGAACTTCCTGTTTTTCCGTCTGTTCTGCAGAAAGCATGCGGAGATCCGGCTGATGCCGATGCGTCCGTTTCGGCTCTGGGCGCTTCCGCGCAGCATGATGTATGGGCTGTTCGCGCTGCTGATCGGCTCGCTGATTCTCGAATGGAGCGGCTGGCAGTTCGCCACGAGCCTGTCGAACACGGTCAATGTGCTGGTCGGTATGCCGCTGATTCTGCAGGGGTTGTGCGTGCTGGATTTCCTCCTTGCGCGCAGCCGCCGGAACGTGGCCACGGCGCGTACGCTGACATACGTGGCCGTCGCGCTGCTCTTCAGCGTGGCGCAGATGCCGCTGGCGCTGCTCGGGTGTTTTGAACAGCTGTTCCGCTTCCGCGACCGTCTGCAGCATATGCCCCCGCGCACGGCGGGATAGCGTATGCCGGGGGAAAGCGGATATTTCCCCGGAAAAGCCCGTTCCGCGCCGCGCCCGCACGAAGGCGCGGGTTTATCCTATCGAACCGGAGGAACCGATGCATGCAGAAAGCAAGATCCTGTCTCATTCCCGTAGCGGTCGTTATGACGCTGTTGTGTCTTGCGATTCTGTTTTCCGGTTCCATTCCGCTCTCTCGCCCGCTGACCGCCGGGATCGCGTTCGGCGTTTCGCTGATCGTGCTGCTGATCTGCCGCGCGGCGGAGAAAAAACAGGCGCGCAGGCAGATGCGCGTAATGGATGCGGTGTTTACCGAAAACGCGTCCATCGCGGCGCGGCTGATCAACCAGGTGTCCATACCGTGCATGCTCATCGACGCGGGCGGACGCATCGTCTGGCGCAACGAGAGCTTCAAGAAGATCTGTGAGGATACCGATATCCGCCGCATCGAGCCGCAGTTCAGCGTCTCCGAACCGCTGGCCGCCGCGCCGCTCGCGTACGCCAACGGGATCTATCAGGTAATGAGCATCCCGATCCGCCGCGGAGCGGACGCGCGCGCGATGGTGTTTCAGTACTGGATGGACCGGACCGAGGCGGCGCATTACCAGCGGCTGTTTGAAGAGCAGATGCCGTACGTCGCGCTCGTATACGTGGATAACTACGAGGAGCTTGCGGCGGATCTGCAGTTCCACCGCGCGAGCGTGCTCGCGGAGGTCGAAGGACTCATTGCCGAGATGGCGAAGAACAGCGACGGAATCTACCGCCGCATCGAAAACGGCAAGTATCTGATCGTATTCGAGGCGCGGCATCTGGCCTCTCTGGAGACCGACCGTTTCCCGCTGCTCGAGAAGGCGCACGCCATCGACACCGGAACGGGCATGACCGTATCGCTCTCGGTCGCGGTGGGCGCGGCGGACCGGGTGGCGCTCGCGGACGAGGGCGCGCGCCAGGCCATGGAGCTTGCGCTCGGGCGCGGGGGCGACCAGGCCGTGATCAAACGCGGCGGCGATTACGTATTCTACGGCGGGAGGCGCCAGCCGGAAACCATGCAGTCCCGCGTCAAGATGCGGCTGTTCAGCAAGGCGATCCGGCAGCTCTTTGAAAACGCGGGGGACGTGTTCATCGTCGGTCACAAACGGCCGGATCTGGACTGCGTCGGTGCCGCGCTCGGCGTTGCGACCTGCGCAAAGCAGATTGGCTCGCGCGCGTATATCGTGCTCGAGGAGAGCAACGCCTCGATCGCGCACGTGCTGGAGCTCATCCGGCAGAACCGCGCGTACAGCGGCATG
>CAZIQO010000011.1:0-42640 GCA_964541465.1 uncultured Oscillospiraceae bacterium
GGTCGCGCCGATGTAGTAGAGCCGGTAGATCACGCCGTACGCTGCATCCAGCGTTCCGGACGAGTCGCGCACGCCGGACGCCGTCACGATGATTTCGGTCTGCGTGTTGTCCGCCGGTTCCACCGTGCCGTCGGAATAGACCTTCGTTCCGCTCGGCAGCGTCACCTGCACGGAATCGCGCACCCACTGGCCCAGATCCGCGTCCCAGAGTTCGGTGTAGCTCACCAGCGTTGTGCGGTGATCGACGGCATTGTCTATGACCGTATAGGTCCGCGTGCGGATCGTTTCCGTAACGGTGCCGATCACGGTTTCGTTATCGAAGTCGTAGAGATCGCGCGTGCGGGTGCTCTGCGTCCAGGCCGTCGCCGTCGTGGACAGCGCCGTCGCCCAGGTAGTCCCGTTGTAGTAGTAGAACACGCTCGTGCTGTCCGTGTAGCCGGAATCCGCATCGCCGAGCTTCCCGGTCGACGTCTTTGCCAGCACGTCGGTCACGCGTTCGAGGTAGAGCTGCTTCGTGCTCTTCGACGTCGCGATGATCTGCACGGTCACGTTGTCGTTCGACTGCGCCTTGCAGAGGTTGCCGTAACGGTCGCGCGCATAATAGATGTTGTCGAACGCGTTGTCCGTGTCGTCGTCCTCTGCGCCGTTGGTGATCGGCGCAACCGTCAGCGGCGTATCGATATACAGCAGGTCGTCCGCGACGAGCCGGAACCGGTTGCCGTCCTCGTCGGTGTAGAACACGTCTCCGTTGAGATTGTAGATCCAGTCGATCGCCTCCGCGCCCGTCAGCTCGTTGAGCTGCATCACCGTGCCGACATAGACCAGATTCTCCCCGTCCAGCATATAGACGTTTCCGTTCGTATCGGTGTAGCATTCGCTCGAATCGGCAATGCTGTACATCGCGCGCAGCGCGTAGTTCAGATCGTTGTTCCAAATCGAATACGTATAGGTCGTGGGCGAGCTTCCGGCATCCTCCGTACGGCTCACCTTGAATCTCCGACCGAACGCCGTCCAGCCGGTGTAGTTGTCATAGTCCAGCAGCCACGTTACCTTTTCCGAGCCGTGGATCGTGGGCAGCGTCGGATACTGCTTGACGCCCGTCGACACCAGCTTTTCATTGACCAAATCCAGCGTGAAGGTGTAATACGTCGTCGGATCGACGTATGTCGGATTGGTCTCGTTCACGCCATAGAGCAGTTCGAGCGCGCCGTTCGGCGTTTCCTGCGCCTTGGTGTACAGTTCCTTCGCCGCGCCGGCCGAAGTTTGATACACACGAATGGATTCCGCATCCACACGCTCGAGCAGATCGGTCTGCGAATACTCGGCCTGCACAAACTGCGTATTGGTCGGATCGTCCGTCGTTGCGCGGTACCCGGAATACTGGTATATATCCTGTGCGATACAGATATACAGATACCCGTTGCCGTCGCCGTCCATCCAGAGCGTCATGCCGTTGACGGTCGTCGCATCGTCCAGCATGCCGTTTGTTGTGAAGTAATGCGCGTCGTAGATCGACGAAACATCTTCCAGCTGGTCCTGCGGCACCGTATCCAAGATTTCACCGGTTCCGCTGATCTTGTAGCCGGTAAACTGGTAAACGATTTCTCCGTTCAGTGTCGTCCGCTGATAAACAATCCTGCTGTCCACATCGAAAAAGTAGCTTCCGCTCAGTCCTTCGATCGTAACGGTATCCATGGAGTAAGTTGTGCGGTTAGGTAGCGTCAGCGGCGTGTCGACGTAGGTCAGCCGCCACTCCCCGTCGTCCGAATTGTAGTTGAGGCTGTAACGGTTCCCGTTCGCGTCCACGTAGTACGTGTCGGAACCGTCGACCTGCTCGGCATACAGGATCGAAGCGGCTTCCTGCACCGTCGGCGTATAATCCGCCGTATAGACGATGCTGGCCGTAATCATATTCACATAGCCGATGACCATGCCCTTGAGCGTGACCAGCACGTCCTGCCCGAGGATATCGTCCGGCTTTCCTTCAGGCGAGCTGTAATACACCAGATCGTCGCCTTCGAGCCGATAGATATCGCCGCCGGAGTCCTGATAGAAGTAGGTCACGCCGTCTTCACCGAGGTAGAGGTCGTAGAGAATCGCCAGCGCCTCCGCCGGGGTCAGCGCATCGTCGTACTCGAACGTTTCGTCCTTTTCGGCGTTGTAGTAGTAATACCCGTCGTGGTTGGAGAGCAGCCACTCAGCGGCGTCCGCGCCCGAGATGGAGTCGAACGTCCGTCCGTCGTTCACGACCAGTGCGCCTTCGATGAACTGGTAGAGATAACCCGTCTCCAGATCTCTGTATTCACCCGTGCCGAGGAGCTGGAAGATCTTCAGCGCGCGCTCACTGGATACGGCATTGCCCTTATAGGTATAGCCAACGATGTATCCATTCGTATCCTTCTGCGTCTTGAGCGCCGCATACTGCTCCATGTTGACCGCTCCTGCGGTCTGAATGGTGCCGACGTAAACGAGGTCGCCGTCGGAGAGCATGTAGATCTTGTCGCCCACGTCGGAACCGGTGCGATAGTACGTGCCGCTGAAGCCATACCGGAACTCGAGTGCTTCCGCAGCCGTGATGGTTTCATCGGTGTAATCAAAGTGTTTCGTTACGGCCGATTCGCCCGTTCCTTCCGTGTAGGTGTATTCGTAGCCGTCCGCGCCGTTGATCAGCATCAGCCGCACATCCGAACCGGCGTAGCTCTTTGTCACTTCGGCCCGCTCGTTTGTATAGTCAAACGTAAGCGCGTTCGCCGCTGTGCCGTTGAGATGGAAGATGAATCCGTCCGCGTCGGTGTAATCGCGGTTCGTCAGATCCACGTTGAACACCAGTTTAAACGCGGTCAGCGCGCTGATCTCGGAAGAAGTCAGCCAGTCGCTCTGCGTTCCGTCGTATTCAAACAGCTTCTCGACGCCGGCATCTCCTTTGACCGAATTGATCATCTCCGAAGCCGTATACAGCGTCTTTGCGATCACGCGCACGCCCGTATATGTGTAGGTGTAATCGTACACCGTCACATACACCGGGTTCCCGTTCGTGTCGGTTCCGTTCTGCACCTGGCGCGAGGACTGAACCCTCGTGTAGATGAACTGTTCGGTTCCCGCAAGGTACTGCCCGCCGACGACGGTGAATCCGGTCGGCAGCTGGTCGGACGGATCGGTCGTTGTCAGGGACCCCTCCACCGTATAGGTGTCGTCATAGCCCGCAAGCGGCGTTCCCGTATAGACAACGTCGTTATCGCTGAGTTCGTAAACGTCCGTGCTGTCGTCCACGCGGATCGTGCCGTCGGAAATCTGGGCAAACAGCAGATATGCCGCATCCTTTCCGGTGATGTCGCTGCCGGCTGCAAAGAGCACCTGCTTGCCGTTGAGCTGGTACCCGACCAACAGGCCGTTGAGGTAGGTCAGGGCGCTCGCGCTGTCGTCAAATACAGGCAGCGTGTTCGGCGTGCCGATATAGTCGAGGTTCCAGTCGGTCCCGCTCTGCTTAAGCTGGTACTGGTTGCCGTCCTCGTCCGTATAGTAATATTCGCCGCTCGTATCCTCCGCAAGGCCGAAATAGAGGATCAGCGCTTCCCGCTGCGTGAGCGTGTCCGGATCGAACACGTAGACGCTGCCGTTCGGATCGTGATACGTCGCGTCGGACCGCCCCTTGAGCCAGACGATCGCGTCTGCGCCGGAGATATCGGCCACGCCGGTTTGTTTTTTGAGCAGTTCTCCGTCCGCGAAGAAGTAGATCGAACCGTCGGAGGCCTTGAACGTTCCGGTGCCGTCGTAGTTGAAGATGGCGAGCGCGTCCGCCTCGGACAGCGTGCTCCCGCTCGCACCGTCGATATATCCGGTGATGTTGCCTTCGTCGTCCGTCACGGCGGTGAGGTATGTGCCGTTCTTCAGCTGCGCAAGCACGCTCGCGCCCGTGATGTCGGCAACGCCCGTTTTCTTGCCGGTGTAGACAAACGTTTCGCCGACCAGTTTATAGACGTACCCCGTCGAGGCATCGGTATAGAGGATGCTCCCGTCCTCGCCGATTTCCAGTTCCGCGAACTTGTTCGTCTGGCCGAGGTTCGTCACGTTGACGTAATCGGAGTTGTACTCGGAGCCGTTGTACTTGGCCGCGAAGTAGGCAGACGACCCGTCCACGGTGAGCACGAGGTCCTTGTTGATCATGAGCGCGATGCCGTTGAGCGCATCGTTGGTCGAGTAGGTGACGTAAAGCTGATCGGTGATCCGGTACGCCTGCACGGCGGACGAATCGAGCATGTTGTTCGTCGGCAGTTCGCTCGTGAGCTTGATCGGCAGCCCTTCAATATAGCCCTGCACGTTGAGCATGGCGTTCTCCACGCCGACGCCCGTTTCGGTCACGGTCTTGGTCTGCTTCTGACCGTTTTCGTCGATGTATTCGTAGGTGCCGCTCGCCTCCGTGATCGGGCTGCCGAACGTGAGCGTATAGTTCTTTCTGCCGGGCGTGATCTGCGTATCCCCGGGTTCCTCATTGGGGCACAGCGTCAGCGAAACCGGCGTAGTCGTCGCGTAGTCGACCACCGCCTGGTAGCTGTAGAGCGACTTCCAGCGATGCTGCCAGTAGTGCTCGTCGGTTTCGTCGTAGGCGCAGATCCAGAAGTAGCCGTCGTCCATGGCGTCCATGCCGCTTGAAGAGTAGATCTGCGTCTTGACGATATTGAGCGTCCAGTAGTTGTTCTTCAGCGCCTCATACACGCTCTCTGTTGTGCCGGACGATTCGTAATCATCCGCCACAAAGTAAACGTACTTTCCGTTGGAATATACGGTCCGGATTCCGGTAAGCGCCGTGGTGCCGTAGTACCATTTGCTGTCGCCGGTATGATAGGTGATCTGAATGCCCGTTCCCATGAAGTCGCTGAAGGTGTATACGCTCGTGTCCGCGCGACTGAACGCGGCGTGTTCGAGAGAATAGCCCGCGTCGTGGTCCTCGCGCAGATCGTTATACGCATCCTCATCGAGCGTATAGCACATATAGCCAAGCATTTCGGAGAGCTTCCAGTCCCCGTCCTTCGTCTGGAAATTCCAGGTGAGAACGGCATCGGACAGCGTATTGCTCGTGCAGGTCTGGCTCGGTTCGAGCTGGTAGGCCAGCATCGTCTTCGTTGAGCTGTCGTAGCTGACGAGATAATAGCTGTCGTCCGAGCCGATATCCGGTTTATAGCCTGACACGTAGTAATAGGTCAGCGAACCGCTCGACCACCAGTATGCGAGCGAAACAAGCTGCTGCTCGTTGCCGTAGCTGTAGGTTCCGTCTCCGTTGTTGATCAGCGTGGTGCGCTCCAGCACGAGGTCGATCTGGTAATCGAGACCGGCGTTATAGATGTTGTTGAACAGCCACTCGCCGTCGACCGCCGAAAGCAGCACGTCGAACGCCACGTTGTCCTCAACGGTCAGATAGCCGGTTTCAAGGTCGATGGAAACGCCCTGGGCGAGCGTCACGCTCACGATGCGGCCGTTCTCGAGCACGAAGTCGAAATCGCTCACGGCAAAGTCCGTTCCGCCCTCTGTGAGCCGCAGCACGTTGCCGAGCGAGTCGGTATAGAGGAGCGTGCCGTTCGGCAGCAGGAAGCAGTAGGAATCCTCCGCCGCGTTATAGCTCTGCAGGTAGTACTCGAGCGCGTCCACACCGACGATCGACAGGTTCTGGTTCAGATTGACCAGCGCGTCGGTCACGTATTCGAGCGTCCCGGGCACCGGCATGGCGACCGTGGACGTGTCCTTGAGGTGATAAACGCGTTTTGCCTGCGGCAGTTCGAGGTCCACGCTTCCGGCGACGGAAACGATGTTGAGCAGCTCCATGTCGATACCGACGCCCGTCAGCGCAGCGACCGAGTATTCGGAATCCGCCGTGTACCAGGGCTGCGTGTTCCATTCCGCCTGGGTCAGCTCCACGAACTCCGCGGCCGTCAGCGAGAGGAACAGATCCCCGTACGCCGTGATATCGACCCAGGATGTCGTTCCCGTGGTGTTGAAGAGATACGCCGCAAACGGGTTCTCCTCGTCGTCGCCCACGGAGCCGGCGTTCACAACGAGCAGCGTATGCGCCCAGACCGGCGAAACCGTCATCGCGGCGCTGATCGACGTAACCTGCGAGACCGCGGAAAGCCTGCCGCCGTAGATCGCTTCCCCGCTTGCGTCGACGCCGGACCAGAGGAACTGAATCGCGCCGCTCGGGTTGCTGAGCAGGCCGTTGACGCGCGTCGCGCCGGTGGAGAAATGTTCGATCGTGATCGTCGGCGTCGTGTACGGGCTCTCCCTGCGTTTGAAGTTGTTTACGGTGCTGACGTAGTCGTCGGGGATCGAAATCGCAACGCCGCTGCTGTTGCGCACGATCGGAGCGATGAAGTTGATGTTGGTAACGGTGATATCCCGGACCGCCACATCGAGCGAGGTGTGGTTCGTGATCGTAACGACCGGAATATAGTTCTGGTCGTAGACATAGATCGTTCCGCTGCGCGTCGCGTTGAGCGTCGCCGTGCCGGGCAGAGCGTTTGCGATCGAGGAGAAGATGATCTGCGTTCCGGTGTTCGACCAGATCTGCGATTCGTTCTTCAGCCCGACTTCCCGCACCTGCACCGCGCCGGACGCATCGTAATAGATATCGATGTAGATGCCGCCGATCGCGTCGCCAAGGTAAAGCACCATGCCGTCTGCAATAACCGCGCCGCTTGTGGTGCCGTCCCCCGCCGTCGTACCGAGCGAATTGTCGCCTTCCTTGTGCTTGTAGATGAAGCCCGATACGTTCCGATCGTAGTCGCTGCGGTCGGTGTTAAATCTATAATAGGTCACGAGTATATCGGCGCCCATGAGCGTTGCGCCGCTGCCGATGCTCGTATGCACGTTGATCCAGCCGTCGATATTGACTTCCGCGACGGCTTCGCCGATCGCATTCAGGCGGGCCGTGGCCACGCCGTAGATATTGCTCGAACGGTAAGCCGGCTGCGCGGCGGAAGCGATGGTAAGCGAATCGTGCCCGAGGATCGTGGCGTACGAAACATTCGTGCGGTATTCGGCGTGCACGTCGATTTCGGTGTCCGCATCCACGTCCGCGCCGAGCGCCTTGCCGTTTGCGTACGTGTAACCGTAGATGTACAGCTCGCTGATGAGCGCCTCGATATCGACATACCGTCCTTCGATGCTGATCAGGTGCCCCGCCGTGCCGTTCAGGTTGACGGTCCCGTGAAGCGTCGCGTTCAGCGATACCTTGGAAAACGGGCGTACGCCAAGGCCGCTGGTGTTGACGGTGACCTCGGCTGTCATCGTCCCAGCCGACGCGTCCGCGGTGATGCCGACGTTGTTGAAGCGGCTGCAGATGGTCACATCCCCGCTGATATTGACCGTAACGTCGCTGACGAGCGTGACTTCGACCTTCGCGGTGCCGAGCGCAACCACGCCGCCCGAACTGATGCGCGCCTCGGTCGTGATGTCGTCGTTCTCTCCGGCCGACGCCTTGATGATCAGATCGCCGTAATCGGCGGTCAGCACGGAGCCGGCCAGCACCGATACGGTCACGTCGCGGTCAACGCATGTGACCGCCTTGAGTTCGTCGCCGCTGAAGAACCCGCCGCTGTCCGCCTGGCTCTTCGTTGTGATGCTCGCGTTGCTGTCCGCAAGTACAGTCAGGGAACCGCCCGCGTTGAGCGTGCCGCTGATGGTCACCACATTGGTGGAATAAACGCGGTTCGTGCCGCGCGTACTTTCGGCGCTGATGCCGAACCCGATCTGCGAGCCGGACGCGTTGCTGGTTGCGCACGCAAGCTCCTCGCTCTTTACGGAGATGCTTCCGGTCGCGTCAATGACCGCCCCGCCTATCACATAGGCGCCGGTATAATAGTATGCCTTCGTCGGCAGCGTGCTTTCGCTGATCTCGATCAGGCCGATCGTCAGGCCGGATTCGATGGAGGCGCGCCCGCTGCCCGCGTTGTACGCGCGGATGTTCACATCGCCGTTCACACTCAGGGTCGCGCCGCTGATGCCCGCCAGCACGGTCTGGTTTCCGTTATGATTGCCGGAGGTGTCCTCCACGCCGATATGCGACTCCGCCTTGGAGATCGCCACGGAGAACACGCCGATGCCGCCGGCCTGCTCGCAGACGGCGTTCGCCGTCGCGTTGCCGATCGCCTGGATGGAAACGTCGCCGTTGAGCACCTGAATCGTGGGCGTTCCCGAAATGTAAGCCTGTATTTTATCCTTCGCATAGGCAAACGCCGTCAGACTGCCTACCGTAATCAGACCGACGGTGAAGCTCTTCCTTGCCGTCGCCTCCGACGTCAGGACGGACTTGGCCTTCACGGTCAGCGACCCGAGCGTGAACGTTCCTGTCCCGCCAAGATACGCATTGTTCACGCTTGCGGTGTATGAATCCGCCTCGTTGACGTCGATGCCGACCAGCGAGATACTCGCGCCGCCGCTTGAGCCGGACGAGCCGCCCACCGTCGCACTTGCGAGGCCGTACTCCGAGGAGTTGACGATTTCACTCTCAATGGTGAGCGCACCGCCGACCGTCAGCACACCGTTCATCGTAACGTAGGCGGACTGCGACGTGTTGAGCGTTGCTTTGATGACGTTCACGGCCACGGTGATCGCGCCGATGTTGAAGTCGCGCACGCGGCCTTCCGCGGTCGCCTTGGTGTAGCCGGTCGTCGTAACGGACGCGCTGCCGGCCACGCTGATGAGGCCGGAGCCCTTGACCGCGCTGTAGGCGGAGACGTTGTTGGATGCCTCCGCGATATTGCTTTCAATCGAAACCAGGCTGACGCCCACGCCGCCAGCCGCGCCGGTCGCCGCATAGGAGATTGCGTAATACGTGTTGTCGATGGACAGCGCGCCGACGTTGACCGCGCCCGAGGAGCCCGTGCTGTCGACATACGCCGCAAAGTCGCCTTCCGCATACGCATAAGTGACGAGCAGCGTTACGTTGAAGCCCGAAACGCTGATTTCCGGCGAAGCAATGTCGGCGTAGGCATAGGAGCGCGCGATACTGGAAACCGAGAGCGTTCCGGCGATATCGAGGTCCGCGCCCTGCACAAACGCATGGGACACGGCGGAGATCCGCGCGGTGGCAACGCTCGCCTCCCCGCCGATGATGCTGACCGACACGCCGCTCCCGCTGCCGTTGCTGCCGACCGTTGCGACCGCGCCGACCTCGGAGGCGTTGTTGAAGATTGCCGAGACCGACAGCGTCGCGCTTGTGATCGAAACGGATTCCACCTTCGCGTACTGCGTTGCGGTTACCTTGGCGGTCACCACATTGATCGCGATGCTGACCGCGCCGACGGATACCTCCACGCCCGCGATCTCGGCGTTCGCCGTCGCGCGGCCCGTCACGTTGACGCTGACCGCGCCGGTCGCCGTAACCGTGCCGCCGCCGATGATGGCGGCAAGCGCGTTCGTCAGCGTGATCGCCGTGCCGATGTTGCCGTCAAAGCCGTATACGCTCGCTTTTACGCCGCCGGCCGCCGGCTCGATAATGGCCGATGCGGCGGCGTTGTATTCCGTCGTGACCGACACGCTGCCTGCCGTGACGCTGCCGGTGGCGGACAGGATCGCTTCAAAGTCGCCCGCGGCGTATGCAAACCCGACCATCAGGCCGACGGAGACAAACCCGAACGAAAGATTCGCGATCTTCGCGTCCGCCGTGGATTTGCCGCTGCTGGTGATGCTGATTGCGCCGTCCGCTGTCAGATTCCCCGCCGTTACCATCGCATAACCGGCAGCGTTCGCCACCGCAGAAGCGATGTTTGCGGTGACCGTGACCGCGCCCGCGGAGGCCGAGAAGATGAACGCCTCCGCCATCGACGAGAACTTGCCGCTGACGCGGTCCGTAACACTGGACGTAACCTGCAGAATGAAGTTTTCGTACGAGGTCAGCGTCGTATTCTGCTTGGACAGGACCGTCAGCCCGCCGTAAATGCGGATTGCCGCGCCGCTTGCGTCGACCGAGGCGTACTGCCTGCTGTCGAGCAGCGCAAACGAGAAGGAGATGTTGACCGTCAGCGGAACGCCGACGCTGCAGTTGGCGATGATCGCGTATGCGCGCGTATTGCCCTCGGCGTAGACCGAGAGGCTGGTCGCGCCGAGCGAGCCGCTCGAACCGGCGACGCGCGCGCTGTTCACCGCGCTGTTGAATGCGATTGCAAAGTTGAGCGCCACGGCGATTGCGCCCGCCGTGCCGGTGACCACCGTGACGATGGCCTGCGAATTCGAGGGGCTCTGCATCGTGCCGGCGCTGACCGTCAGCGCGCCGAACGACATTGCCGCGCCGGTCGTATCGACATAGGCGGAGTTGATCGTGCGGACGAACCCGATTGCGACCGTCGCGCCGACGGCTACGCCGCCGACCACGAGCGCGGTCGTCGTCACGGTCGTGTTGCCGGTCATGATCGCTATGACCGACGAGCTTTCCGTCGCCGTTATGTTCGCCGAGGCGATCGCCGCAATGTTCGTTACAAAGTTGAACCCGAGCGCGACGATGCCGTTGACCGCCACCGCGCCGCCCGAAACGCCCACGCCGTAGATAGTGACCTTGCCCGCGCTGTCCGCAATGACCTGAACCGAACGCACGGTGATCGAACCCATGACGACCGCGTTCGAGGTGTCCCGCACGACCGAGCCGGTCACGGCGTCGGACCCGTTCTGGATCGTTCCGATAAAGGTGTTGGAATCCAGCATGTTCAGCACGATCGCAACCGTCGCGCCGACCGCCACGCCGCCCGCCGCGAAGCTGACGGTAAACGCCTGCGCGTGCGCTTCGTAATCGGTGGAGACGGTGAGCCTTGCCGAGGCGGAGCCGATCGTGACGCCCTGGCCAATAAACGTATCCACGCGCGTGCGGTTGATCGTCAGCGCAATGCCGACGCCAACGCCGACCGCGCCGGCCGCGATGGCCGCCGCAACCGCGATGGCATTCGTCGTTCCACTCGTGGAAACGGTGATGCTGGATGTAACATTGTTGATCTGCGCCGCGTTCGCGATGCAGGAGCGCACGTTCGCCTCGAAGTACGTCACGCCGGCCGATACGCCAACGCCGACCGCGCCGCCAGCCGCGGCGACCGTTATCGTGAGCGCCTCGCCGTAGTTGATCCCCGCGTGCACGGTCAGGTTGCGCGCGGCGCTTACGTTGCCGGAAAGCTCCGCGTTGACGTTGGTAAATACCGTGAGAATTGCGACACACACGCCCACGCCGACGAATCCGCCGGCCGCCGCCACGCCGATGAGACGGATGGTGGACTTGCTGTCCGTGTCCGAATCCGCCGTTTCCTTATCCGAGAGCGACGACGTTACCTTGTCGTTGACGTCGTTCATCGTCTCGTCGATGCCGTCCACATTTTCGCTCGTGAGCGTCTCGATATCCTTCTTGTCCGCGCCCGCGATCGCCGCGATGCTGATGGTTCCGTTCGGTGCGGACAGCGTCGCGTTCGTATCGACGACCGCCTGCACGTTCGAGTACAGGATCGCGATGGAAATCCCCACGCCTACGCCGGCGCAGCCGCCCACGGCCAGCGCGCCGGAGATCATATTTGCGGACAGCTTGTCGGTCGCGGCTACCGTAATGTCGCCGGTGTTCGCCGTTACGCTCGACCCGGTCTTGATCAGCGCGCTCGTCGCATCGCTGTAAGAGGATGCGGAGGACTGAATCTGGAGCGAGCTCGTCTTGTTCGAGCTTGCTTCCTCGCCCGTTCCGACCGCAAAGTACGTTCCGTCGGTCGCGAGGCGGTAATGCTCAAGGTTGCGGTGATCTTCGTTCTCCTCGTCGTACTCGACATACGAACCGTCGATCTTGACATAGATCGTGTCGTTCGCGGCCACTTTCTCGTCGTCGCCGACGGCGTAGTAGGAACCGGAGGATTCGCGGTAGTGCGTGAGTCCCTCGTGCGCTGGATTGCTCTCGTCGTACACCACATAGCTGCCGCCGATGAGCACATACAGCTCCGCGCTGCCCTGTTCGTCCTGCCCGAAGCTCGAATACCCCTGATCGAGGTCCTCTGTGTTCTGTCCGTCTCCCGCGAGCAGGTTGCCCTCCATGTCGTCGCCGGGCTGCATATCGCTATTGCCGGACGAATCCTTTTCGAGCGCGGCGTCGTTGCCCTTGCCGAACGCGGCGTTGATCTGCGTCTGCGGATCGATCGTGGGAACGGCCGTAAAGCCCGACGTCGAACCGGTGTACGAAACCATCGTGTCGCTGTCGTTAAATACGAACCACGCGTCCGTTTCGTTCCCGTCGTCGTCGAGCAGGCGGTAATAGTAGGTGCCGTCTTCATCCTCGTAGACGTTGTAGGTCTTCGTCGAGGCGCCTTCCTCAACGACGTACTGTTCCTGATTGGCGTAGATCGCGTCGTGCGCGTCCTGGGAGAGATGGTTGCCCGTCACGACCGCGGAAAGCGTCACGCCGACGCCCGCAACGCCGCCGCCGGCAAACGATGCGGCGATGCTCAGCACATCGCGGTTCGACGACGCCTGCACAAGCACGTCGTTCGCCGCAACGACGGTGTTGTTTTCGCCGATGCTGGCTTCGATTGTGTTGAAGCTGACCGAAACGAGTATCGTCACGCCGACGCCCGCGACGCCCGCGCCCGCAAGCGTGACGACGATGGCGACGAGGCTGTATGCATCGTCCGCCGTAATATTGATATCGGACGGCGTGCCAGAAACGAGCGGCACCGCCGTGAGTTTGACGTTGGATTCCGTGATCGCCTTCGTGACGACCTTCGTAATGATGATATCGATCGTGCCGCCGACGCCCGCGGTGCCGCCCACCGCCGCGCCCGCCGCGTCGCCCGAAACGGTCTCCACCGAATCCGCGTCGATCGTGATATCCCCGCCGAGCGCGGTCAGGTCCGCGTTCGCGCTGACCTTCGCGATGGTTTCGTTATAGAAGTAGGTGATCACCGCGATCGCGGTCACGCCGGCCGTTCCGCCGACGCCGACCGCCGCGGCCACGTTGACCAGCAGGCTGTCCGTGGAAGCGGCCACCAGGATGGACCGCCCCGCCGTCACCGTGCCGCCGATCACGGCGGACACGCAGTTCTGGAACACAAGCGCGTTCACGCCGCCCGCGACGCCCGCCGTTCCCGCAGCGCCGAACGCGACGGCAAGCAGCATCAGATCGTCCACGGTGGTCGCCGTTACGGTCACATCGCCGGCAGCGCTCGTCGATCCGAGATTCCCTATTTTTGCTGTAACGGTCTTGCTGAATACAAGCACGACGACCGTGGCGCCGACGCCCGCCGTTCCAGCGGCGGACAGGGCGCCCGCCAAATTCCATATGGATGCTTCGTCGTCCGCCTCCACCAGTACGTCGGAAGTCGAGGTGATCGTTCCGGTCGAGCCGTCCTCGAGTTCACCGGTATACGAGCCCTCCTCGCCCTCCGCATTGGTCTGCGTGCCGTCCCCGATTTCCGCACGGACAACGTCCTTTGCAACCAGCGTGTTGATCACGCCCGTGACGGCGGCCGTACCGGCCGCTGCGGCGGAGACCGACGCGATGATCATGTCCTCGTTCGCGGTTGCGGAAACGATCACGCCGCGGCGGCGGATCTTACGGTTTGGAATCGTGACGCCGGCGTCCGCCAGCGTGCTGCCGACCGGGATGCAGCCCTGCGCGGTAAGCGAAGCGCTGCTGCCGACCAGCGCGGAAACGTTGTTCCGCACGATCAAGGTGGAGATCGTCGCGCCGACGGCGGCCGTGCTGCCGGCCGCAACGCCGCCGGCAAATACATACAGGTCGCTGTCGAGATTTGCGATCACGGCGATCGAATCGTACGCGGTCACCTGCGCGGAATCCCCGATCTCGGCCGTGATGTCGCTTAGATAGATCACAACCGGCACGGTGCCCGCGATGCCGACCTTGCTCGCGCTCGCCGCCACCGCGATGGCGAGGAAATAATCTTCGCCGTACGCGCTGACCGTCACGCTTCCACCGAGCGCGCGAAGCACGCTCGCCGCGCCGACGCTTGCCAGCACGTCGCGGTCAAACACGTTCACCGCGATCGTCGCGCCGACCGCAACCTTGCTGGAAACGGACAGTGCGACCGCGACCAGAATGATCTTGGAATAACCGTATGCCGTCACGTGGATCGAGCCGCCGGCCTGGATACTGCCGCTGCCGCCGAAGATCGCCTTCGTCTCGGACAGCGTAACCAGCACCGACAGCGCGCCGGCGACCGCCGTGTCCTTGCTGCCGGATGCGGAGGCCAGCACGTGGAGCATGTTCTCCTCGGACGATGCGAGCACGTTCACGTCGCCAAGTGCCGTCATCGTGACGCCGTCGCCGACTTCCGCGATGGACTTGGAGCGGTTGATGATCACGGCGATCGTTCCGCCGACGGCAACCTTGCCAAGCGCGATTGCCAGGCTCAGCGAGAAGAGCATCAGGTCCATATCGGTCGACGCGGAGACGAGGATGTTCCCGCCCGCGTTGATCACGACGCCCGTGCCGATCGTCGCGTACGCTTCATTCTTCGGTGCGATGATGTTGATCGCCCCGCCGACGGCGTTGCTGTCGCTGGCCAGAGCCGCGACCGCCGCCGCGGTGATGACGAGGATCTCCGTCTTAAGAGACGAGGTAAGGCTGAAATTGCCGCCCGCGCTGATGGCGCTCGTGCCGTCCGTGCGGTTTCCGACGCTCGCGGTCACCGTATCCTCGTTGAGCGCGAAGCCGATCGTTATGCCGACGCCCGCCTTCGAGCGGCTGAACGAGAGCGCGCCGGCGATGATGCGCGCGGTGGTGTTCGCGCTCGCCGAAACGGTCATATCACCCGTCAGGTCCGCGGTGAAGTTATCGCCCACGCTCGCTTCGGTCGTGTTGAAGAACAGGATCATGGCAATCGAGCCGCCCACGGACGCTTTCCCGCCCGAGCTTGAGCCGTTGTCGATCGAGCCTGCGATGGCTTCCGCGTAATAGTTGTTCGACGAGAGGAAATTCAATAGATCCATCGCGTCGAGGAACTGGCTCGTCGAGGTGTTCACGTCGATCGTATACCCCGAATCGGCGCTGGTCTTGTACATATCGACCATGCCGAGCTCGCCGGAGCGCTTCCACTGCTCGCGGACGCTCGCCGGCGTATATTCCTGCGTGCCCGTGGACGGATCGGTGTAATACGTGGAATTGGTCAGGAGCTCGTCGATGCCGAAGGAATTGAGGTAATCGGAATCGTCCACGCGGAGCTTCGCGGCCGAAACCGTGCAGCTTGCGCCGCGCACGGTCACGTTGTCGCCGACGGTGGCAAGCACTTCGTTATGCGCGTAGATGATCGCGAACGATGCGCCCACGCCGACCGCGGAGCCCTTGGAAACGCTCAGCGCGCCCGCGCGAAGCGCCAGCTTGCTCTTGTCCGACGCCGAGAGGACGATGTTGCCGCCGGCCGTTTTGTCCGCGTCGATGGTCACGCCGTCCGCCACGGTTACGCTCGTCTTGGCGCGGCTGACGATGACCGCGATCGCGCCCGCGACCGATGCCTTGCTGCCGCTGCCGGAGGCCGCGCCCGCAATGGCCTGCGCGCCGAGCAGTCCGCGGTAATCGCCGTCCATATTCTGCGTCAGGTCGGCTACCGCGGCTACGTCGCCGTGCGTTGTCACGTTCGCCGCGATCAGGACGTTCGCTTCGTTTTTATTGAGACTGATGGCGACGCCCGCGCCGATGGAGTTCGCGTTCTGCGAAAGGCTCATCGCAACGCCGGACGCCTTGGTGAGGAAGTTGCCGTGGTTCTGCGCGAGGATCGTAAGCGAATTCGCGCTGATCGTGCCGAGAATCTCGGCGGAAGCCTTGTGCGCCGTGATGTTGAGTCCGACGGAGGCCGCCACCTGCACCTTCTGCTTGCCGGCGCCGTCCGAAGAGGAGGAGCTGACATTCTGCGTGCCGCCGAGCGTGCTCGCGTCGTTATTGTCGTCGGCATACTCGCCGGCCGTGGTCGTATCGGAATCCGTGCGGTTCGTGCCCTCGGTCTGCGTATTCTGCGTGTCGAGCACGTTGCTCGAAAGCGGCTTATTGTTCGTCGCGTCGCCGGGAACATTGTCCGGATCCTCGGTCGTGTCCGCTTCGTTGTTCTTGTTGCTGTTCAGTTCGGCGTTCGTCTTGCTCGCCGTGTCGTTGTTTGCATTCTCGCCTTCGCTGCCGCTGAACACGTCCCCGCTGGTTACGTCGTTCGCGCCGGTTTCCGCGTCCGCAGCGGCACCCTGATATTTCTTGGAGATGCGGTCGATATCCGCGCCGATGGCGGTTGCGAGCGCCTTGACGTCGTCCTGATCAAACGTGACCGCACGGATGCTGGCCGCGCCGTTTACGATACTGCCCGTTCCTGCGAACGCCGCGCTCACGTCGGAGTTGATGATACTCACGGCCACCGCCGCGCCGACGGCTGTTTCGCCGCCCGCCGCAAAGCCGCTGGCCTGCGTCAGAGTCTTGCCGGTCTGATTCGCCCAGAGCGCGAATCCCGCGTAAATCGCGTTGGCGTCCTTCTCCTCCTGGGTGGCCGTATCGTCGTATTCGGTTTCGTCGAGATTGAGCGTATTGGCGCTCGTTGTGATCGTCGCGCCCACCCGTACATACGCCAGCACGGTGTTGTACGTGATCGTAACCGCCGCGGAAGCGTCCACGGAGATATCCTTGCACTTGTCGCTATCGCCGCCCTCCGAAGCGGGCTGCCCGTCGGTTGCGAGCGGATCTGTGCCGGAAACCGTGATGTTCTCGATATCGTGATTACCGATCGCACGAATGTCGGCCGTGGCCGCGGAAACGGTCCGGTTCGTCCCGACGCCCGCTTCGACAGTCATTTTGACATAGTCGAGCGCGAACGACGCGCCGATGCCGACCGACTTCTTGTTGTTGTTTTTGGTATTGGTGGTCGCGCCGCTGGTATTGTCCGCGCCCGCCGCCGGGTCGTTCGTGAACGCGCCCTTGATGGTCAGCGATGTGCCTTCCTCGAGCTTCGGCATGCTGAACACATAGGCGATGTAGCCCGTGCCGCCGTTGTCCTCGATGACGGTCAGCTTCTCGGTGGTCGCCGACGTCTCGCCTTCCTTGGTGTAGGTGATCGTCAGCGTGTCCATGTTGGATTTGTCGTCGACCAGCTTATACCCGCTCGCGGGCGTGAACTTCACAACGACGCGGTCGCCCGCCTTCGCCTTGCTGTCGGTCTGGTCGGTAGTGATCGTGCCGCCGTCGGTGGGCGAACTCGTCACCTCCGTGACGATCGAGCGCGTATCCTCCGCAAACTCGAGGGAGATCGTGATCGTGGCGTCGTCCGGCACGCCGTCCGCCCAGAGGTCCGGCATGGTGAACGTGTAATCGCGGCCGGGGAACGCCGTGCTTTCAATCGTGCTGATCTCGCCGATCGTATCATAGGAACAGACGACGTTGATGGAATCCTTGTCGACCTTATAGCCCGTATCGGGGGTAGCGGTGATCGTTATGGTCTTGCCGGCCGCGGTCTGGTTGCCGGAAACCTCGATCGTTCCGCCGGTAACCTCGTTGATGATGAACCGGTTCTGCGTAACGGTGGTCGCGTTGCCGTTCTCATCCTCGTCGGTCACGGTCGTATCGCCGAGTTCGTCGCCGACGGTTGAACTCGACGTATCGTCGGAGCCCGCGTCGGATGCGCCGGAGCTCTTGTTCTGATCCGCCGCGCCGCCGCTCGTAACGGCCGAGGTCGCGGTCAGATCGTCGCTCTGGGTCGATTCCGAACGAATCGTCAGCGCGCCGTTCAGGGTAACGTTCCGGTAGAGGGAATCGCTCGCCGCGTCGGCGATATACGCCTTTGTTGTGCCGTTGATCACGGCCACGGCGGCGCTGCCGGCAACGCCGACTTCCGTCGCGCCCGCACCCGCGATGGCTTCCGTGACAAACGCATGCGTCGGCACGCTGTCCGCCGTCTCAACCGCGCAGTCCAGCCAGTAGGAAAGCGTATCCAGCGCGGCGGTGGAGAGCGTCTTGATCGTATCCTCGATCATCGACTCCAGTTTTTCCTGAATATATGATGCGGCGTTGCTGCGCATGTTCTCCAGCGCGGTCTTGAGCTGGTCCACGTCGATCAGGTCGCCGAAGATCAGTTTGGTCAGCTGGTTGACCGCCGTTCCGAGAACGCCGGTCAGCGCGGTCTTTGCGCCGTCCGTCATCGCGGGCAGTATCGTGCTTTCGGAAATCGCATTGATCAGCTTCTGCTTCAGCGTCGCGGTTGTGTCCGAATTCAGAGAGGTAACGACGCTGTTCGTCACCGACGTGACGATCTGGCCGAGCACGACGTTGATCAGAACGTCCTTGATCTTGCTTGTGAGCTCGGATTTCTGCGCGTCGCTCCAATCGGAGGTGAGGTTATCGATCGCGGTCTTGATGTTCGTGATCTGCGCGTCGATCATTTCCTCGATATTCGCGGAGAGCAGCTTCTCAAGCCCGGTCCCTGCGACGACGTCGTCCGCGATCTCGCCCGCGATCTTGCCGGCCAGGTATGCGAGGAACTCGGAGAAGTCCGTCGTAACGGTTTCCGTTCCGTTCTCGTCCGTCATGACGAGCGAAATGCCGTCGAGCAGGCCTTCGATATCGAGCGCGTCGTCGAGCTCGTCGATGAGCTTCTCCACCTCGGCCTGAATGAGAATCTGGATGATGTTGGCGCTGTTGGATACGGGCGCGAGCACCTTCGTCGATTTGCTCAGCGGCACCATCAGGGAAGTAAGCGTGAGGGTGTTTGCCGTCACGTTTGCATCGTCGATATGCGCGATATTGGAATAGGTAACGATATTGATCGACACGGCAACGCCCACGCCGATCTTCGCCTTTGTGGCGGAGGCGTTGGCGTATACGGCCGCGTCTGTGTCGTTCTGGGTGGTGATGGATACGTTGCCGTTGTCCGGGTCGATCGTGAGCGGATCTCCGTCGCCGTCGTCCGCCGTCACAAGGATGCCGCCGTCAATGTATGCCTCGGACGTATTGGTCTGGATATTGAGGTTGAACGCGGCGGCAATCTGAATATTGCCCTCGCTCGTCTGCGCCGTCTGCCGGTTCGTCGACGAGTTTGTCACGCTCTGCTGCGTGGAATTGGTGCTGCCCGTCTGCCCGGCGAGCGTTCCGCCGCCGGCGAGTGCCTTATCCGCCTGTTGGTCCGACTCCCCGCCTGAGTCTGAGTCGGAGTCTCCGGACGAATCCCCGCTGCCGGAGCTTGACGCCGACGAGGACGAACTCGAGGAACCGTTGGAGCCGGCGCGGGAGGTGGATTTCAGGGAGCTGCGGGCGACCGCGCTGACCGTTACGTTCTTGCCCGTGACGCTGCGCTTCAGATAGCTCTTTGCGCCGTCGTTGAGCACCGTGATCATGAACGACCCGCCGACGCCGACGTTCCCGCCCGCGGCGGCCGCGTTCGCGGCGGTTTCGCGCACCGATTTGCTGCTTGCCTTGATCTCAATATCGCCCGAGGAAACCAGCGTCGCGTTCGCGCCCGTATCCGGCGTGCTGCCAAGGTAAGCCTGCACGAACGCGCCGGAGATATCGAGGCCGAGCACCGGCGTAACGGATACGCCGCCCGCGCTGCCCGCGGCGGCTTTCATGGCCTCGGAAAGATCGTTGGTCGCGGTGATGGAAACGTCGCCGACGCTGCCCGCCTGCATGCGCACCGGGGTGCCGTTCTGGACGCCGGACACCGTGTCGAATCCGGCCGCGCAGACCGCGATGCCGGCCCCTACGCCGACCTTGCCGCCACTTTCGGTCGAGGTCGCTTCGGCATTTGTCGTTACTTCTTCATAGGACTCCGCATTCAGCTTCAGCACGCCGCTGCCGAGGTTGATCACAGCGGTGTTCGCGATGACGGCGCGCGTCTTGATGGCCACGACATGCACGGTGACCGCGCCGCCGATGCCGATGTTCCCTGCCGAATAGCCCGCCTTGCTTTCCGCCTTGCTCGTAACGCGGTCGCCGCTGTCGCCGGAGATCGCGGTGAGCGTGAGCGCGTTCGCGGTGATCTCGCCGGTGCGGATATAGGCGTTGTTCGTATGCTTTGTGACGGCCACGCAAACGCCCACGCCGAGGCTAACCGACTTGGAGCCGGACGTCCCGGACTGCGCGTTCGGATCGGAAACGAACGTGCTCGTCACGGTGACGGTCATGCTCGTGCTTCCGGTTGCAAGGGCCGGCAACGTGTAGGTATAAACGCCGTTTGCATCCGCCTTGAGCGTGGTCTCGGTCGAATTGAGACTCGTCTTTACTTTGATTGTGGAAATCTTATAGCCCGTTTCAGGCGTTACGGTAAAGGTCAGCGTTTCGTTCGGGTCGGCCCGCAGCGCGCCGCTTACCTTGCCGTAGGTTTCGGTTGAATTCGTATAGGTGACCGTGCAGGGTTTGTCGGTCAGCGTAAGGCAAACGCCGACGAAATACGTCGGATTCGTCGCTTCGTCCGGGACGATGAACCCGTTGTCGGTCTTTGTAAACGCCGTTGCGCCGACCTTGACGGACGTGCCGCCGGTCCCCGTCATGTACCAGTAGGCGTTGACCGTAAGGGTCTTGCCGTCTACGGTCACCTTCGTGCCGGGCGTATAGGTGAACGTTTCGCCCGTGTCGCAGTACGTATCCTTGAGCGCGATATAGTCGGCCTCGACGTAGCCCTCTGTTCCGACCAGGTTTGTCGTATTGCCGTCGAGCACCTCGACGACCTTGACCTCAATGCCCTTCTGCTCGAACACGACGGCGATGTGCGCCTCGCTGTCCCCCATCGTGAAGACGTAGGTGCCGTCCGTCTCCGCAACCGTTCCGCTGGTCGGCGTGACGGATTGCACCTTCCACCCCGCGTCCGGCGTGATGGTCAGCGTGATCTGATCGCCCTTCTTGGCCTCCGTAACGGGCGAGGTCGCCGTTCCTCCCGCGGGAATGCTGTCCACAATCACGTTGTTGAGCACCGCCGTGAATTCGGCGGAGACCGTGATGTTTGTGCCTTCCTTGAGATCGGTCGGCATTACAAAATAGTAGCTCCCGCCGGAACCGGCCGTCAGCGTGGCGGGCGATACGACCGTGCCCGTGCTGTTGGTGTAGGTATAGGTGAGCTTCGTCGCATCGAGCGCGTAGCCGTCGCACGGGGTGACCGTGAACGCGGCCTTGTCCTCGGTGTTGACGGAGACGAATTCGACCTTGCCGTTGATCGTTGCGGCGATCTTGATGTTCTTGTCGGTGATTTCATTCTCCGGATAGATCGTGCCGTCGGACGGATTCGTCACATCATCCGAACTGGCCGCCGCCGCGGAAGCCGCCGCCTCGCCGATCGGGGAGCCGTCCGCCAGCGCGGTCGCCTTTGTGTTGCCCGTGGCGTTTATGGAAACCGTGCCCGCCGCGGTGACGAAACGCGTGGTATCGATATAGGCGTTGTTCGTGTTGAGCACGACGGACACAGCCAGCGCACCCGTAACCTGTGCAGACGAACTGGAGCCGGAGTTTGTCGTTTCGCTCGTCTGTTCGTCGGACGGCACGTCCTCAAACGATGCCTGAATCACGACGTTGCCGGACGGCATTGTGAACGTATATTCGTTATTACCCTTGCTTGTCAGCGCAACCTCGGTCGTGCCGAGCAGGACCTTGAGCGTGCTGTCGGTGAGTTTCTTGTCCGTCCCGGGATTGACCAGCAGGGAAACCAGTGTGCCCGCGTCCGCTTTCGTATCGGTCGAGAGCACCGCCCCGCCCGTCATGGTCGGATCGGACGTTACGCTGAACGCGCCCGTGTCGGAAGGATCGTCGTACCAGGTATCCTGCTCATCGCCCGCCGCCTCGTCGAACAGCTCGCTGATGCCGAGCGTTTCGCCGTCGTCCTCATTGAACAGGTCGCCCAGTCCGAGGTCGCCGTCATCGTCGTCGGACGTCGTGGTTGCGGTGGCGAACACCGCGTCGATCGTTACGGTGCCGTTCGGCATGGTGAATTTATAGGACCCCGTGTCCGCATCCTTCGTGATCGTACCCGTAAAGGTGACGAAAGAGCTTGCGCCGGGCGCCAGATATTTGATAAGAAGCGTATCGCCCGAAAGCTCGTATCCGTCCTTCGGGGTAACGCTGACGGCAACGGTCGTCCCGGCCGCGGCCTTGGTCGGCGCGCTGATCGTCCCGTTCTCCGTCGTCTTGGTTTGTATGGCGTATCCGTCGGACCCCTTGAGCATTTCTGTGATCTTCGAAAGGGCGCTCGTAAACTTATCGGAAAGAACGGTGTTCATGGACGAAACGAATTCGCTCTTTCCAACAACGTCGAGCAGCGTGGTGACCAGCGTCCTGACCGAGGAAAGCGTGCTGTTCTCGCCCGTGCCGCCCTCGCCCGCTTCGGGCGCGGCGGAGGTCGCCGACGTTGCGGAGGACTCGTTCGATTCGGACGTGATGGATACGCCGCCGCCCGTCGAGGTGACGGAGGAACTGCCGGCCGTGCCGCTGTCCGGTCCTGCGACGCAGGCGTTCACATCCTGAATCAGCACGGAGAATGCGAAGAATCCGCCGAACGAGCTCGTGGACGAAGCGTTCGAGCCCTTCTGCGCGGTCACCGTCGAGGTCAGATTGCCGAGCGCGGAAAGCGTTACGTCGCCGCCCGCGACGATGTCGCCGTAGACGCTCACGTGCGAATTGATCACCGCGACGGCCGCGGAGATTGAAACGGGCAGCTTGCCCGTCGTGGACTCGCACGTAATCGTTACGTTGGTCGACGAACTCAGCGTCACCGTGCCGTTGCTCGCTTCGATCCGCGCGCCCTCGCCGAGCGTCACCTCGGCCGCGACCACGACCACGCCGACCGCAATCGGAATGCACGCGGAGGCCAGGGTGCTGTTCGTGCTGGAGAGCGTGACGTTCGCCTTCGCGATGGCGCTGATCGCGCCGGACAGCGCAATCAGATTTCCGTTGATCGTAATCAGCGCGGAGCCGACCTTGACGTTGACGAAATTGAGCGAACCCGTCGCGCCCGCGATGTCGATCATGCCCTTCGTCTGGTTCGTCGTGGCGGAGAGCGAAATCGCTCCGCTGGCGGTCAGACTTGCGCCGGCCGAAATCTCGATTTCCGCAATGCTCACCACATCCAGCAGGCTGAAGCTCACGTCGTTGCTGCCGTCGGTCGGGTGCGCGGTCTTCTCCGGAATGTCGAAGCCGAACGAAGTATCCGTATCCAGCGCCGTGGCCGTGATGCAGTTCCCGACGACCGCACCCAAAAAGACGATCTTCTGGCTATCGAACACCAGGTTGAGTCCCGGCGCGTAGAGATTATTGATCGTCAGCGCCTCGACGGTGGAATTCCAGTCCGCCTTGCTGTAGCTGAACACCAGGCTGGAAAGGAACGTGTCGCCGCTCACGCTCAGATCGGGCACCTCGCGCTCCGAGAACGTGTAGTTTGTAAACGACGCCAGCGTCGTGATCTCCTGCTCTACGCCGCTGATTTCACAATAAAGTTTTCCGTCCGCGATCCGCGTGATCGCAATGCTCGTCTTATTCTCGAGCGCATCGGTATAGGCTTCCACGCCGCTCACCACAATCGCGAGTGATTTTTCATTATCATTGGTAAGCTGGATCAGCGCCTGCGTACTCGCCGGATTGATCGGCAGCGCGGCGGTCTCGGAAAGCTCGCCGGTGAGGTTGAGGCGGTCGCCGGTGCCGTCGTTTCCGGCAATGGTCACCTGCTGCGTAAAGCTGCCGCAGGAAACGTCCAGATTGAACGTGTCGTCGCCCGTTCCGCCGTCGACGGTAACGCCGTTTGAAGACCGTGTATCGCAGGACTTCGTGCTCTTGACCGTCAGCGTATCGTTGCCGCTGCCGCCGCTGAGCTGAATCGCGTCCTCGCCCGCCGGCGGATCGGCCGTACTGATCGTACTGGTCGAACTGACCGACGCGGTGATGGTATCCGCCCCCTCGCCGCCGTCGATTTCAAGCGTCGCGTCGTCGCCGATCACGGTGGTGTTGATCGTATCGTCCTTGGCGGTGCCGAGGATCTCCAGATTGGACTGCGAATTATTTACGGTCGAACTGAGCGAAAGATAGAGGCCGGCAAGCAGCACATCGATGCCGTCCCCGCCGGTGATATTGATCGAGCCGTTGACCTTCACGTTTCCGGCCGACTCGGTCGTGAATCCGGTGACGACGCCGTCGGCGTCCGTCGTGATCGCATCCTCGGCCGCCACGACGATCGTGAGCCCGTTCGCCGCGTTGATGCTGGCGGGCGTGAGACCGTACTCCGTACTGAAGACATTGATGTCGATATCGCCGTTGTATTCGCCGTCGCTGACAGAGATCGTAATCTGCGTGGTATTGCTGGTAACTTCGGAAAGCGCCTTGTCGATGGCGCGCTGAATGGCATTGTCGGTGTTCGCCTCAACGATCGGATTGTCCGCGTCGTCTGGATCCGGCACTTCCTCAATCTCCGCATTATCGAAGGTATAGCTTGTCTGAATGGTATAGGCGGACTTCGTTTCCATCAGGTCGTTGGTCGTGTCCGTATCATCATCCGTCGTAAGGGTATTGGGAACCTCGTTTTCCAGCAGATGCTCCTCGATAACAGCCGTACCGTCCGGCGTCGTGTCGGTGTTCTGCGTTACGTCGCTCTCGCCCGGAACGGGCGTGGCTGTGGGCTCTTCATCCGCGCGCGCGCCGGCGGGAAATAACAAAAATGCGGCCATTACGCACGCAAGCGTAAGAACCGCGAGGAAAATTCCCCTTAAAAAGCTTTTACGATTCCGCGAGCATTCCATTCCTGATACTGAACCGCCCTTACTGGGACCAACGCAGACCCGCGCCGGTAAACGCGCCGTCCCGAACTGTTTCCGCAAAACCTGGCAAAAAGATATACTGATACTGTTTTGAAGTATATGGGAAACGAAAACATTTGTGTACACCCATGTGGGTGTATCAAAAGCGCATATTTTATCGAATCCCGCAAAAATTACCGTTTGCGTGTTTATTAAAAGTCGATTTTTTTCTATTTGCCGCCGCGCTTATGCTCTGTTCAGCGGGATTCCGGAATCATGGTGAGCAGCGCGTCGACCGCGCGTTCCGGTGCCGCCCAGGAGGTGCAGAACCGTACGACATCGCACTCCGCGTCGTACCGCTGCCAGAACGAAAAGCCGAACTGTTTCGATATGGTTTCGAGCAGTTCGCGCGGGAGAATCGGAAAGATCTGGTTGGTGGGCGAATCCGTGAACAAACGGTAGCCGCGCGCCGCGACGCCGTCCGAAAGCCGCTGCGCCAGCGTGACGGCGTGACGCGCAATTTCGTAATACAGCCCGTCGGTAAAGAGCGTTTCAAACTGGATTCCGAGCAACCGCCCCTTTGCCAGCATGCCGCCGCGCTGTTTGAGGATATATCGGAAATCACGGTCTAGGGTATCGTCGTTCAGTACGAGCGCTTCGCCGAACAGCGCGCCCATCTTGGTACCACCGATGGTAAACGCATCGGTCAGCCGGGCCATGTCCGCAAGCGCTAGGTCGTTCCCTTTTGCAGCGAGCGCGCAGCCGAGCCGCGCCCCGTCCGCGTACAGGCGCATGTCGTACCGCCTGCAGACGTCTCTGAGCGCAGTCAATTCCTTCTTATTATAAATGGTGCCGATCTCGGTCGGATTGGAGATATAGACGAGTCCCGGCTGCACGATATGCTCCGCGTTGCAGTCCGCGTAGTGTGCCGCCGCAAATCGCTCCACGTCCTCGGCGTAGAGCTTGCCGTCGCCGGACGGGAGCGCAAGCACCTTATGCCCCGTCGCTTCAACGGCGCCCGTTTCATGCACATTGATATGCCCCGTCTCCGCCGCGATCGCTCCCTGATGGGGCCGCAGCACCGAGGCAATGAACGTCATGTTAGCCTGCGTTCCGCCGACCAGAAAGTGCACGCGGCTGTCCGCTCCGTCCAGCTCGCCCAAAATCCGCTCGCGTGCGCGCGCGCAATGCGCGTCCAGCCCGTACGGTATATCCTGCTCGCGGTTGGCGGCAAGGATCGCCTCCAGAATCCGCTCGTGCGCGCCCTCGTTGTAATCGTTCATGAAATTATACTGCATACCTGCCTCCAAACGATATCCATCTATACGGCGAACCGTTTGTGCGGCGGCTCGCTGTCTGTCAAAAAAACCCTCTGGGTTGTGAAGGGCGAAACCCTGCGCCTGTATAAATTCGGGCTGCGTCGGCTCTGCCGGCACAGCGGATCGCCCGCAGGAGCGGTTCCTCCTGCGCTCTTTGGTGCCCGGCAGTTCAAAGGGCAAACGAAAATGCGCGGTTGCCCGGCAAAATGCAATGGCCTCACAGGCTCCGGCATGCCGCCCTCCGCGGCGCCGTCAACCGTTGCAGTATAACACAATTTGAAGAAAAATCCCATATTCCGCAGGACTTTTCCGCACAGATTTGCATTCCCCTGCCGGGTATTTTATAATCGCTTTATGAATCGCAACCATCGTTTCGGTAAATCCGAATTCTGCGTTTTGGGGGTCGCGCTGGCGTTCCTGTGTGCCGCGCTTCTTTGCGGCTGCCGCCCGTCGGTTTCCGCGCCGAGCCCGACGCCGTCCGCTTCCGCCGCTCCCGCGGTGGCCGCCGCGTCCCCGTCCGTTTCTCCGACGGCCGAGTCCTTCTCGGTTCTGTTCGTCAACGTCGGACGCGCGGACGCCGCCATCCTGCAGTTCGGCGGGCGGACGGTGCTGATCGACACCGGTACGGCCGCCTCCGCGCCGCAGCTGTTCGCCGGGCTGAACCTGCTCGGCGTTTCCGAAATCGACGCGATCTTTTTAAGTCACAGCCATTCCGATCATATCGGCGGCCTCGGCGCGCTCGCCGCGAACTATCCGATCGGCATGGTCTACTCCTCGCTTCTTTCCGAAAAAAACAAAAACGGCGACGGAAAGATCGTGCAGCGCTGCGAAAAGCTGAACCTTTCGCATACGGAATTATCCGCCGGAGAAACGGTGGAGGTCGCGGACGGCGTTTCGTTTTCCGTGCTCGGCCCGCTTTCGTTCAATGAATCGGACGACAACGAAAACTCGCTTGTTCTTCGTTTTACGCTCGGTGAAACGACGTTCCTTTTTCCCGGGGACATGGAGTCCGGCGAGGAGAACGACCTGCTCAGCGCGGGGATCGACCTGTCCGCCGACGTGCTGAAGGTCGCAAACCACGGCAACCCGGACGCCACCGGCGACGCGCTCGCCCAAGCCGTCTCCCCTTCCGTCGCCGTCATTTCCACCGATACGGACGAGGACGAGGACTCCGCCAACGCGCGCGTTTACAGCGCGCTTTCCCCCGCGGCGGTGTACTGCACGCAGGATTTTACACTCGGCGTGCTGATCACGCTCGACGGCGACGGGACCCCCGTCGTATCGGTCCCGGTCCCCGCGCACCCCGCCGCGCAGCTTTCCATCGTTTCCGCCGACGCCTCCACGCAGACCGTTTCCATCCGGAACGACGATGTTTCGACGATTCACCTTGCAGGGTATCTGCTCTATAGCGACCGTTCGGACGCGATCCTTCGCTTCCCAGACGACGCGTTTCTCGGCGCAGGCGAAACGCTGACCGTCTCCGCGGAGGGCGGCGGCGGGGACTACGTTTTTTCGGGCGAGGAGAAACCGCTCAGCAAAAAAAAGAAGAATACCATTACGCTGTACGATCCCTACGGCGGCGTGCTATCGGTATTCGCGCAGTAATATGGAAATCGGCCGCTGCAGCCGCGGGATTGTTCCGAGCCGAGGCTCTTCGGCCATCGGTCCGAGCCAAATACGAATCTGAACGCTCACCCGCCGAAGGCATGTCCTCACTTGTCAGCATTTCATAGTTCTACCCCATATAGTAGCGGCTACCTGCAAAGTATTTATCATCCGTCCGGATCGTCCCAGGGTGGTTTCCCCCGCGTTCGCCGCCATCCGGGCCTTTGAAAAACGGAAAGTGAAACGGCGTTTTCCGCAAGCCGGATTCGCCCGTCCGCGCGCATTGTGTTCCCCGGTCAGCGCAAGGCAAAAAAAGAAAGCGGCCGCGCCGCTTCCGCTTGTCGATAAAGGGGAACCATTGGAGGCTCCGCCTCCAAGCCACCGTTTCGAGCCGTAACGGCCTAAGAACCCATTCCCACACGCGCCCTAACCTAAATAGAATCAAGATTCCCAAGGGACGTATCCTTTGGGTGGGATACAGGGGTGAAACCTCCTGTAAGAAAACTTTTTTACAGACTGAAGCAGCCGTGCGCGTCGGCAGAACATGCTTTCCCGCGCGAGCCGCTGAAACGCGGTTTGATATCTGCCTCCGTTCGCCGGCAAGCGTCGCTGTTACAGGTTTTGCCTGTACGCAGAAGCGGTTGAATCACTACCTAATTCTATAATTATTGTTCGCTTTCTGCATTCCGGTCCGGGTCCGGTTTTCCGGCATCCCGGCCGGCCGTGCCGTTTGTGCGCCGGGTAAAACAAAATCCGGCCGAAAGCGCGTTTGTCGGGCAGTTCTTCACGCAGTCGCCGCAGCGGATGCACTCCATATCGTCCGGCCGCTTCGACGGGTCCACGCCCATCCGGCAGGCGCGCGCGCATTTGCCGCAGTGGATGCACGCCGTTTCGTCGAGCCGCAGCCGGTACAGCGACGCGCGGTTGAACAGCGCGTACGCCGCGCCGAGCGGGCAGAGATACTTGCAGAACGGCCGGTACAGAAAAACGGAAAGCGCGACGATCGCGATCAGAACGGCGATCTTCCAGCCATACAGCCAGCCGACCAGCGGCTGCAGATCCGCGTTCGCGGCTACCAGCGGAATCCCGCCGAACAGCGTCCCGGAGGGGCAGACGAGCTTGCAGAACCACGGCGTACCCACGCCGGCGGCATTTTTCACCAGCAGCGGGAGCGCAATCACCAGTACAAGCAGCACGCCGTATTTGACAAACCGCAGCGGACGATCGGCCCGGAACGCGCCGATCTTCCTCGTGCGGATTTTGTACAGCAGGTCCTGCACCAGCCCGAACGGGCAGAGAAAGCCGCACACGAACCGACCGAACAGCGCCCCGAACGCAAGCAGAAACCCGACCACATAATACGGGAACTTCACGCTGCTTGCCGCCAGTTCCGCCTGCAGCGAGCCGATCGGGCACGCACCGAGCGCGCCGGGGCAGGAATAGCAGTTCAGGCCCGGAACGCAGACGACCTTGCTGCCGCCCTGCCAGATGTGGCCGCGCGCGAACCCGATCAGGTACCCGTTCGTCAGGACCGTCCATACGCCCTGCACGGCATGGCGCAGTTTATTTCGTTTGAATCGTTCTCCCGCTGGCTTATCCAATTCCGATACACTCCAGGCAGATATGCGCCGCGCGCGAAAGCACGACCGCCGTCTCCCCCCGCCAGATGCCCGTCAGAAGGAACGCGGCGCCCGCCGCCAGAATCAGATACGGCAGCGCGCGCTTCAAGACGCCTGTTCCAGCAGCGAGTCGATCAGTGCCGCCCATTCGTCATACTCCTTTGCTCCGACCTCCGTCTCGCCGACCTGCTCGCCGTTAACATCGAAGAACATCGTCGTCGGAATCGCGCTGAAGTTTGCGGACAGATCCGAGAACACGCCCGCCACCGAAACGACCGGATACGATACGCCCTTTTCTTCGAGAAACGTTTTCGTCCCATCCGTATCCGTATCGGCGAACAGCACGCCGATGACGCCGAAGCCCTTGTCCGCATAGTCGTCGTTGAGTTTGGAAAGATCCGGTATTTCGTTTACGCAGGGGCCGCACCAGGTCGCCCAGAAGTTGACCATCGTCAGCTTGTTGCCGCGGATGATGGAATCGTCGACCGTCTCGCCCATCAGGCCCGTGAGGCTGAACGTGATCCCGTCGTAGCCGGCCTGGGTGGTCTCCCCCACCATCTGCTCCGCCGTCGGCTCCGCTGTTTGTTCAGCCGGGTTTGTTTTGCATCCGGTCAGAAGACCGACGAGCAACAGCACGCCGGCCAAAAGGTAGATCGTCCGTTTCATTTTGTTTCGTTTCCTTTCGCACAGTCTGTGCCGCCCGGCATATCCCCTGCGGCGGCGCGGCCGCCCGGCCGCTACGGTTCGATCTTACCCGATCGGATCGGTTTCATCCGTGATTATATCACACTGCCGCTCCACGCGGAAACCCCGCGCCGGATTCCGTCGCTCCGCTGTGTCATAATGGAGAACCAAGTCCCTGCCGGACATGCGGCGCTTCCCTGCGCTTTTCCTCTCCTTACTATATTATATTTAACATTCGCCGGTTCGGTCCGGCGGTGGACAGGCCTGCGGCCGCACCATATTTCATTGCCGCAAACCCGCGCGTATCATACCGGGAGGTACGGTTCAGTGCGGAAAAAAGAATCGGCGAAAACAGGATCGGCCTTTACCCCCGGCTTCTTTTCCGGATGCTCGGCATGGTGCCCGCGCCTCCGCTCTTTTTCGTCTCCTCCACGGGGCGTGCGGCCGCGGAACAGCCGCTTCCTTCCAGTACGCGTCCGATCCATCCGCGCCGTAAAACCGATGCGGTCGGAGTTCACTGATAAGAAACCCCGCGTTCTTCCACAAACCCAGAGCCCTTTCAGACCGGCGGCGGTCGGTCGTGCAGCCGGCCGCCCAGTCTCGTGTATACACGCCGTTTGATTGCATATTTATTCCATTCTATCCATCTTTTTTGCGGTCGGGCAGCGACGTACGCCCGTTGCGCCGTACCATTCGGCTGCGTGGTGATTGAAAAATCACTTCATTTATATAATGCAAAACGCCCCTGTACCGTCAACATCGGTGCAGCCAAGCGCGGTTTGCGGCGGAATTACAGGAAAAATACGGCGGAAAATAGGGCGTTTCTGGAAACGAACTGTACCCGATGTGTGAAATATCCGTAACATATTCGTGCACAATGTTTACACAAATATTCCGTTCATGTATAATTCTTCCGACAGAACGTCTCGCATGCATGAAAGGATGTGTACCGAATGAAGCGTACCGTCGCCCTTTTCCTGGGCTTGCTGTTCCTGCTCACGCTTGCGCCCGTATCCGCTCTTGCGGACAACGACGTAAACGCATATCTTGATGTTGATGTTCCGGCCGGAACGCAAACACTCTTCCAGTACGGAACCGATTCCTTTGACTGGACGAACGCCTCTCTGACCGTAACGCTGTATGACGACACCGTGACCAACGTTGGCGGCACGGCGCTCACGCTCGGCACGTCGATCAGTTCCGGCACCTATATCATTCTGATCGACGGAACGACTTACGATAATGTTTCCTATGCCTTCGATGAAGGCGACATCGGCTCGAAAACCCTTACGGTCAAGTATACGTACACGCCGACAGGGCACTCGAACTCGATCACCGTCACGGAGAGTGTGACCATTTCCATTCAGAGGAACATCCTCAGTTCGCTCGCCGCAACCGGTCCCTGGCAGACCGATTATTACGCCGGCGAGGTTCTGAATCTGAACGGGCTTACCGTAGAAGCCAGCTACACGAACATGACGGACCCGGTGTCGCTTTCCAGCGGCGACTACACCGTTAAGGCGACCGACGCGATCGGCACGAACGAAATCGCCAGCAGCGAACCGCTTACGACGACGCAGACGAAAATCATCGTCACGCGCTCGGAGACGTACAGCGGTTCCGACACCACGGTCTCGGCAACCGCGGAAATACCGATCTCCGTTGGCGACGCCGCCGATGAGCTTGTTCTGTCCGATTCCACGCTGGATCTGCTGGTCGGCGCCACCACCACCGTAACGGCTACCCCGAAGATCGCAACCGTTCCCACCTCCCCCGCCTGTCTCGTTGCCAGCGTGGATAAGCCCGCCATCGCCGCGATTGACACAACCGCGCTCAATACGGTCGGTGATATTGTGATCACGCCCTTGTCCGTCGGCACGGCGGTCGTTACGGTGCGCACGCGCGGCAGCAGCATCAGCCAGACCGTCGTCGTCAACGTGACGGAACCGCCGACCTATGTGGAGAGCATCGCCCTTGATATGACGACGCTTTCCCTTCCCGTCAACGGATCCTACTCGCTGACCGCCACGCTCGGGCCCAGCGATGCGACCGACAAGACGGTGGACTGGACGAGCAGCAGCGACAGCGACGTCAGCGTTGATTCCACCGGCACGGTCACAGTGCTGCGCAGCTTCACGACTCCCGTCGTCATCACCGCCGAAGCGATCGGCAACGATCCTGCCGATCCTGCTCTGACGGCTACCTGCACCGTGTCCGCCAATCTGATCGAGGTGGACGGCATTACGCTCAGCGACACGAGCGTCACGCTCTATAAGGGAAGCTGGACGACCATCTCCGCCGTCGTAACGCCCGAGAACGCCGCCGATCCGTCCGTCTCCTGGTCGAGCAGCAACACTGCCGTGGCGACGGTCGATTCCACCGGCAAGATCACCGCTGTCGGTATTCCCAGCGGCGAGGACTACGGCGAGGCCGTCATCACCGCGCAGACGTCCAACTCTTCCGTCAGTGCCGCCTGCAGCGTCAAGGTCCTTTCGTCCGTGCTCGCCACGAGCGTAACACTGAGTACGTCGACGCTCGAAATGAACGTCGGCGACGAGGAAACGCTCACCGCAACCGTTCTTCCGAGCAGTGCCACAAATAAGACTCTGACCTGGACTAGCGACGATGAATCCGTTGCGACCGTCAGTTCCAGCGGCAAGGTCATCGCCGCATCCAGCGGTACGGCCGTCATCCAGGCGGAGACCACCGACGGCAGCGGCAAATACGCTTCCTGCGTCGTAACGGTCAGCAATATTCAGATTCTGAATATCTCGCTGGATAAATCGGCGCTTGATCTGACCGATGGCGACACGGCGACGATCACGGCGACGGTCTATCCGACGAACGCCACGTATCAGACGCTGAAATGGACGAGTTCCAACACCTCCGTCGCGACCGTCGATTCCAAGGGCAACGTCGTTGCCGGCTCAACGAAGGGATATTCCATCATTCGGGCCGCCGCATTGGATGGCAGCGGTAAGTATGCCGAGTGCGTCGTTCTCTCCAAGCCGAAGATCTCGGTTACCGGCATTACGCTCAATTACGGCACGACCCTCACCCTGCTGCTGAGCGACTCTACCTACCTGACGGCGACGATTCTGCCGTCCAATGCGACGACGCAGTCGGTCACCTGGGCTTCCTCCAATACGAGCATTGCAACCATCAGTTCCAGCGGCCTGCTCACAGGCGTCGCCGCAGGGCAGGCAACCATCACTGCGTCCGCCGACAGCAAATCGGTCAGTATAACCGTCACCGTGACCAGTTCTGAATACAGCTACGGCACGGCGGCGAACTTCAAGCGCAGGGTCAATGTGCGCGCGTCCGCGAGCGGTCTCAGCAAGCTCGTCGGCTACGCATACCTGGGCGATACGTTCGCCATTCTCGGCAAAACCGGCAACTGGTATTACATCCAGTACAACAATACCACGAAAGGTTATATCTGGGCGCCCTACCTGAACGCGACCAAGACCACCGCGGGGTATACGTCCGCCGGATCCAGCACAAGCAGTTCGTCCTCCACGTCCACCACGACGCCGACGACCGTGACCATCACGAACTGCCTCTATGCGGTCAACGTCCGCTCCGGCCCCAGCACGTCCTATACGCGCCTCGGCAAGGCGAAACTCGGCGCAACCTATACCTACCTCGGCGTGACCGGCGACTGGTATGAGGTCCAGTACACCTCTTCGACCGTCGGGTATATATACACGAGCTTCGTCTCCCTGAGCTAGTCTGGCAATCTGACAGTATCCAAAATCCCGCGAAGCCGCCCTTTCGGGCGGCTTCGTTTTTTGCTTACCCTTATCCTGTTCCCCGCTGTTCGTCCACCGTTATAACGGTTCGCTTTTCCTGGTCTTTCGCAGCACAGGCGCACGCTGCATTTGTTTCCATTTATGAAAAGAATCGCCAACTCCGTTTCCGGCCGTTTCCAAAATTGTTTCAGATACGTAAAGTCATACATATTCCGGCGCCTCCGCGCGGCCGCTCGTGCTACATTGTGCGCAAAGGAGGTGTTTGCGATGAGAAGAATTTATCGCCGCGCGTTCCTCGCGCTCGCCGCGGCGCTTGTGCTCGCGTTTCCGCTGGCCGCGCTTGCGGACGATGAGGGCACGATCACCGGCAACGGCGTAAACTTCAGAAGCGGACCCGGAACGTCCTATGCGAGCATGGGCAAGTTCTATTCCGGCGACAGCGTGACCGTGACCGGGAGCTCCGGCAACTGGTGCGCCGTTACGTATAACAATCAGAGCGGCTATGTATACCACACCTATGTAAGCCTGGATGGTTCGGACACGTCCGCATCGGAACCGACTTCGTCCGGCACAGGCACGCTGATGAAGTACGGCAGCACCGGCAGCTTTGTAAAGCAGCTTCAGGGGAACCTGATCATGCTGGGCTACCTGAACGACGTCGCCGACGGCATCTTCGGCAGCAAAACACTGGCCGCCGTCAGGCAGTACCAATCGCAGAACGGCCTTACCGTCGACGGGATCGCCGGCCCGAATACCAACGGCGCGGTCCAGCGCGAGGTGCTACGCATCCTCGCCGTGGTGGACACGGCGAAGCAGTATCTCGGCACAAGCTATGTCTACGGTGGCTCCAGCCCGGAAACGGGATTCGACTGTTCGGGCCTGACGCAGTATTCGTTCGCGCAGGCCGGCATCTCCATCCCGCGCGTCAGCAGCGAACAGGCGGCAAGCGGAATCGAAGTGCCGTATGCGCAGCTTCGCATCGGCGATCTGGTGGCGTTTTACAGCCCCGTTTCGCACGTTGGCATCTACATCGGGAACGGGCAGTTCATTCACGCGCCGCATACGGGCGACGTTGTGAAAATCTCGAGCCTGTCCTCAATGAATCTGACCGCCATCCGCCGCTTCACGGGCGTGCTCGCATCCTAGCTGGCCGCGACGGAGGCTTCGCCGAAAAGCCGGCATGATGCGCATCATGCCGGCTTCTTCCGTAAAAACCCGCCGTGTTTGTCGACTTCTCCGTGCAAAAATATCGGCGCCTGCGTGCGCGCCGCACCGTTTCGTTTTAAGCCGCGTTCCTCCCACATGCGCCGTCTGGCGGCGCGCCCGCCCCTTGCCGCGGCACTGATACGATATGCAAAAGATCGCGACATTATGACGCCTTTGTAGAAAAACGGCGGCTTTGCTTTTTTCACGCCGCGAAATCTGCTATACTCGGCCTATGTTTCCAGCAAACGACAACTTCCCGTGCACCGGCCGTGGAAAGGCCGGGCCGCCGCAGGAAAAACCGCATCGGAACGCGCAGCGCAGGCGACGGAGGATCCTGCTTACATTCGCCGCGCTGGCCGTTTCGTACGTGCTCTGCAACTGGATCGGAAAATGCCGGTTCGTCACGCGCACCTACGAAATTTCGGACGAGCGGATCTACGACGAAGTTCGCATCGCGCTCCTCTCCGACCTGCACGCCTCCCTCTGGGGAGAGGGCCAGAGCGATCTGCTCGCGGCCGTCGCGGAGGCGGCGCCGCACGCCGTGGTGCTCGACGGGGATCTGTTCAATATATGTGGAAGCGACGACAATACCATTACGCTTCTTTCCGCACTCTCCACATCGTACGATTGCTATTTCGTATTCGGCAACCATGAGTATCAAAGCGAACGCGCCGACGAAATCCGTCAAACGGTCGAGTCGCTCGGCATCCCCGTGCTCTCGGGTGATCTTGCCGTGATCACGGTCGGCGAAACGCGCGTTCAGCTCTTCGGCGTGGACGACGCGCACGGCGGCGAGCAGAACACCATCGCGCAGCTCGACGCGGCCGCCCGTCTCCGCGACGATTCGCTTTATTCCATCCTTGCGATTCACTGCCCCAATCAGGTGGAGCGAAACCTTTCTTACGGATTCGATCTGATCCTGTCCGGCCATACCCACGGCGGTCAGGTTCGCATCCCCGGCCTGCTCAACGGCCTGTACGCGCCCGGGCAGGGGTTTTTCCCAAAGTACGGCGGCGGTCGTTACGATTTCGGCGCGCAAACGATGATCATCAGCCGCGGGCTGTCGAAAAAACCGTACTGGGCGCCGCGCGTATTCGATCTGCCGGAGCTCGTCGTCGTCAGGCTCACGCCGGCCGGCGGCTGACGCACTGCGCAAAAACGCTTCCGCCCGTCAAACGAGCGAAAGCAGCAACTTACCGATCAAGGGGGACCATTGGAGGCTCTCCGCTTCGAGCCGTAACGGCCTTAAGAACCCATTTTTGCAAGCGCCCTATTCCAGGGCGCTTGCGGGGGCAGGAATTCCCAAGGGACGTGTCCCTTGGGTAGGGTGCAGGGGTGAAACCCCTGCAAAAGAACTTTTCTGACAGACTGTCGCTTCCGCCCGTCAAACGGGCGAAAGCGATTTTTCATTCGTAGAAGCGGGACATTTCGGCGAGCGGCTTGCGCTTCTTTTCCCGCAGCGCGCCGCCGGACGCATACCCGACGCAGAGTACGAGCCGGACGCGGGTTCCCTGCGGCAACTCGAAGAGCGTTCGGATCTTCTCCTCATTCAGCCAGCCGAGAATGCAGGTCGACAGCCCCTGCTCGGTCGCCGCATAACAAAACTGCGACACCGAAAGTCCGATATCGATCGGAGCGAAGTTCTGGTCCTTGAACCGCGCCGCGACCACCGCCTTCAGCGCCGCCTTTTCCTCGAGCACGACGGCGAACGCCGGACACCGGTCCGCGAACGCGTTCATGCCGAGCCCCTGCACGCACGGCCGCAGTTTTTCCGCCAGCGCGGGGTTGGTTACGATCAGGTACCGCCAGGGCTGACTGTTGCAGGCGGAGGGCGAAAGGCGCGCCGCCTCGACGCAGCGCTCCAGCTTTTCCCGTTCGACCGGCTTCGGGTCGTAGCTTCGGCAGCTCTCGCGCCTCTGGATCAAATCGAAATAATCGCTCATAACGTTTCCTCCTTCACGGCGTCAATCTTCTTTTTCGTGTCCTCGATCATCAGCGCGCGGAGCCTCCTAAGGTACGGAAACTCCGCCGCGCTGTCCACGCCATAGGTCTGATTCAGCTCGTATTCGAGCGGAATCCAGGTGGAGATATCGCTTTCGTTGTGCTGAATGACCGCTTCCATCTTATCCAGCGCCTTATACAGGCGTGCTTCCTTCGTCTCAAGCGCGTCCATTTCCTCAAACAGCGCCGTCAGTTCCCCGCGCTGCGGCTCCGGCAGCGTTCCAATCAGCGCGTGCACCGCGCTTCCCTCGGTCGCTTCGTTTTCGTTCGTTTTAAGAAACGAAGGGATGTCCCCCGTCACCGCCTCGCCGAAATCGTGAATCAGACACATGCGGATCAGCTTGTCGCCGTCGATATCGGGGAATTCGGGGAGCAGCAGCAGCGCCATCACCGCGAGCCGCCAGCTGTGCGCCGCGACCGTTTCGCATACGCCGTCCGACGTTACGCTGTGCCTGCCGTTGGATTTCAGCTTTTCCAGTCTGGAAAGAAAATCTAATAGTTCCCGTTGCTTCATACCGTTGATCATACCATAAATCCCCGCATCCGCAAGGAAAATTATAAAACCGTTCCTGCGGTCCGCTTGCGGCGAACCACGAATTCCGCTATACTTTCAAATCATGCTTGACTCTGACGTTACGTCATGGTTTACGATACCATCGGAGGCGGGAAACATGCGATATTCCATCGGGGCGCTGAGCAAACGTTCGGGCGTTTCGGTCCGTACGCTGCGCTACTACGGGCAGATCGGGCTGCTGCAGCCGAGCGAAACCGCCGGCTCCGGGTACCGGTACTACGACGACGAGGCCGCGGAGCGACTCTGGCAGATCCTCTTCTACCGAGAACTCGGCTTCTCTCTGCGGGATATCGCCGCGATCGTTTCGTCGCCCGGGTTCGATCGGACGCGCGCAATGGAGGAACACCTTGCGCTGCTGAAGAAGGAACGCGCGCATCTGGACGGTCTGATCGCGCTCGTCGACCGAACGTTAAAAGGAGGCATCCCTATGGAATTCAAGCCATTCGACAAAACGGAACTCAACGATCTGCGCAAACGCTACGCCGAGGAAGCAAAGCAGCGCTGGGGAAACACCGACGCGTACCGGGAAAGCGTCCGGCGCGGCGCGAACCGCTCCGACGCCGAGCAGGCGCGCATCAGCGTGGAGGCGGACGAGATCTTCCGCGCGTTCGCGGCGCTCGTTGGCGAGAGCCCGGCCGACGCGCGCGTGCAGGCGCTCGTCTCCCGCTGGCAGGCGTATCTTTCGGCGTATTACTACTCCTGCACCGAGGAAATCCTCGCCGGACTCGGGCAGATGTACGTCGGCGACGCACGCTTTACAAAGAACATCGACCGCTTCGGCGAAGGCACGGCCCGGCTCCTGTCCGACGCACGCGATCGCGGTCTTCTGCAAAAGCGCGAACTAGCGCCCTTCACCGTCCGCCGTCCGCGGCGGGCGAACCGTTCCGGAGCGCAGCGGCGGCCGTTTACGGCCGCCGCTCAGCTTGTCGATAAAGGGGGACCATTGGAGGCTCCGCCTCCAAACCACCGTTTCGAGCCGTAACGGCCTTAAAAACCCATTTCCGGGCGCTTGCGGGGTCAGGGATTCCCAAGGGACGTGTCCCTTGGGTGGGGTGCAGGGGTGAAACCCCTGTAAAAGAACTTTTTGGATAGACTGCGGCGGAGCGGCTCTGCCGCCCCGCCGATGTGTTTCCCGTTTCGCTATACGTTGTCGCGGTGCATCTTCCTTCTGAACACCAGCACCGCCGCGAGCAGCGCCGCCGCCGCGTAGCAGATCACCCACCAAAGATGCGGCATGATGGAGGCGTACGCCCCCGCGACCGCCGCCCTGCCCGCGTCCACCGCATGCGCGAACGGCAGAAGATACGAGATTTTCTTGAACGCGCCGCCGACCAGATCGAGATCGAACCAGGTCCCGCTGAGCCATGCGCTCACGTTCGTCAGCAGCGCGCCGCAGATGCCGCCGACCTGCTTGTCGTTGAACACGCTGCCGCAAAGCAGCCCCACGCCGATGAACAGCAGCGCCGTCGGCAGCGATACGACGATCGCCAGCAGCGTATTCCAGTCGACCTTCAGCCCGAGCGCGGCCGCCACCGCAAAGCACAGCGCCGTCTGCGCAAGCGACATCGGCACGAGCGGAAGCGTGTAGCCGAGGATGAAGTCCTTCGCGCCGAGCGGGGATGCGAACAGCCGCATCAGAAACGAGGTCATGCGGTCCTTGCTGATCAGCGTGGCCGAAAACAGTGCGATGAACGACAGTCCGAACATCGCGATGCCGGGCGTGAGCTGGTCCAGCTCGAACATACTCACCGGGATATTCGCCTGTATCGCCGTGAGCAGCAGCAGCAGGACGATCGGAAACCCGAGCCCGAAGGCGAAATTGAGCGGATCGCGGAGCATCTCCTTCGTCGTACGGCCCGCAAACGCGCGCATCCCGTTCATGCGATCGCCTCCGTTTCCGTGGCAAGCTGCACGAACGCGTCCTCGAAGGATTTCGCGTTCGTTTGCCGCGTGAGCTCCTCCACCGTCCCGACGGCCTTGAGCCGCCCCTTCGCCATAACGCCGACGCGGTCGGAGAGCGCCTCGACCTCCTCGAGATAGTGCGTGGTCAGAATCATCGTCACCTTTCCCTTGAGCCCCTTCACGACCGCCCACAGCTCGCGGCGCGCGATCACGTCCAGCCCGAGCGTCGGCTCGTCGAGAAAAAGGATCTTCGGCTCGGAGATCAGCGCCATGGCGATGCTTAGCCTTCTCTGCATGCCGCCGGAAAGCGTCTTTGCCTTGTCCTTGGCCACCTCGGTCAGCGAGAGGCGCTCCAGCGTCTCCCGGGCCTTTTGCGCCGCGTCGGTTTTGTTGCTGCCGTAGATCCGGGCGATCAGTTCCAGATTTTCGGTCACGCTGAGATTTCGCGCCACGGCCGTCTCCTGCGGGGAAACGTTGCTGTGCTCCTTGACGGCGCGCGGATTTTTCAGAATGCTGTCCCCGAGCAGGAGCGCGTCGCCGCTCGTAGGGGAAGACAAGCCGCAGAGCATCTTGATCGTCGTGGTCTTGCCGGCGCCGTTTACGCCGAGCAGCGCGAAAAGCTCCCCCTCCCGGACCGACAGGTTCAGGTCGTTCACCGCGGTTTTCGGCCCGAACCGCTTCGTCAGCTTGATCGTTTCAACCGCGTTCACTCGTCCTCACCGTCCTCGTTCGGATTCATATGAAACACCTCGTCCGCCACCATCTGGAGAAAAATTTCGCTCTTGATGAGCGCGATCCCCTGCGCCTCGTCCCCCAGCATCACGAGCTGGTCGCCGGGCTTGATGTCGAATATCCTGCGCGCGTCGCGCGGAATCACGATCTGCCCCTTTTCGCCGACCTTTACGGTCCCGAAGATGTGCTTCCCCTCCGGTCCCGCCGCATGTATATAATCCTTGATCTTACTGTCGTCCGCCATTCCTGCTTTTCCTACTTTTCCTACTTTTCTTACTTATTGCCCAATTATATCCATTCATTTCCGCATTGTCAAGGCCCGCGCGCGCTGCCGGTTTTGCCGGATGATTCGGCCGAACTTTAATTTTTGCATTGCTAAATTGCCACATCGATTTGACTGGAACTGTTTTGATAAGCGAAGGACCTGCGTACAAAACGCAGGTCCCAGCCTGTCAAAAAGTCCTTTCGCAGGGGTTTCACCCCTGTACCCCACCCAAGGGACACGTCCCTTGGGTATCCCTGAATCCGCAAACGCCCTATTCCAGGGCGCTTGCGGAAATGGGTTCTTAGGCCGTTACGGCGCAAAGCGATGGTTTGGATGCGGAGCCTTCAACATCCCCCCTTTATCGACAAACTGAGGACCTGCGTACAGGCCGCGGGTCCGGCCGAATCGTTTGAGCGAGCTTCCCTTTCCCTTGCCGGACCGATGGGAACGGTCCGGCGCGGCCGCTTACCGGAACGCCTGCGGGTCGGCGTCGCTGGGCATGCGCCAGTCGCCGCGCGGCGAGAGCGCGACGTTGCCGATGCGCGGGCCGTCCGGGATGCAGGAGCGCTTGAACTGCTGCGAGAAGAAGCGGCGGATGAACAGATCGTACCAGTGCGCGATCGTCGCCTCGTCGTAATCGTCTCCGAACGCGTATTTGGCAAGGCGCAGGATCTTGCGCTTGTCCGCGCCGCGGCGGAGCAGATGGTAGAGGAAGAAATCGTGCAGTTCGTACGGCCCGATCAGGTCCTCGGTCCTCTGCGCGATGGCGCCGTCCTTGCCGGGAAGCAGCTCCGGACTGATGGGAGTGTCGACGATATCGAGCAGGACGCCGGCAAGCTCCGGACCGGATTTTGCGGCGATGTTGCGCAGGATGCTGCGGATCAGCGTTTTCGGCACGTCCGCGTTGACGCCGTACATCGACATATGATCGCCGCAGTAGGTGGCAAAGCCCAGCGCAAGCTCGCTTAAATCCCCCGTGCCGACGACGAATCCGGCGTGCATGTTGGCCAGATCCATCAGCACCTGCGTGCGCTCGCGCGCCTGCGCGTTTTCAAACGCGGCGTCGTGCAGCTCGAAGGGGTGGCCGATATCGGCGAGATGCTTCTTCACGCTTTCGCCGATGTCGATCGTGCGGACCGGAACATCCAGCGCCTCGCAGAGCAGGACCGCGTTGCTCTTCGTGCGGTCGGATGTGCCGAAGCACGGCATCGTGACCGCGAGCACGTCGCTCGAAGGCCGGCCCAGCAGCGCGAGCGCGTTGCGGCAGACGATGAGCGCGAGCGTGGAGTCCACGCCGCCGGACACGCCCACGACAAGTTTTTTCACGCGCGTGTGCATGATGCGGCGCTTCAGAGCGTTTGCCTGAATGTCGAGCACCTGCTCGCAGCGGGAGGCGCACATCGCCGCGTCGTCCGGCACGAACGGCGTTTTCCACACGATGCGCGTGAGTTTGGTTTCCGTCACCTTGGTCGAGAACGGGATGCGGACGATGTCCGCGTTGGAAAAGAGCTTCCGCGCAAAACGACGGCGCTCGCGGGAAAGGAACGTCAGGTCGACTTCGGTGACGCAGTATCCGCTCGTAAACGGCGCGGCCTCCGTGACGAACACGCCGTTTTCGCAGATCATGTCGTGGCCGGAGAACACCACGTCCGTCGTGCTCTCGCCCTCGCCCGCGCTGCTGAACACATACGCCGAGCCGGTGCGCGTGCTCTGCGACTGCACGAGCAGGCGGCGGAAGTCCGGCTTCGTGACCGCCTCGTCGCTCGCGCTGAGGTTGCAGAGGATCGTCGCGCCGCAGTCGGCGAGCCGGGTCGAAGGGGGCAGCGCGGCCCAGAGGTCCTCGCAGATCTCCACGCCCACGGCAAAGAGCGGCATCTCCTCGCAGCAGAACAGCAGGCGGTTCCCAAAGGGAACCTTCTCGCCGAAGAGCTCCATCTCCTCGTTGGTTTCCAGCGCGGCGGCATAGGTGCGCTTTTCGTAGAATTCGCCGTAGTTGCCAAGGTGCGTCTTGGGAATCACGCCGAGCACGCGCCCGTTCTGGACGACCGCGGCGCAATTGTAGAGCAAATGCCCGAATACGATCGGGACGCCGACGGCGACGAGCATATCGCTGCCCTCGGTCGAGCGGGTGATGCGCTCCAGCGCGCGCATGGCCGCGTCCGTCAGCGCGGTGCTGAGCACGAGATCGCCGCAGGTGTAGCCGACGATGGTCAGCTCCGGCAGCACAAGCACCTTCACGCCGTCCGCTTCCGCGCGGCGAATGATCGCGATGATCGCGTCCGCATTGTATT
>CAZIQO010000012.1:0-40850 GCA_964541465.1 uncultured Oscillospiraceae bacterium
AGCTCCCTTTGTTTCTCTTAGTCTGCTGCTCTACCCCAACTATTGACGGTGAGCCGTTTCTATTATAATCCTATTGCCTAGGAAATCAGATACCGGACCGTCACCTCCGCGCTGACGGCGATGGCGCTGCTTTCAAACGCCACGCCGACGAGCGGCGCATCGGACGGCGTCTCCGTCACCTCAACCACCGCGCCGAGCGTCACGCCGCCGGCAACCGCGATCGCCGCCGCCTTTTCCTGCGCGGCCGCCATGGCGGCCGAGAGCGCTTCCTGATACGCGCTGGACGCGTCGGAGAGGCTGTAGGTCACCTCGTAGGATTCCGTAATGCCCGCGTCGATGATTGCGGAGAGGATCGCGTTGACCTTCTCGACGTCGTTGACCACGACGGTGATCGTATCGGCCGCAACATAGCCCGTGATCATCCCGTCGCTCTCGCGCTGGGTCGTGCTCAGGGTCACGCCCGCGGTCGTGATGTTCTTCGTCAGCGCGCCCTGCCCGGTCGCGAGGTCGCACACGCTCTGCGCGGCCGTTTCGCAAAGCTGCGTCGCCTCCTCGGCGGTTTCGCTCTTCCCCTGCACGCCGATCGTGATCGTGGAAAAGTCGGGTTTGGCGATCACCTCGCCGTACCCGCACACCTCGATGACATGCTCCTGCGGAAGCTGCTCGTTGTTGACGACCACGCTCGCCTGATCCGGCTTCGCGGTCGGGGCGGGCGTGATGTCGTCCTCCGCCTTGCAGCCGGCGCATACGATGCCCACAAGAAGCACGGCGATCAGGCACGCCGCGGCGTTTCTCTTCATGCTTGCTTTTCCCCCTTCCGTCCGGCGCGCGCCGCGCGCAAACTGAACGGCTGATGCCTATTCCCCCCAACAGGCGGCCTGCGCCGCCAATTGTGCGTAAGCTCAGTATAACGCATTCGCGCTTCCGCCGCAAGCCGCCGCACGTCGGCAGATTTTGTCTGAAAAGCCGCTTCGATTGTTGTTTTTTCCTCTTGTACGGGCCGCGCCGGGATCGTCCGCGCGCCCGGCCGCGTCGTGTCCGACATTGCGCGCGGGCGCAACATGTAGTATAATACGATTGTAAATTTGTCCATCATGAACGCAGTGCGGCCGGTCCCGCACCGCGCCGGACTTCGAACGAACGCGGCTTAGCCGCGGATCCGTTCGGGAAAGGAACGAATCGTCCCTTGGCTTCCAGAAATAGCGGCGGCGGCTCCGCCGAAAAACGCAGCAGGAATCATGAGGAGGAAAAGCGCGGCGCCGAGGTCGTCGGCGTGCTGTGGATCGCGGCCGGCATTCTCGCGGCCGCCTATCTGTTTTTCTCCGCCGCCGGATACCTCGGCGAAATGCTCGGCAAGGCGCTTTTCGGCCTGTTCGGCATCGTGGCCTACGCGCTGCCGGTGATTCTCATCGGCGTCGGCGTCGTCTACATCCGCGGCAATTCCAATCGGAAACTCGGCGGCTCCGGCTGGGCCGCGGTGCTCGGCACGTTCTCGCTCGTGGCGCTGCTGCAGGTAACGCGCAGCGCGTCCTACGACGGCGTTACGTATATGAACTTCATCAACGAGGCGTTCACCGCCGGGCAGACCGCGCGCGTAGGCGGCGGGTTCGTCGGCGCGGTGCTCAGTTATCCCCTGCTGCTGCTCGGCGGCAAAATGCTCGCCTATGTCATCACGATTGCGCTCATGCTCGTATGCATCATCATCGTGACCGGGTTTTCGATCCGCCGCGCCGGCGAAAAGCTGACCAACAGCGTGCAGAACGCCATCGAGAACACGCGCGAGGAGCGGCGCGAGGCCGCCGAAAAGCCGATGTTCACGCTGACGCTCGAGGACGAGAAGCCCCCGTCCGAAAAGACCGGCAAGCGCGGGAAGAAGCGCAGAAAGACGGTTGCCGCCGCGGGCACGGACTCGCTGGATTATGCGCCGTTTAGCGGCGATCTCCGCACAAAGACGGGCGAGAAACCCAGGCGCAGGAAGCCCGAGCCGGTAAAAACCGACATCTGGGACAACGTCGATTTCGAACCGTCCGACGACGTGCCGTTCGACGTAACGCCCGCGCGCGGCGGCAAAAAACCCGCCCCGGCCGCGCTGCCGGACCCGACGCCGCTGTTCGGCGCGCAGTCGCACAGCATGAGCGGCAAGCCGCTCGGAACGCCACGGCAGAAGACGAAGGCGGCGGGCGTGCTCCCCTTCCCCGAAAAGCAGAAAACGCAGCCGGAGGTGCTCTTCTCCGACGGCGCGGCCTACCGCCCACCGTCGACCGACCTTCTGAACAAACCCGGCGCGTCGAAAAACGAGGAGACCATCCCACCCGAAGAAAAGGCGCGCATCATCATTTCCACGCTCGCCAGCTTCAATATCCCCGCGCACGTGACCAACATCTCCGTCGGTCCCGCGCTTACGCGCATCGAGATCCAGCCCGCGCCGGGCATCCGCATCTCGCGCATCACATCGCTGACGAACAACATCACCATGGCGCTCGCGGCGCCGCGCCTGCGCATGGAGGCGCCGATCCCGGGCAAAAATGCCATCGGCATCGAGGTGCCGAACAAGAATTCCGCGCTGGTCGTTCTGCGCGATATCGTGGAGAGCAGGGAGTTCCGCACGAGCGCGTCCCCCGTGACCATGGCGTTCGGCAAGGAAGCGAGCGGCAAGATCATCGTGGCCGACCTGACCAGGATGCCGCATATGCTCATCGCGGGCGCGACCGGCTCCGGCAAAAGCGTCTGCATCAACGACATCATCGTTTCGATGCTCTACAAATCCTCGCCGGCGGACCTGCGGTTCGTGCTCATCGACCCCAAGATGGTGGAGATGACCATCTACGGCTCTCTGCCGCATCTGCTTATGCCCGTCGTGACGGAGTCGAAGAAGGCGGCGGGGGCGCTTCGCTGGGCGGTGCGCGAAATGACGAGCCGCTACAAGCTGTTTTCGGAATCCAGCGCGAAGAACATCGACCGCTTCAACGAACAGCGCGCGCGCACACACGGCGAGCATCTGCCGCGCATCGTCATCATCATCGACGAGTTCGCGGACCTGATGATGATCGCGCCGGAAGACGTGGAGGACAGCATCCGCCGCATCGCGCAGCTCGGCCGCGCGGCCGGCATCCATCTCATCCTCGCCACGCAGCGGCCGGACGCGACGGTCATCACGGGGCTCATCAAGGCGAACATCCCCTCGCGGGCGGCGTTCGCGGTCAGTTCCGCCACGAACAGCCGCATCATTCTCGACATGGGCGGCGCGGAGAAGCTGCTCGGCAACGGCGACATGCTCTTCCACCCGGACGGCTCCGCCAAGCCCACGCGGCTCCAGTGCGCCTATGTCTCGGAGGATGAAATCGCGCGTATCGTCGAGTACTTTGAAACCCGCGCGGAGAAGCCCGCGTTCGACCAGCGCGTGCTCGAGGACGTTTCCACGTTTGAAAAAAGCGGCCCCACGGGCGGCGTGTTCGGCGAGGGCAAGCAGGAGGACGACCTGCTCGGCGAGGCCGTGCGCGTCGTGCTCGAGCACGGGCAGGCCAGCACGTCCATGATCCAGCGCCGGCTCCGCGTGGGCTACGCGCGCGCGTCCCGCCTGATCGACATCATGGAGCAGAAGGGCTACGTCTCCGGCTTCAACGGCAGCAAGGCGCGCGAAGTGCTCATCAAGCGCGCGCAGTACGAGCAGCTTTTCGGCGACGGTACGCCGCTCGCCGCGCCGCCCGGCAGCGGCGGCGGGGACGGTATGCGCACGGAATAGCGCGCCTGAACCGGCCGGCAACATTCTTACAGCCGACGGAGGCTTCGGCCTCCGCCGCGCGCAGCACAGGTTTCTTCGGCCCGGGGCGCGTTCGCCCCGCGGCCTAATCAGGAGGGTCTGCCCATGTCCGCCGTCGGCGTCGTTTCGCTCGGATGCGCAAAGAATCAGGTGGACACCGAACGGATGCTCGGCCTGCTCGTCGACGCCGGGCATACGATCACAAACGATCCCGCGAAAGCCGACGTGCTTATCGTCAACACCTGCGGATTTATCGAGTCCGCCAAGCAGGAATCCATCGACGCCATCCTTGAGATGGCGCAGTACAAGAAATCCGGCTGCTGCGGCACGCTTGTCGTGACCGGGTGCCTTTCCGAGCGGTACCGTTCGGAACTGAAGGAGGCCATGCCGGAGATCGACCTGCTGCTCGGCGTGCGGGAGTACGAATCGCTTCCCCGCCTGCTGGACGGCTCCGCGTCCGTGCCGCCGCGCTGCGGGCCGCGTACGCCGCGCGTGCTGACCACGCCGCCGTACCGCGCCTTCCTCCGCATCTCCGACGGATGCGACAACCGCTGCGCCTACTGCGCCATCCCGCTGATCCGCGGCGGACTCGTCAGCGAGCCGATCGAGGAGCTGACCGACGAGGCGAAACGCCTTGCCGACGGCGGCGTGACCGAGCTGACGCTCGTTGCGCAGGATACGTCCGGCTACGGCGTCGACCGGTATGGAAAGCCGATGCTCGCCGAACTGCTCTCCCGGCTGGAGCGCATCGAGGGCCTGCACTGGCTCCGCGTGCTCTACACCTACCCCGACACAGTGACGCCCGCGCTCATCGACCGCTTCCGGGAGAGCGAAAAGATCGTGCCCTACCTCGATATGCCGCTGCAGCACGCCGACGAAACGATGCTCCGGCGCATGCGGCGGCGCGGCAGTCTTGCGGATATCCTCCGCGTTCTCGACTATATCGCCGAACGTGCGCCGGAGTTTATCCTGCGCACGACGATGATGGTGGGCTTCCCCGGCGAAACGGACGAAGCGTTCGGGCGCATGCTGCGGTTTCTTCACGAGCATCCGTTCCACCGCGTCGGCGCGTTTGCGTTCTCTCCCGAGGAAGGGACCGCCGCCTTCTCGATGCCGGGCCAGGTGCCCGAGGATGTGAAACGCGCGCGGCTCGACGAACTGCTCTTGGCGCAGCAAAAGATATCCAAAACCCTCCAGCGCGCGCGCGTCGGACAAAAAACGGAGGTGCTCGTGGAGGGATTCGACGGAACACGCGCGTTCGGCCGCTCCTATGCCGAAGCGCCGGACGTCGACGGGCGCGTCTATCTGACGACCGATGATCCGCCGCCGACTGGCGCCTATGTCCATGCGCGTCTGACCGACGCGCTCGAATACGATATGATCGGAGTTCCGGAGCCATGACAAAATCAAAGCTGAATCTGCCGAACCGCCTGACCATCGTCCGCATGCTGATGGTGCCGATGTTCGTGGCGTGTTTCTTCCTGGACAAGCTGCTGCCCTGGTGGTACTACCTCGCCGCCGGTATCTTCTTCGTGGCGGACATGACGGACATCGTGGACGGTTACATCGCGCGCACGCACAATCTGATCACGAACTTCGGCAAGCTCATGGACCCCATTGCGGACAAGCTCCTGTTCTGTTCGGCGTTCATCATGATGACCTGGAACGGAATGCTCTCGCCCATCCTGTGCATCATATTCGTTGGACGCGAGATCATCGTCTCCGGCTTCCGCCTCGTAACGGCGAGCGGCGGCAAGGTCATTGCGGCGAACTGGCTCGGCAAGCTGAAATCCACTTTGCAGGTCATCGCGATCCTCTGGACGCTGCTTGGCAACCCGATCTTCTCGCGGTGGAATTTCGCGTTCGATTATGGAGTCATGTGCACCGCGGCGGTCTTTACGGTCTGGTCGGCCGTCGACTATATCATCGCGAACCGGAACGCGGTTCGCTGGGATTGAACGCGCGGCATTCGCGCAAAGGAAAAGAAGGGATTTTTCATGATTGCGGAAATCGTATCCGTCGGGACGGAGCTTTTAATGGGCCAGGTGGTCAATACGGACGCGCAGCACATCGCGCAGCAGCTCGCCCCGCTGGGGTTCGCGGTGTATTATCATACGACCGTGGGCGACAACGCGCAGCGTCTGACCGCCGTCGTGCATCAGGCGATCGAACGCTCGGACGTGGTCGTGTTCACGGGCGGGCTCGGGCCGACGGACGACGACCTCACCAAGGAAACCGTCGCCGCGGCGCTGGGACTGCTCGTGGAGCCGTTTCCCGAGGAGGTGGAGCGGCTGAAGCGGTATTTCGACGAAAAGGGCAGGTCCATGACGCCGAACAACCTCAAGCAGGCGAGCTTTCCAAAGGGTTCCGTGATCCTGCCGAATCCGAACGGGACCGCGCCCGGGTGCATCATGACCGCCGGGGAAAAAACGGCGGTGCTGCTGCCCGGCCCGCCGCGCGAGCTCTTCCCGATGTTCGACAACCACGTGATGCCCTACCTCGAGCGCATGAGCGGCGGGAAGCTCTTTTCGCGGGAGCTGCGCGTCTTCGGCATGGGCGAAGCGGATCTGACCTACCGTATCCGCGACATCATCGAGGGCCAGACGAACCCGACCATCGCGCCCTACGTCAAGACCGGCGAGGTGACGCTCCGCGTGACCGCGTTCTGTAAGGACGAAGCCGACGGAGAGGCGCTCGTGCGCCCGATGATCGACGAGATCGTCCACCGCGTCGGCGATCTGGTGTACTCCACGGCGGGCGAGTCCCTGCCGGAGACCTGCGCGCGGCTTCTGACCGACAACGGCTTTACGCTCGCCGTCGCCGAGAGCTGCACGGGCGGCCTGGTGCTCAGCGAGCTCGTCGATATCCCCGGCAGTTCGGACTTCCTTCTCGAAGGGTGCGTGACCTATTCCGACGCGGCCAAATCGCGCCGTCTCGGCGTAAAGGCGGAGACGCTGGCGCGTTACGGCGCGGTCAGCGAACCGTGCGCCGCCGAGATGGCGGAGGGTATGCGCGCGTCCTCCGGCGCGGACTATGCGCTCGCGACGACAGGTTATGCCGGGCCCGCCGGCGGCACCCCCGAGTGCCCCGTCGGCACGGTGTTTATTTCGCTCGCCTCCGCGTCCGGAACGGAGGTGAAGCGCGTCCAGCTCTACGGCGACCGCATGCGCGTCCGCACGACCGCCGCGCTCCACGCGTTCGACCTGCTCCGCAGAAAGCTCTGTACTTGACCGAACGCCGCATGATATAATGATCCGGTATTTGGTCGCCGGCATATTCTGCGGTTCTGCATCCCCGTTCGACGGGATGCGCGCCGGGCCGCCGCGCCGTTTCTTTGGCTTTGCTGAGCGCCGCCGCGGAGTTTCATGTATATGACAGCCGCCTTTATCGGCGGGAACGACGGATGAAATGAGAGGAACACTATGATGGTTGAAAAAGAAAAAGCGCTGGAGATCGCACTCGGTCAGATCGAAAAGCAGTTCGGCAAGGGCGCGATCATGAAGCTCGGCGACGCGGGCGCGCGCGTGCCCGTCTCCACCATATCGACGGGCAGCATCGAGCTGGATTACGCGCTCGGCGTTGGCGGCATTCCGCGCGGCAGGATCGTTGAGATCTTCGGGCCGGAGTCCTCCGGCAAAACGACGATCGCCCTGCATATCGTCGCGCAGGCACAGAAGGCGGGCGGCACCGCGGCCTTCATCGACGCGGAGCATGCACTCGATCCGTCCTATGCCGAGAATCTCGGCGTGAAGGTGGACGATCTCTACGTGTCCCAGCCGGACACGGGCGAGCAGGCGCTTGAAATCACCGAGGCGCTCGTGCGCAGCGGCGCCATCGACGTAATCGTGGTCGACTCGGTCGCGGCGCTCGTGCCGAAGGCCGAAATCGAAGGCGACATGGGCGACGCGCACGTCGGCCTGCAGGCGCGGCTGATGTCCCAGGCGCTCCGCAAGCTCACCGGCGCGATCAACAAGTCCAACGCGATCGTCATCTTCATCAACCAGCTCCGCGAAAAGGTCGGCGTGATGTTCGGCAACCCCGAGACGACGCCCGGCGGCAAGGCGCTCAAGTTCTACGCCTCGGTCCGCCTCGACGTGCGCCGCATCGACGCGCTCAAGGACGGCACGGAGTTCGTCGGCAACCGCACGCGCGTGAAGGTCGTGAAAAACAAGGTAGCGCCGCCGTTCAGGACAGCGGAGTTCGACATGATCTACGGCGAGGGCATCTCCCGCGAGGGGTCCATCATCGATATGGCCGTTGCAAAGAAGCTGATCGCCAAGTCCGGCGCGTGGTACGCCTACGGCGACATGCGCATCGCGCAGGGCCGCGAAAACACGCGCCAGTTCCTCAAGGACAACCCCGAGCTGGCGGACGAACTCGAACGGAAGCTGCGCGCCATACTCGACGAGGAGCGCAACAAGGCCGCCGCGGAGCAGGAAGCCCGACGGAAGGCCGCTCTGGCCACGCAGCCGCAGACGCAGGCCGCCCCGCCGAAGGCCGCCGATTCGCCTTCCCGCGCACCCGTTCAGAAATAGCGGCTTTCTCCCCGCGCTCTATTCAATCGCAACAAAACAACCGCGCCCCGCACGGTTTCTCCGAACCGGCGCAGGACGCGGTCTTTTTCGCTTATTTGCAGGGGCTCCGCCCCTGCGACCCCGCCAAAGGGCAAGCCCTTTGGAAACCCTTCTTCTTTATAAAATCGCGAGATCCAGGGACCGCAGACCCTGGCGGGTGCTTGAGGGCAGAGCCCTCAAACATGCTTCCTCCTGCAGGGGCCCTGCCCCTGCAACCCCGCCAAAGCGCAGACCCTTTGGAAACCCTTCTTCTTTACAAAACCGCAGAGTCCAGGGGCCGCAGACCCCTGGTGGGTGCTTGAGGGCGGAGCTCTCAAACATGCTTCCTCCTGCAGGGGCCCTGCCCCTGCAACCCCGCCAAAGGGCAAGCCCTTTGGAAACCCTTCTTCTTTACAAAACCGCGGAGTCCAGGGGCCGCAGACCCCTGGCGGGTGCTTGCGGGCGGAGCCCTCAAATAAACCCGAGCGCACGGCCGCCTGTCGTTTTACCGTTTGGAGGCGCTGCCGGCTGCGGAATAGAGCGTCATATGCGTTCCGGCGTCTCGGATCAGCACGTCGCGCGGGGCTTTCCCGATCTGCAGGCCGACATAGAAGTCGCCCGCCGCGCCGGAGATATTCACGATCTGAACGATATAGAAATACCAGAAGAGCGTATGATAAAACGCGACGGTAAACGCGGCGAGCAGCACGCCGAGCAGCACAACCGGCGCGAACGCGATCCTCAGATACTGCCTGCGGTCAAACAGCGCGTCGCTGCCAGCGTAGGCGTACAGGCCCGTGCAGCCGTAGCGCGGCCGCACGCCGGAGTACGTCCGCATCAGCGCGCCGTGAACCAGTTCGTGCGCCGCCATGTAAACGATCACGCCGACGATGGTCAGCCCGATCGACACGAGCGTATGCGCGCCGATCGTAAACTCCGTAAACGGCGGACAGATCAGAAACCCGAGCGCAAGCATGGCGAGCATAACGCCAAACGCGAGCAGATTGACGGCGATCGCCTCCCGCCGGTTCCGCAGCAGGTCGATCCGCCTGATCTGCGCATAACCCTTCGGCAGTTCGTTCATGCGTCGCCTCCTTGTTCCGCCGGTTTTTCCTCCGGTCCCTGTTCCGGTTTGTCATCCGGGTTGCGCCAGTACTTGCTGCCGTCGCGCAGGCGGCAGAGCCGGCCGCCGTCCACCAGTCCGCGCCGCAGCACGAAATAATCGCCGAACGTATGCCAGCTTGCAAGCACGGCGTTCACCTCGTGCTCGGTGTACGTCCGGTCAAAGTCGAATTTCGTGCTCAGGTAGGCAAAAGCCTCCGCCCGCGCCGCCTGTTTTGCCGGAAGCTGTTTGAGTCTGCCTTCCCCGTCGAGAAAGCGCGCGATTCCCTGCGCCATAATACTTGTCCGTCCTTTCCTTCCCGGATTTTCCGGTACGCGCCGCGCCCCGCCTACGAGAGCAGCGCGTACTGGCTGTTGTAGATCTCGGCGTAAAAGCCGTTCCGTTCGAGCAGCGCCGCGTGCGTGCCCTGCTCGACGATGCGCCCTTCGTCGACCACGAGGATCACGTCCGCGTTGACGATCGTCGAGAGCCGGTGCGCGATCACGAAGCTCGTGCGGTCGCGCATGAGCTCGTCCATCGTCCGCTGGATCAGGATCTCCGTGCGGGTGTCCACGTTGCTCGTCGCCTCGTCGAGGATGAGGATGCTCCGGTTCGCCAGATACGCGCGCGCGATGGTCAGAAGCTGCTTCTGCCCGCTGCTGATGTTGGTCGATTCCTCGTTGATGAGCGTCTCGTACCCGTTCGGCAGCGTGTCGATGAAATAGTCGATATGCGCGCGCCGCGCGGCCTCGAACACCTCTTCACGCGTTGCGCCCTGCTTTCCGTAGGCGATGTTTTCGTACACCGTTCCGGAGAAGAGCCAGGTATCCTGCAGCACCATCGAGAACATCGCCCGCAGGTCCGCGCGCTCCATCGAACGGTTGTCGACGCCGTCGATCGTGATGCGCCCCGCGTCCGCCTCGTAGAAACGCATGATCAGGTTGACGATCGTCGTCTTCCCGCCGCCCGTGGGCCCGACGATGGCGACCTTCTGCCCCGGCCGCACGTCGATATTGAGGTCCCGGATCAGCGGTTTCGCCTTGTCGTAGGCAAAATCCACGTGCTCGAAGCGGATATGTCCGTTTCCCCTTGGCAGCGGCCGCCCTGCGGGCGGTTCCATCTCCTCGCGGTCGAGCAGTTCGTATACGCGCCCGGCGGAGGCGATGGTGTGCTGCATCATGGAGAGCCCGCTTGCGATGTTCTCGAGCGGCCCGGCGAAGAGCTTTGCGTAGAGCACAAACGCCACCACGTCGCCCACGCGCATCTTCCCCGCGATGGCGAACGCGCCGCCGATGATGCAGATGGCGATATAAGCGATGTTGTCCGTCAGCGTCACGATCGGCGGAACGACGCCGGAGAGGTAGGACCCCTTCTCGAGCCTGCCGCGCGCCGTTTCGCAGAGCGCGGCGTGCGCGCGCTTCTGCCGCCCCTCGAGGTTGAACGCCTTGATCGTGGCAAACCCCGTGAAATCCTCCTCGTTGAGCGCGTAGATCTCGCCGATGGTCTTCCTCGCGTCGGCGAACTGCTTCTCGCTCCGGTGCGCGATCGCAGAGGACAGAGCGATCGAAAGCGGCAGAAACACCACCACCGCCAGTGCCATGACCGGCTGTATCGTAAAGACGATGACCGCGATGCCGAGAAGGCTCAGAAACCCGGATATCACGGTGCTGAGCACGTTGTGCACGGTGTTGCCGAGCGCGGAAACGTCGTTCGTCATGCGCGAGATCACCTCGCCCTTGGGCGTGTCGTCCACGAACTTGACGGGCAGGCGGCGGATCTTGTCGCTGATGCGGATGCGGATCTCGCACGTAAAGAGCTTCGAGACCACGTTGCTCATGATGAGCATCGTCCCGATGCTGCACACGCCCGCCAGCAGGTACACGCCCGCGAGCCGCAGGCACCGCGTCACGAACGACGGCATGTCGATCGCGGTCCCGTTCGCCCAGAAGTCGTAGATGATGTCCGTCTGCCTGCCGAGGATCTCCGGCCCGATCAGCGTGAGCGCGACCGAAAGCGTGCTGATGCACGCGCACAGGATCAGCCAGCCGCGGATCGGCCTGGCTTCCTTGAGGATACGCAGGAGCGTTTCCTTGGTTTTCCGCCGTTCCTCGCGGCGTTCCTGCTTCGTTTTTTTCACGCGTTCCCGTTTCATACGGTGCCTCCGTTCTCCGCGGAAGGTTCCCCGAGCTGGGAAATGTAGATTTCGCGGTAAAGCGGGCAGCGCTCCATCAGCTCCCGGTGCGTTCCGCCGTCGACGACCCGGCCGCGGTCGAGCACATAGATGCGGTCGCACCGCATCGCCGTGGCCACGCGCTGCGTTACGATGAGCTGCGTCTTTCCGGCCAGATACGCGTTGAGCTCCCGCCGCAGCCTGCTCTCGGTCAGGTAGTCGAGCGCCGAGAAGCTGTCGTCAAACACGTAGACCGCCGCATCCTTGAGGATCGAGCGCGCAATGCTCACGCGCTGCTTCTGCCCGCCGCTCATGTTCGCGCCGGACTGCGTCAGCTTGTAGCCGAACCCCTCCTCGTGCTCCTGCACGAAGCCGTGGATCTGCGCGATGCGTGAGACCTTTTCGAGCGCCGCGTCGTCGGCGTCCGGGTCGCCCATGCGCAGGTTCTCCGCGATCGTGCCCTGAAAGATCATGGCCTTCTGGAGCGACACGGAGATGTTGTCGCGCACGGTTTCGCGCGTCAGTTCCGCATACGGCCTGCCGCCGAGGCGGATCGTCCCGCCGGTCGGCTCATGGAAGTTCAACAGGAGCTTGACGACGGTGGACTTCCCGCTGCCCGTTCCGCCGATGAGCGCCGCGACCTCGCCGCTGCCGATCTGCAGGCTCACGTGCGAGAGCGCGGGCGCCTCGGCGCCCTCGTAGCGAAACGATACGTCCTCAAACGAGATATCGCCGGAGAGCCGCACCGGCTGCACGGCGCGCGCCTCCACGCCGCGCAGAGAAAGCACCTCCGCAACGCGGCGCACGCACACCTTCAGATGCGGCAGCCAGATCAGCGTCCAGCTCATGATCAGCAGGCCGTTCATGATGAGCGCCACATACTGGATCGTTGCGATCACGTCGCCGGCCTGGAGCATGGGCTCGATCTGGATGCGCGCCGCGCCGATGTAAAGCATGACCACGGTCGACAGGTTCAGAAGCAGCATCGACAGCGGGTTGATGAGCCCGCCGAGCACGTTGGCGCGGATGATGTTCTTCGCCATCTCGCGCGTGGCGTCCGCCGCGCGGCCGTGCTCGTAGCCCTCCTTGTCGAAGGAGCGGATCACGCGGATGCCGCCGAGCCGCTCGCGCACGATCTTGTTCTGCAGGTCGATGTACCTGTCCGCGTTTTCCCAGAGCGAGCCGACGCGCCGCGTGACGATCCATACGATGAACAGCACGAGCGGCGCAAGGATCACCAGCACGAGCGCGAGCAGCCAGTCGCTCAGAAACGCGAGCGCCGCACCGCCGATAAAGAGCACCGGCACGGTGACGATCGCGTAGACGAAGCTGTAGGACGCCTCCTGAAGGCTGAAGATATCGTCCGTCGAGCGCGTCAGCAGGCTCGACGTGCCGATGCGCCCAAACTCCTCGAACGTGAGCGAGTTGATCTTCTGGAACACGCTCTTCTGCAGATCGGCCGTGAAGCTGTTTGATACGAACGCGTTGATCTTTGTGGTCAGTACGCCGCTTCCGAGCGCCGCGAGCGACAGCGCGAACATGATCGCCCCCCGCTGCAGGATATATTCCATATCGCTCCCGCGGATGCCGACGTCCACGATATTCCGCATGACGTACGGCATGAGCAGCGAGCAGAGCGTCGCGGTCAGATACAGAGCGCCCACGACGACGAGTTTTTTTCGGTACGGCGATAGATAGGCCAGTACTTGTTTCATGATTTCCCCCCGTGTTTACAGCGACAAAAAAAGAGCCCGCAGGAAACGGCGCTCTTGGAGTCCGAAGGCAGCAAAGCCCCGAAACGCGCCGAGTCGATGATCCGTTCCCGCCTGTGCGCAAACAAACCGCATGCGGCGATCACCGCCGCACACGCCGTCATGCGCGAATCCGATTCACTCCGAATTTTCCCGTCAGCGGATGGACATGCCCGTAACCATTTCGTTCCTTTCCTGCGATCTTATGTATCTTACCATTCCGCCCGCGGGCGCGTCAATAGCCCGCCGGTTGAGTTTTTGTTTTCGCGCCATCCCGCGCTTTTTCGCATGGAAGCCCGCGCGCCAGTTCCCGGGCCGCTCATGCGCGCGCGCAGTACGGCCCGCCGGCAGGAACGGCTCGGTTCCGTTTTTCCCCGCGGTGTGATATACTGTCGCTGAAAACGGGGGCCGGCCCTTCGCGGCGGGCCGTCGCGTCCATTTCGCCGAACGGAAGGAGGAAACCGACATGAAGCTGATCTTTGCGGTGGTTCAGAACGACGACCAGAAGGCGCTCACGCGCGCGCTGGTCGAACACAACCTGAGCGTGACGCACATCGCCACCACGGGCGGGTTTCTCCGCGGCAGGAACACCACGCTCATGATCGGCGTGGAGGAAGACATGCTGCAGACCGCGCTGGACATCATCCGCGCGCACTCCAGCCGCCGCCGGATCGTAACGACGTCCGCCGCTGGCATTCCGCACAACATCGAAAGCATCACCGTTCCGATGACGGTCACGGTCGGCGGCGCGACCGTGTTCGTGCTCGATGTCGACCGCTTTATCAAATACTGACAGGCAACGATTTTTATGGAAAATGCTCCCGCCGTACGGCGGCCAATGTTTACCCCAAGCGAACTGAGACGGCTGATCGTTCCGCTCATTCTCGAGCAACTGCTCGCCATGACGGTCGGCATGGCGGACACGGTCATGATCACGACGGTCGGCGAATCGGCGGTGTCCGGCATCGCGCTCGTGGACTCGATCAACAACCTTATCATCTACGTGCTCGCGGCGCTCTGCACGGGCGGCGCGGTCGTCTGCGCGCAGTATCTCGGGCGGCAGGAGCCGGAAAACGCGCGGAAGGCCGCCAGGCAGCTCGTGTACATCGCGCTGATCTTTGCGCTCGGGATCGGCGCGCTGCTGCTCTCGTTCCGGCAGTTCTTTCTGCGTCTCTTTTTCGGCAGCATCGCGGAGGACGTAATGGCGGACGCCATGCTCTACCTGCTGCTCACGTCCCTCTCGTTTCCGTTTCTCGCCGTCTACAACGCCTGCGCCGCGCTGTTTCGGTCCATGGGCAACTCGCGCGTATCCCTGTTCGCTTCGCTGGTCATGAACGTGGTCAACATCGGCGGCAATGCGCTGCTCATCTACGGCTGCGGATGGGGCGTCGCCGGCGCCGGGGTCCCCACGCTCGTGTCCCGCGCCGTCGCCGCGTTTCTGATGCTGCAGCTGATCCGGAACCGGTCCGGCCCCATCTATCTCGAGCATCTCGCGCACGTGCGGTTCGAGCCGGACATGGTAAAGAGCATCCTCTCCATCGGTATTCCGAACGGGCTTGAAAACGGGCTGTTCAACTTCGGCAAGATCATCGTGCAGTCGCTCATCGCCGCCCTCGGCACGGCGGCCATTGCCGCGAACGCCATCACCAACAGCGTTGCGAGCGTGCTCATCGTGCCCGGCTCCGGCATGGGGCTCGCCATGATCACGGTCATCGGCCAATGCGTCGGCGCAGGCGATTATGCGCAGGTTAAATACTACATCCGCAGAATGATGCTGCTGACGTATGTTTCGATGGCGCTGATCAACCTGCCGGTTCTGTTTTTTGTGGGAACGATTACGAGCTGGTTCAATCTCAGCGCGGAGGCGTCCCGGATCGTCGTCGGTCTTCTGCCGCTCATCGCGCTGATGCATACCGTTTTCTGGCCGTTTGCGTTCGCGTTCCCAAACGTGCTCCGTGCCGCAGGCGACGCGCGCTTTACCATGACCGTGTCCATCATCTCCATGTGGCTCTTCCGCGTCGGACTCAGCTACGTGTTCGTGGGAGCGCTCGGACTCGGCGTGCCGGGCGTGTGGTACAGCATGTTCTGCGACTGGATCGTGCGCATCGCGTGTTTCCTGCCCCGGTATTACGGCGGAAAATGGAAGTCCAGACGCGTGATCACCTGAGCGCGCCGAACCATACGGGAAGGAGCGGAAGGATTTGGTCGAGCTTACCGCAGCCGATATCCGGCAGATCGCGCCCCGCGCGGACGAGTTGATCCGCCTGCTCGATGCCGAGCGGCAGAGCCGCGTCCGCGCGCTCGGCGCTTCCGACGAGGCGCTGAGAAGCCTTGCCGCGGGGCTTCTGCTCCACGACGCGTTCGGCGAGGCCGCATCGCGCGGCCGGTTTGTCCGTGGCGAACACGGAAAGCCGCGCCTGCCGGACGGCCGCCCGTTCAACCTTTCCCACGCGGGCGATTACGCGGTGCTCGCGCTCTCGGACGAGCCGGTCGGCGTGGATATCGAACGCATTCGTCCGCTGGATGCCGAACGGTTCGCGGCTCGGTTTTTCCACCCGCTGGAACGGCGGTTCACCGCGGCGTCGGCCGACCGTAGCGCGGCGGTGTTCCTGATCTGGACGCTCAAGGAAAGCTACCTCAAGGCGGAAGGACAGGGGCTTTCCGTCTCCCCCGCGAGTTTCTGCATCCTGCCGAACAAAGACGGCTCCGCCTCCCTTGCGGACGGACCGCAGTACCGGTTCCGCTCGTTCGACGCGTTTCCCGGCTACTGCCTGAGCGTCTGCAGCCGCGAGAGGGAAATCGCGTCCGACATCCGTATGCGCTCGTGGTGACGCCGTTCTGATTTCTTGCGTTCTGCCTGCGTCATCGCAACCGAAACGGTTCGACGAAGGGTTTTTGGCCCCGGCAGTTTCAAACGACTTTTTCATAAGAAAAACCGCCCGGTCGGGGCGGTTCCCTGTATCCATGCGGCTGCGGCTATTCCTGCGCCTCCGTCTGCGTCTGCGCCTGCGACTTGAGCGTTTCGATCCAGCTTTCGCCGACGCCGGTGATCATCGCGTCGATATCGACCGCCGCGTTCTTGAGCAGCTCGTACGTCGGCGCGGAGAGCTTCTGCACCGTCATGTCGATGAGCTGTTTGCCGAGCGAGACGATCTCCTCACGCGTGAGTTTCCCGTCCTCGCGCGCGGCTTTCAGATCGTTTACGATCGTCTGCTGCAGTTCGCCGACGGTGATCTGCGCCGCGCGGATGACCTCCTTCTGCGCCGTGTTGATGTTCTGCAGGCTCGCGGATTTGCCAAGCTTGAGCGAAAGCCACGTGCCGAGCACGCCGATGAGCGTAATCAGCAGCGTCGCGGCGATCTGCACGCTGTAATGAATCAATTCGTCCATTCCGTTCCCTTCCTTCCGTTGTTTCCGTTATTATTGTCTGCATTGTTGTTTACCGGTCTTCCTCGATCACCCGGATGCGTGTTTCATGGTCGTTGAGCCGCAGATCCTGCTCGTGCTCGTGGTCCCAGATCCGTTCGTGCCCGGTTCGATTGTCGGCCGTAAGAGCCTCTACGTTCTTCTCCACGTTTTCCATGGTTGTGGTCAGCCTAGTGATGGCACGCGTCAGTTTGACAATCGGCGCGATGATCGTGCTCAGCAGCGCGACCAGCGTGGCGATGATGACCACAACGTCCCATTTCTGCATTGTCGTACCACCTCACTCAATAGTATGACGGGCGCAAAAATCTTGTCCATGCGCCGCGCTTCTCCAGCTTTCCGGCTACGAAATTCCACCCGCGCCTCGACGAAAGCGCGGTCAGCTGGCAGCCGTATGCGCCGCCCATCCACTCTACGGCATACCCGCCGCCGACGTACAAGCCGATATGCCCGCTCTTATGAACGAGGTCCGCGCACCGGAGCTCGCTTTTTTCGATCTCCCGCACGCGCCCGCTCGCGGCGAACCCGTCCGCGGACAGATCGAACCCTGCGGACACGACGCGCGCGTGCCGAAGCAATCCGACGACGCCGCCCGAGCAGTCCGCGCCCGTGATCGACGGATTGCTGCGCACCGCCCGTTCCATCATCTCCCGCCGCCCGCCGTCGTAATATTCGGGCTGCCGCTTCGCGCCGGAAGCGATGCGCGCAAGCGTGATGACGTTCGGCGTGAGGTCCGTGTTGTAGAGGTTGCCGCCGCGGATGTACAGGCTCAGCGGCTCGTCGCGCGGCACGCACGGATCGTAGGCAAACGACAGCGCGTCCAGCGTGATCGACCGCCGCGTCTCGGTTTCCCCGCTCAGCGCGGTCAGGATCGCGCCTGCCGCAGCCGTCCCGATGTTATCGGGAATGTCGCCGCGGTCCGCCATGGTTTCGCCCTCCGCCGCAGTCTCGCCCTCCGCCGCGGTTCCCGCCCCGGCCGTATCCTCTTCGCCGAACAGCGCGCCCCACGTCAGCACGCCGACGACGCCGTCGACCGCCAGGTCGTTCGATCGCTGAAACGCGCGCACGGCGGACAGCGTCTGCCGCCCGAACCGGCTGTGCGTAATCGCCCGCACGGCCTCATCGTAGCAGCCCAGCGCGAACAGCCGTTCCTTGATTGCAAGCACGTCGTCGCCCTCGCTTCCAAGCCTCAGATTCCGGGTAAATTCCATGCGCCGTTCCTCATGTCCGCCGCGCGGGCGCAATCCAAGGCGCGGCAATGATGCGATACTGTGTCATAGGGCTCCTTTCACGGGGGTTCCGGTGTCAGTATCGCAGATTGTCCGTTACCGTTTTTACTGGAATTAAAATTATAAGAAAAAGCGCCGTCGAGCCGCGCGCGCGGCAAACAAAAAAGGCGGGATATCCGCCTCAGCCTGTCAAAAAAGTTCTTTTGCAGGGGTTTCACCCCTGCACCCCACCCAAGGGACATGTCCCTTGGGAATTCCTGCCCTACGCAAGCGCCCTTATGGGCGCTTGTGGAAATGGGTTCGCAGGGCCGTTACGGCCCTATGCGGTGGTTTGGAGGCGGAGTCTCCAACGTACCCCTTTTATCGACAAACCGAGACGGGATGTCCGCCCCAGTTTTGTAAAAAGTTTTCAGAATTGTTCAAATCGAAGCGCCGAGCCGGTCCTTCCTTTCATCTTTCCTGCGTTCTCCGCCGCCAAAAGATCCGGAAAGCACAGGGTTGTCCCCCGCTTCGGGTTTTATCGGTCCGCCAGGTCAAACCGGTAGATGCGGTGCTTTGCCCGCGAACCCGCGCGGTACAGCTCGGTGTAGCTCGGCGCGGGGGCCGTCTCCAGCAACGCGCCGCCGAGGTGCTCGAGCGTTCTGACGGACGGTTCGTTGTCTTCGTCGCAAGAGGCGATCACATACGGCATGCGGTGCGCGCGCGCAATCTGGAAGATGAGCCGCACGGCTTTCTGCGCGTATGCATGCCCGCGGTACGGCCCGTCGACCGCGTAGCCAATGTTTCCGCCGTAGTAGACGTTCCGCACATACCCGAGCCGCAGGTCCGCTATCCCGACGCGCGCGCCGTCGCCGAGCCGCACGATATCGAAGCGGTACGCCGGCACATACCCGGTCCTCTCGTCCGCCTGCACGACGGACGATACCGCCAGCGTGATTTCGCCGTCGTCCGGCATGGGCAGATCGGGCCGCGGCGTATCGTCGACGACGGGATCGTCGCCCGGTTCCCAGTCCTTGCACACGTCCACCCAGTCCGCCGCCGCGCTGTATCGGAACAGCTCGTCGCAGGTCAACTCGATCGCGCTGTTGTCGCTGCCGCAGGCGGGAAACACCGTTGCAAAGCGCCTGAGCGAGCGGTCCAGATACACGGGCGTCCGGTTCGGCAGCGCGAACGGGCATACCCCGCCGACCGCGCTGCCCGTCAGGCGCTCCACCTCGTCGGGCGCGAGCATCCGCGCCTTGGTTTGAAAGCGTTCCTTGAACGCATGGTTGTCGATACGCGCGTCGCCCGCCGCAACGATCAGAATGCAGCCGTCCCCCATGGCAAACGACAGCGTCTTTGCGATGCGCGCGGGGCGCACCCCGAGCGTTTCCGCCGCCAGGCCGACCGTCGCGGAGGAGGTGTCGAATTCCCATACGCGCTGCGCCATGCCGCGCTCCGTAAAATATGCCCTGACCCGTTCGATGGACATGATGTTCCTTTCCGGTCCGCCCCGCCGGCAGACAGACGCGCTCTGGTAAAATACGGCCCGCGCTTCGTATGATTTCCGCGCCAACGGTCCCCGCCGCCCGCCGTTTCCCACCGGCGGACAGGAAAAGAGCGGCGCGCCCGCGCCGCTCCGAACCGTCGGCAGAGCCGCCGAACGGCGGCCGTCCCTTACCGCACGTAAGAACCGTGAGAGTGCTTTGCAGGTTTTTTCCGTTCTTCCCGGCCTTCGCGCGGGAAGAACGCGGCAATGCGGCGCGCCACGAATCTGCGGCCGCACGCCGTCCGTTCACTCCGGCGCGAACTACGCTTTTTCGCGCTTCTTCGCCTTCGGTTTGACCTTCGTTATGAACAGCATCAGCGCGATCCAGTACGCCAGAACGATGCCGCAGGTAACGAACACCATCGCATCCGATTCCGCCGCCATGGTGATGAAGATGAGCATCGGGATGCCGAAGATGATGCCCGTGCCGCTGCCGGTCACAAGGTTGTTTGCAGCCGGGGTCGAAAACTCGGGGTCGATTTCACGCAGCAGCAGGATGCCGGAGCTGATGGTGCCCGTCATCATGCCGTACATGGCGGTGAGCCCCTCGTGGTAATACGTCGGGTAGAGCTTTCTGCAGAGCCACTGCAGATAGACGAGCGTGATCAGTCCGCCCGCAACCGCCATGAGCAGGAAGGGAACCCAGAGTCCGCTCAGGTCGCCGATGTCGATCGACGCGATGCCGGCAACGATCATCAGATCGAACGCGAGCCCGGAGATCCTGCTCAAAAGGTAGTTGTTCTGGTACTGGCGCGTCATGATCTTATACTTCCTGAGGCGCTTGAGCACGGCGCGCAGCAGCATCGCCAGCGCGGAGCCAAGGATGAAGTTGAAGCCCCAGAGAATCGAGGAAAGGGACTTCGAGGCGCTCGGGCTGACCGCCGCCAGCGCCGACGTGATGCCCCACGTCACCAGATAGGTGGCCAAGTACACGATCACGACCAGCGCGAACTGCATGGAAAAGCGGTCGATCGACTCGGCAATCGGAATCTCGCCCTGGTCCTGAAACGCGTCCACGTTCACGGACCCGGAGATCTCTCCGTGCTCGATCCGGTTCAGCTTCTTCTTCTTTGCAAGGATATTGAGGTAGATCACGCCGACGATGCACGCGCAGAGATACCCGGCCGCCGCCAGCGCAAGCGCGAACGAACGCCCGCCGGTAAAGCCGAGCGCCTCATACGTCGTGCCGACGTTATTCGCCTGCCCCGGGCCCTGGCCGTACCCCATCGGGAGCAGAATGCCCGCGGCCTTGAAGAGGTTCGGCATCACGGTGTAGGCCAGCGGCAGAATGATGGCAAACCCGATCAGCGCCTGCATAAGATAGGTGCTCACGATCAGCGCGCCCGACTTGACCGCAACAAGACCGCCGCCTTTGTCCGTGCCCTTCTCCGACGGGATCCGAAGCGAAAGGGCGATGAATCCGATGGCGATCCCGTGGTAGGTCATCATCTCGAGCATATCCATGTCGAGATTCAGAACGCCGATGCTCCTTAGCAGCAGCAGCAGAAACCCCGCGAGCACCGCCGTGGGCATCAGGCTTTTGCGAATGAACGGAATCTTTCTGCGAAGCAGCGTGGCGACCAGAATCGCCGCGGCGATGATACCGATCTGAATCACGATGTTCCACAGGGAGTTGTTTGCAGCCGAGAAATCCATGCCTTTCACCTCTTTCGTTCCGGCGGTTTTCCGCCGATTTCTTATTTTTCTTTCTGCATCTGATACAGCGCGTAGTATTTCCGTCCGCAGAAGAGCCCCTTCAGCGCGCGCAGCTCATACAGTGCGCCGTCCGCGGAGAACATGATCTTCGAGGTACCCATGATCCCCATGTCGCCGATCTGCGCGACGGGGAAACTCCTTTCGCCGATGGTTACGGTGTTTTTCGTCATTGAAAGCCTTCCGTGCTCGAGCACGCGGCTCCTGTGCCGCGCACCCACGCCGATGAGGCAGATGCCTTCGTCCGCGAAAGCCTCCTCGTCGTCGCCGAGCGAATCCACATATTCTCTGAGCCTCCCGTCCTGCCAGGCGTCCCAATCCCGCACGGTGGAAAACGGTACGTCCTCCCCCTCGAAAAAGCCGGTCTCGGTATATGTCACGTTCAGCCCGCACGCGCAGAAGAAGCGATTCCCGCTGCTTTTGAGCGTACCGACGCGGCCGCATTTCGGGCAGAAGTACAGCGCGTTCTCCAGCCCCTCCGCAAGTCCCTTGCCGCGGAAGCGGTAGGGCTTGAACATCTGCCGCTCGAACGCATCCTCCGCGATGTCCTCGCGGATATGCCGGTTGATCTCCTCCGGCGCCATGCTTTTGAGCTGCTCCGGCGTGTAGACGTTGACGCAGAATCCCCGCATGTGGCCCTTGCGGATCGAATGTCCCCAGCGCGGCGTGGTCAGATAACCGCCAACGAGCCGGTAGGTGACCAGCGCGGCGCCGGTGGCCTTTGCAAGCTTCCCCGTTGCCGGGAAGATCGGCCCCGTCACGCCGTTGAACGACCGGTTCCCCTCCGCAAACAGACAGACGTTGCGGCCCTTGCGGATCTGCCGGATCACACTCAGCGCCGCCGTCGCGTCCGTGGTTCCCTTCATGCGGGAAATCGGGCCGAAGAAGAACGTCAGCAGCCACGAAACAAAGCCCTTCCGAAACACATGCTCGCTCGCGACGAAATACATGTGTTCGGGAAAGCTCAGCGCGATCAGCGCCGGGTCCAGATCGGTGTTGTGATTGGAGAGCACCAGATAGGGCCGCGCGCGCGGACGCACGGTTTCGCACTCAAACCCGAAGATGTGCTTGAGGATTCCTCCGACGGATCTGCGCAGAAATGTCCAGACCGCTCGATGACGCAGAATTGTAGTTTCCATACCGTTTGATTCCGTTTCCGCAGATTTCGACAAAATCATTATACACCAAGCCGCGCCGCCGCCGCAAGTAACACGGCGCAGATTGACCACGCCAGCCTGTCGATAAAGGTGGGCCGGTGGAGGCTCCGCCTCCAAACCACCGCTTCTGGCCGCAACGGCCCTGAGAACCCATTTCCGCAAACGCCCTGAAATAGGGCCAAGGATTCCCAAGGGACGTGCCCCTTGGGTGGGGTACAGGGGAAACCTCCTGTAAAAAAACTTCTTTTGCAGCCTGATGCGTCGCAGATTGGCCGCACGTTTGCCGCCGTCAGTCTGCCGCCCGGCCGCCGCCGCGGAAGATCAGCGCGATCGAAACCGCCGAAAGGAACGCCAGCGCCGCGCCGAACAGAAACGGGGCGCTCGCCGACACGCCGTTCCAGAGCAGCCCCGCGATCACCGAGGCCGGCAGCAGCGCGATTCCGGTGAGCATGCCGTGCAGGCCGAGCGTCGCGCCCTTCCATTCCGGCGGCGCGATCCTCGCAATCAGTGCGCGCTCCACGCCGGACGTCGCCGCCGTATACACGCCGTAGAGCACGAACAGCAGCGCGAACGTCAGCCCGCTTTTTGCCAGCCCGAACCCGAGGTAGACGGCCGAAAACGTCAGATACCCGACGACGAGCAGGTTCCTGCGCCCGATCCGGTCGGAGAGCTTCCCGAGCGGCAGCGCGAGGAGCGAACTCGTCACATTATACGCAAGGTACAGGAGAATTACGCTCACGGCGTCGTACCCCGCGCCGTATGCGCGCAGCAGGAGGAAGGAATTGGACGAGTTGCCGAGATTGAAGAGAAACGCCGTGAGGAGAAACAGCTTCAGCCGCGCGTCGAGCGCGTTCCACCCGGCGCGGAGCCGCAGCCTTTCCCGCCTCTCCCGTTTCTCTCTCCGCTCCCGCACGAAAGAGAGCACGACCACCCCGCACACGGCGGGTATCATGGAGAGGAGGAATATGTTTTTGTAGGCGACGGCTCCGCCCGTCGCTTTCATGATGCCGTACGCGGCCGCGACCCCGAGCGCGCTGCCCGCCATATCCAGCGCCTTGTGCAGCCCGAACGCCGCGCCCTGACGCGCGTACGCCGCGTTTTCGGAAACGAGCGAATCGCGCGGGGCGGTCCGCATGCCCTTGCCGAAGCGGTCGATCACGCGCGCGGCGAGAATGCCGACCCAGGAGGTCGCTACGAGGAGCGCGGCCTTGTACACGAGCGACATGGCATAGCCCGCGATCGCGAGCGGCTTTTTCCTCTTATACCGGTCGGCAAGATAGCCGGAGACGACCTTGAGCAGGCTGGCCAGGCTCTCCGCGATTCCCTCGATCACACCCACCAGCGCCGGCGTTGCGCCGAACGCGGAAACCAGATACAGCGGGATCAGCGGATAGACCATCTCGGTGGACGCGTCCGCAAACAGGCTCGACAGCCCGAGCAGAAAGATATTCCGGAAGCCGCGCCGTTCCTCGCCGCCCGTGTTCCCGTCCGCTGCGGGTTTCTGCGCTAAGCGTTCCGTATTTGCCGCATCCGGTTCACCGGATACCCCGTCCGCCCTCTCGTTCTCTTCCATCGTCCGTCCCCGTTCCCTGTTCCTGCATTCTTACCTTCGTTTGATCCGGGTCCGCGCCCCGGCGGCACGAAACCCGCTCCCGCTCGCGTCCGGTCTGCGCGTCCTAACCGCCGAGTAACCGCTCGTTCAGCGCGCGCACGCGCTCCGGCTGAAATTTGACCACCGCGCGATCGTAGGTGACGAATCCGTTCGTCTCCTGCTCCACGTCTGAAAGCTGCGTGTAAACCGCCGCCGCAAGGCCCTTTTCCCTCGCCGGCAGCACCTCGTTTTCATAGAGCCGCTCAAAGTCATGCTGCAGCGCGTCCGGCGTGCGGCAGCGCTTGTAGCCGTACTCCTTTTCCGACCAGCAGTGTTCCTCGACGCGGTGACCGTAGCCGCCGAATTCGGAGAGCACGACCGCCCGGCCGCGTTCGTCGGACCGAAAGCGATAGGGTTTGAAATACACGTGCAGGCTCTTCACGTCCCCGCCGCCCTGGTCGTGCCAGCCGCTCGCGTGATCGATCGTACGCGTCTGGTCCAGCGCGCGGAGTTCCACCGTCGCGCGCAGCGCGTCGAACTGGCCCCACCCTTCGTTGAACGGCACCCACATCGCCACACACGGGCAGTTGTAGAGCAGCGATACGGTTTCCCCCAGCTCGCGGCGGTACGCCTCCCGCCCGCGCACGTCCTCGCGCGCAAAGTAGCGGTAGTCCCCGTCGGAATGCGAATTGTTCAGAAGCAGCGGCGCGCTCACGGCAACCCGGCCGTATTTCCCGCCGCCGTTGACCAGATCCTGCCACACCAGCATGCCGAGCCGGTCGCAGTGGTAGTACCAGCGCAGCGGCTCGATCTTGATGTGCTTGCGGAGCATGTTGAAGCCCATGGACTTCATCAGCGAAATATCGTAGATCATCGCCTCGTCCGAGGGCGCGGTGTAGAGCCCGTCCGGCCAGTATCCCTGGTCCAGCACGCCGCTGTGAAAGTACGGTTTGTTGTTCAGAAACAGCCGCGGCGCGCCTGCGGCGTCGTTCCCGACGGAGAACTTGCGCATCGCGAAGTAGCTCTCGACCCGGTCGCGCTCCATGACCGCCGAAAACTCGTACAGGTTCGGCGCCTCCGGGCTCCAGGGCAGGAAGCCGTCCATCGGGACGCGGACCGGCTCCCCGTTTGCAAAATCAAATTCGTTTCCGCCAAGCAGGATCTTTCCCGCGCCCCCGCAGTTCGTACGCACCAGGATCTCGGCTGCGGCCTCGTCGAACAGGGGCGTAACGCGGAGGGATTCGACGCGCCGCTTCGGCACGCGCTCCATCCAAACCGTCTGCCAGATGCCGCTCTGCGGCGTATACCAGATCCCGCCCGGATGCGAGCTCTGCTTCCCGCGCGACCAGCAGGCGGCGTCCGTTTCGTCTCGCACGCGCACGATCAGCTCGTTCGCGCCCTCGGAACGCAGCGCGTCCGTGATCACCGCCGTAAACGGCAGATAGCCGCCCGCGTGCGAGGCCACCCACGCGCCGTTGAGGCGCACCTCGGCGAACTGGTCGACCGCGCCGAAATGGAGGAGAAGGTCCTCCCGGTTCGGGTGGAAGTCCGGCGGCGTTTCCAGCGCGCGCCGGTACCAGAGGCATTCGTTCGGCATCAGCGTCCGCCCCACGCCGGAAAGCGCGCTCTCCGGCGAAAAGGGAACAAGTATCGTTCCGTCGAACCGCACGGGCGGCGTCTGCGCGCCGGCCGGCGTGAACGCGTACTCCCACGCGCCGTTCAGACTGACGAAGCTCTCCCGCACAAACTGCGGGCGCGGATACTCCGGCAGAACGCGGTCCGGGTCAAGCCGTTCTCCCCATTGCGTAAGCATGGAACGCCTCCTGTAAAAACCTTGGTTCTTCCGAATGGAATCGCGCTTTGCGCCGGGACGCCGCTATTTCAGGCTTGTCTTGTCGATGTCCACGACCGCGAAGCAGTTTCCGTCGAGCGTTTCGACCAGCCGCTCGATCTCGCTTTTCACATCCTCGTCCGTCCGGGGGAAGCCGTACGGCACGACGACATCGAACACCAGATTCGTATGCGTGTGCCCCGGCACGACCCGGAAATCGTGTACCGAGAGCCGCTCGTCGATGCCGCGCACAAGCGCCTCGGTCTGCGCGCGGAGCCGGTTCGTCCTCTCGTCGTTTATGACGATGGGGTCCATATGGATCACCGCCTCGCAGCCCAGTTCCGTGCGCAGTTTCTTTTCGATGTTGTCCACGGCGTCGTGCAGGTGGATCATATCCCCGTCCGCGGGCACCTCCGCGTGCAGGGAGATCATCAGGCGGCCGGGGCCGTAGTCGTGCACGATCAGATCGTGCACGCCGATGATCTCGCCGCTCTCGAGCACGATGTTCTCCACGCGCTTGACGTACGCCGCGTCCGGCGGCTGGCCCAGCAGCGGGCTGATCGTTTCCCTCGCCGCCATCACGCCCGTGTAGAGGATGAACAGCGCGACCGCAACGCCCGCCCAGCCGTCGATCGCCGCACCGGTCCACTTGGAGACAAACGTCGCAAGCAGCACGACGCTCGTCGCGGCCATATCGGAGAAGCTGTCGAGCGCGGTGGCGCGCATGGTCGCCGAGTCGATCTTCCTGCCGACGGCGCGGTTATAGAGGTACATATAGAATTTGACCAGGATCGACGCGGCCAGAATGACGACCGTCAGCATCGAAAACTGGACCGGTTCCGGGCTGATGATCTTCCCGACGGACGAGCGGATCAGCTCGAAGCCCATCAGCAGGATCGCCATCGAGACGAACAGCCCCGCGATGTACTCGAAACGCCCGTGCCCGAACGGATGCTCGCGGTCCGCCTTGCTTGCCGAGAGGCGGAACCCGATGAGCGTGACGACCGAACTGCCCGCATCGGAAAGGTTGTTGAACGCGTCCGCCGTCACGCCGATGCTGCCGGAAAGCGTCCCTGCAATGATCTTGCCGATGAAAAGCAGGATGTTGAACCCGATGCCGACCGTGCCGCAAAGCACGCCATACGCGATCCGCACGCGCGGCGACGTATAGTTTTTGTAATTCCGGATCAGCCATCTGGAAAGCAGGGCGATCATAATTCCTCCGTGGTTTCGCTGGAATCGGAACAAAGCCTGAAAAACGACGGCATACCGACTTTTCAGGTTATGCCGCCGCATCGCGCATGGATACATGGGTGACGTTCTTGTGCAGCCGGATGCCGGCGCCGTTTGATTGGCCGGCTTTCCCGCATCCTTGACCGATACCATATCATTTCCCCTTTGAAAATGCAAGCGCGCGGGGCGGTTTGCCCGGTGTGCCATCATTTGTTCACAGTTACCGCCCGGTCTGTTGATCTTCGCGCCGTCCGAACCGATTTTTTGCGGAATCACGCAACACGCGCCGCACGCATATTATTGCATGAAGCCGCGAATGCCGCGGCGTTCCCTGCAGAGAAAAAGGAGGCGTACCCATGGAACAGATGTTTAACCGGTGCGGGGCGCAGAACTATGCCGTCAACGCGCCGTACCCGGACACCAGCGGAGCCTGTCCGAACGAATTCGACGCGGCGCTGATCTCCTGCGACTACGCCGGCAGCGTTTCGGAGTTGTCCGCCGTCACCTCATACGTTTTCCGCGACCATATGACGCCCACCGGCTGCGAAGCCGTGATGCATGCGTTCGAACAGATCGCCATCGTCGAAATGCGCCATATGAACCTGCTCGCCAATACGCTCACCGCCCTCGGCGCCCGCCCCGTGTATGCCGCCGGATGCAGCCGCTGCCGCCAGAGCTGGAACGCAAATTATGTGGACTATGTGGTCGGCGTCGAGCCGATGCTCCGGCGCTCCATCGCCGAGGAGGAAGCGGCGATCGCGCAGTACCGCGCGCATATCGCGCGCATTTCGCAGCCCTGCATCCGCGCGCTGCTCGAGCGCATCATTCAGGACGAGGAACTCCACATCCGAATCTTCAACTGTCTTCTGGAGCGCTGCTGCGGCGCGTCCTGACCGGCGCGGCGCGCCTGCACGGAGGCGCAAAACAAAATCGCTCCCGTCCGGCTGCCGGAAGGAAGCGATTTTCATTTTACATCAAACGGCCCGCGGCGCTCTTTTGCTACAGCCGCGCCACGCCGCTCTTTCTGGCGGCCTGCGCCACGGCGGCGGCCACGGACTTGCCCACGCGCGGATCGAACGCCTTGGGGATGATATAGTCCGCGCTCAGTTCGTCCTCCGAAATCAGCCCCGCCAGCGCGTACGCCGCCGCGATCTTCATCTCGTCGTTGATGTCCTTTGCGCGCACGTCGAACGTCCCGCGGAAGATCCCCGGAAACGCCAGCACGTTATTAATCTGGTTCGGATAGTCGCTCCGCCCGGTCGCCACCACCGCCGCGCCGCCCGCCTTCGCCTCGTCCGGAAAGATCTCCGGCGTGGGGTTCGCGCAGGCGAAGATCACCGCGTCCCGCTTCATGGTCCGCACCATTTCCGTCGTGACCATCCCCGGCGCGGATACGCCGATGAAGATGTCCGCGCCGGAAAGCATCTCCCCGAGCGGCCCGCGCCTTAACTCGCGGTTCGTCACCTTCGCCATCTCCTGCTTGATCCCGTTCATGTGCTCCGCGCGTCCCTCGTAGATCGCCCCGCTCCGATCGCACAGCGTGATATCCGGAAAACCGTTGGAAAGAAGCAGCTTCGTGATCGCAATCGCCGCCGCGCCCGCGCCGTTGATCACGAGACGTGTGTCCTCCTTCTTCTTCCCCACGACCTTCAGCGCGTTCGTCAGCCCCGCAAGCGTGATCACCGCCGTGCCGTGCTGGTCGTCGTGGAAGATCGGAATGTCGCACTTCTCCTTGAGCCTGCGCTCGATCTCAAAGCACCGCGGCGCCGCGATGTCCTCGAGGTTCACCCCGCCGAAGCTCCCGCTGATGAGGTAGATCGTGTTCACGATCTCGTCCACGTCCTTCGACTTGATGCACAGCGGAAACGCGTCCACCCCGCCGAACGACTTGAACAGCACGCACTTGCCCTCCATCACCGGCATGCCCGCCTCCGGCCCGATATCGCCGAGCCCCAGCACCGCCGTGCCGTCGGTCACGACCAGGCACAGATTCCAGCGGCGGGTCAGCTCGTAGCTCAAGTCCACGTCCTTCTGAATCTCCAGGCACGGCTGCGCCACGCCCGGCGTGTACGCCAGCGAGAGATCCTCCTTCGTGGTCACCGGCACCGTCGCGCTGACTTCGATTTTTCCCTTCCACTCCCGGTGCAGACGCAGGCTTTCCTTTGCGTAATCCATAAACCGCATTCCTTCCTGATTTGATTGGTTTTGCCAATAATTTCCGTTACAACGCTTATTATACCGCATCCCTGCCGCCGCGCAATACGCTTTCTGCCCGACACGGCGCAGTTCGGTCGGCGGCTCATAAAAAAGTTACGCTGCATGGTAGATTTCTCTTGCATTTCGACAAATTTCTTTGTATGATTTTGATATGCGCCGTTTATCGAAGTGACCGGCGTGTTGAACTTGTCTTGGGGGGGATCGCATGACGATGACCGAGAAGCTCGACCTGCTTATGGCGGAGCGCGGCATCAACAAGTCGCAGCTTGCGCGGCAGGCCGGCATTCCCTATATGACCGTCGTCAACTTCTACGAAAAGGGCACGGAGAACACCAAGCGCTCGACGCTTATCAAGCTGTCGCGCTATTTCGACGTTACGGTGGATTACCTCGCCGTGGACGAGGAAACCCGCCGTTCCTTCCCGGCGCCCGCGCCGCGCGCGGACCGCGTCACCGCGCTGCCGAATTCCGTCGTCAAGCCGCGCCTCTACCGCGCGCTCAAGGGAATCCCGCTGCTCGACGAGCAGAACGTCGCCTGCTACGACGAGGTGCCGCAGAACATGCGCTGCGATTTCACCATCCGCTTTTCCGGCGACAGCATGGAGAAGCTCCATATCCACGACGGGTACATCGTCTACGCGCGCGCAACGGACGACGTGAAGAGCCACGAGGTGGCCGTTGTCGTGATCGACGGCGCGCTCACGCTGCGGCGCATCTATAAAAACGGCGAGCAGATCGTTCTGATGGCGGAAAACCCGTCCTACGCGCCGCTCGTGCTCCTTGCCGGCAGCAACGTCCGTATCCTCGGCAAAGCCGTCGCGTTCGTCAACCCGGACGTGCTGGACGGCTGAACGAAGCGAGCGGACATCGGCAACGTTCCATCCGGAGCGGTTCAAACTGGAAAAAATTCTTTTGCAGGGGTTTCGCCCCTGCACCCCACCCAAGGGACACCTCCCTTGGGAATTCCTGACCCCGCAAGCCACCCTCTATTGCGTCTGCGGAAACGGTTTCTTTAGGCCGTTACGGCCCTGAGCGGCGGTTTGGAGGCAGAGCCTCCAAGGCTCCCCCTTTATCGACAAACTGAACGCTCCATCCGGAGCGTTTCAGTTTTTACAAAGCCCCTTTCCCGGTGCGCGTCAGCCTTCGCCCAGTGCCTGCGTGAGCTGGTCGATCAGCAATTCGGCGGATTCCGTCAGCTCCGCGTCGTCGCCGCGGCTGACCACCTCGCCGAAATCCGCGAGCGCCAGCGAGTAGGTGTCCGCGTCCTGCAGGTAGCAGATCCCGCGGTTATAGTAGCACAGCGTAAGCGCCTCGCCGGCCTCGATGGAGGCCGTGAAGCTCTCGATCGCCGTCTGATAGTCGGCCGTCGCCAGGCAGCATACGCCGTAATAGTACGAGCAGTCCGCCATGGACGTGCTCAGTTCGTTCGCTTTGCCGAAGTATGTTTTCCCATCCTCGTAACGCTGCAGCGTCAGCGCCGAAACGCCCATGTAGAAGTACAGATCCCCGAACGCGACCTGCTCCGAACCGAGCAGAACGGCCTGCTCGCCGAGTGTGATCGCGTCCTCATACCGCCCGAGCAGATAGCAGGCAAGCGCGCTCTGCGCAACGCACATCCCCGGGTCCTCGTGGCCGGCGTTCAGCGCGGACGTAAAGTCGCTCAGCGCGTCCTCGTATTGTCCGAGCGCAACATAGCACGTGCCGCGGTCGAGGTAGGCGTCCGCCTGCGCCGTGCCGGACAGGCGCGCGATCAGGTCGTCGTAGATGCCGACCGCGCTGTCGTAGTCCTCCATCGCAAGATACAGCTCGCCCAGCAGGCTCGTGATGTCCGTCTCGTCCGGACAGAGTGCATGGTAACGCGCCAGCGCGTCCACCGCCGCCTCGGCGTCGTTCTCCTCGATGGCCGCCTGCGCGTCGATCATCAGCGCGTCGGGCTGATAGTCGCTCTCCTCCGAAATGTTCTGAAAACTCTGGCGCATCGCGTCGTAGTCGCCGAGCATGGCCTCGAGGCAGCCTTCCTTCATGTACAGCTCGTCGAACACGCTCTGATCCTGCCCGTCCGCCAGGCGGATGCAGGACTTGATATTCACAAGCGCCCGCTTGTACTCGCCCTGCGCGATCAGGATCGACGCGATCTGGTAGTAATCCTCGAGCGTTTCAGGCGACTGAATGATCGAATCGATCCAGTCGCTCAACCGCTGGGAAATATCCTCGTCGACGTATTCCGTGCTGTCGGCCAGCACGTCCACCGCCTCGGTCGTGGTCTGCGTTGTCGCGTCGCTGCGAAGCTTGACGCGCACCGCGTCCGTGGCGATCAGCGAAAGCGCCATCACCACAGCCATGGCCACGGAAAGCACGCGCAGCCAGATTGGAAACTTCTTTTTTGTCCGTTTTTCCGACGTCTCGCTCATATTACGCCTCGCGCGCGTTCCACCCTGCCGTCTTTCCTTCGATGCAACGCGAATTCCTACGTATCATACCACACGCGCCGCCGGCTTACAACGCCCGCCGCGCACTGCCCGCGTCGTCCGCCCCCGAAGCCGCCCGTCCCCGGCACAACCGGCCCGCACGCCGCGAAAAAGCCCGCATGAAGCGGACTTTTTGCAGAATTCTTCCCCTTTCGCCGGTCAGCTGATCTTGACGCAGCAGATCTTCGCCGACTCGCCCGAGCCGCCCTTGCCGCGCGTGCCGACGACGAGCATGTTGTCGAACACCGCCGGCGTGGACTCGATGCGGCTGCCGAGGTCGATGCTGTCGAGTTTCTCGCCGGTCGACGCGTCGTAGAGCGTCGCATAGCCGCCGCGGTCGCACTGGATCAGGTATGCCTCGCCCTGCTCGTCGTACACTACGACCGGGCTGGACCAGTAATCGCTGGTCTGCTCGACGGACCAGATCTCGTTTCCGGAGGCTTTGTCGTACGCAACGATCCGCCCGCCGATGGTGTACGCGCCGTTCGCGTCCTTCTGCGGAACGTCGCTCTGCGTCGTTTCCTCCGTCGTTTCGCCGTCCGTCAGCGCCGGCGTTTCGGACGTCTCGGTTTCGCCGCCCGTCTGCGCGGCGAGGCTGATCGAATAGATCACGAGGTCGGAGATCTGCTCCCTGCCCACGTGCGGCGTGCCGATGACGCCACCGCCCGACGAGGTGTCGCTCGTCGAGCAGATCCATTTATTCTCCCAGATCACCTGGCCGGTCAGGCCGTTGATCTTCCGTTGATAGCTGTAGCCGTAGCCGGTGCCGAGGTCGCCGTTGGAAACGCGCACCTGCGAGCCGGTGTAGAGATAGATCGTGTTGTCTTCGTAGCTTTCATCGATCACCACGGTCGAGTCGGTTTCATCCGTGAGGTCGACCACGAATTTGATCGTCATCGTGTTGAGATCCACGCACTGGAGCCGCCCGCCGTTATCGGTAAAATACACGTAATTCCGGAACGCGGCCACGGAGCTTTCCACGCCGTACCAGCGGCTGCCTTCCGCGTCGCTGCGCGAATAACCGCTGCCCTCGTAGCGGAGCTTGACGAGCTGCTCGGGGTCGATCGAAACCGTGCCGGCCGTCGCGTCGTACGAGGCGTTGAGCTTGACGGTGTAAAGCACGCCGTTCTCCCCCGCGTAAACGAGCGTGTCGTTCGTCACGATGGGGCTCGAGTCGTACGCCTGCCAGACGCGCCGGCTGAAATAGTCGTATCCGCCGAACTGATCGATCTGCTCGCCCGTGATCAGCGAATACACCCGCACGTACGCGGCGGCGTTGCCCTTGTCGTTCTCCACGGGAATCCCCTGGCCCACGAAAAGCAGCGGGTAGCCGCGCGGGTCGACGCAGGACGTGCCCTTCTGCACGATGCCCGTGTTGATCGCGTCGCGCGTGGCCGTGCCGGTCGCCAGGTCGAAGAAGTAGATGTTGCCGTCCATCGCGGGGTAGATCACCTCGACGAGCGACGTGCCCGTGTCCTTGAAGGACTGGTCCACGTTCATCACGGCCACGGTCTCGGCCGGCCATTCCACGATCAGCGGCTGCCCGGTCCAGCCGGTGCCGGACCAGCTTCCCAGCGCACCGATGGTCTTGCTCCACTGCTCGCGCAATTTCCCATCCGTTACGCTCACGGTCCCGTAGGAAAAGGTATTGCGGTAGTTGTTGCCGCCGAAGGTAAGGATACCGTTCAGCAGGCTGTACTCGCTGTCGCGCCCGAACGAAAGCGGGTCGCTGCGCGAGAAGCTGGAGACCTCCTCCCGGTTGGCCATGATCGTTCCCACGAAGCCGTAATTACTCGGGTTCGCGCTGTCGGCGCGCGTCACCGTGACGTCCGGCGGAAGCGACGGTTTCGGCGTCGCGGTCGGCGCGAGCGTCGCGGTCGGAACGGGCGTGGCGTTCGCCTCGGCTTCCTTGTCCTCGCCGAGTTTCTTGACCACCAGCAGCCCGCCGATGATCAAGGCCAGCATGACGACGACCACGAGAAAGAACCGCGGCTGCATACGGAATCGCCTTCTGCGTCTTCTTGCCATTGTTCTCCCTCCTACGAAACAGCAGTCTTCGTTCGTCCGGCCGGCGGTTCCCCCTTACTCCGCATCATTCGGCCGGATTCGTCATTTTTCGCACGATCCGCGCATTGCGCTTTCAAAAACGCGCAACCGCGTCAGCTGATCTTAATGCCCCAGATCTTCATGCCGCGCGTGCCGATCACGATCGTGTTGCCGTAAACGGCCGGCGAGGCTTCGATGTCCTTCTCGGCGTCAAACGTGCTCAGCAGCGTTCCCGTCTGCCCGTCGAGCAAAAACACCCTTCCGCCCGTGTCGCTGCCCTCGCATACGACGATATAGGCATTGCCCGCCTCGTCGTACACCGCCACGGGCGACGACCAGGTGTACTTCTCCATAGTGAACGTCCAGCGGACCTCGCCGGTCGACTTGTCCAGCGCGAGGAGAACGCCGTCGTCTTTGTCGGGCGTCCGCGCGAACGGTATGATCACGAGGTCCGAAATGCTGTTTTCTCCGAGCAGCGCGGTCGCCTGGATCCCGCCGGATACGCCGGATTTGGTGTTGACCTGCTCCTCGTGCTGCCAGACGACCTCGCCCGTGATCGCGTTGATCTTATAGAACGAAACCGTGCCTTTTGAATCCGTATCCGCCGTAAAGTGCAGCGACGGGCCGATGTAGATGTAGGCCGTACGGTTGGCAAAGTCCGTTTCAAGAACGGGCGAGCCGTTCGTGTCGTCCTTCGTATCCTGCGCCCACACGATCGACATCGTGTTGAGATTGATGCACTGCAGGAACCCGTCGTTCGTGCCGAGATAGCCGAACTCCCCGAGCGTCGCGATGCTCGTCTCGTACCCGAGCCAGTATTTATTACTGGAGGTGCTGTCGGGGTAGGTCGAACGCGTGGCAACGTAGCGCATCTTGACCACCTCGCTCGGGTTCATCGAGAGCGCGCCCGTCGTTTCGTCGAACGACGTGTTGAGCTTGATTGTATAGAGGATGCCGTTTTCGCCCGGGTAGATCAGGGTGTCCGTTTCCGCGTCGACGAGCGGCGAGCTGTCGTAGGCGGTCCAGTCGCGCAGCGCGAACTCGTCGTTCTGCTTGCCGAACTCATAGAGCCTCGTAAAGTCGATCAGCGAGTACGCCATCGCGCGCGATTTCATCGAATCCTCTTCGTACATGTCGCCCGAGCCAAGGTAGAGGATCGGATACCCGCGCGGGTCGAGCGAGCCCGCGCCCTTGAACGGCATGCCGATATCGAGCTTGTCCCGCGTCTGCTCACCCGTTTCGAGATCGAGGAAATACACGTTTCCGTCCATCGTGGCCAGGATCACCTCTACGAGGCCCTCCTTCTGCTTGGCCCAGTCGTACATGTTCATGAGCTGCTTGATGTTGTCGGGCCACTCCACGATAAGCGGCTGCCCGACCCAGCCGCTACCGGTCCAGGTGCGCCCTTCCTCATAGCCGATGCCCCTCTGCAGCTCGCCCGTGTCGATCGACCAGAGCTCGGAGAGTTTGCGGCTGGAAATCGTCGCGGTGCCGTAGGAAGCGCTGTCGCGGTAGTTGTCGCCGCGGAAGGTGACGATGCCGGTTACATCGGAATACGTCTCGTCCGTCAAAAATTCGATCTTGTCCTCGCGCTCGTAGCTGTCCACCACCGTGCCGTTGACCTCGACCTTCGTCGTGAGGCCGTACACGCTCGGCTCCGTGCTGTCGACCGCGTGCGGAATCTCGTACGGCGGCGTGGGCGTCGGGGTCGGCGTGGGCGTCGCCGTGGGCGTCGGCGACGGTGTCGGTGTTTTGAACAGCTCGGCGATGAAGTTGCCGGACTTTTCGCCGCTGTCGGCCTCCTCCGGTTCCGACTCGACCGACAGTCCCTTGATCACAACGACCATCAGCGCGATGACGACAATGAAAATTGCCAGCAGGAAGTAGAATCTCGGCTGAATCCGTACGCGGTAGTGTTTCTTTTTCTTCTTCTTTTTCTTTCCGCTGCCGCCGGGGTATGTCCGATAGTTCTTGTACTGATCCGTTCCGATCGCCTCCCAACCGCGAGCGCCTGTGCGCTGCCAGAAAAGTCCATACTCTTAGTTATTATAACACCCGATCGGAAGCGTGTGTGTTGTTATATTGTGAACAGTTTCCCGCCCGGCGCGCGTTTTCCGTCGAAGCGGCCCGGCTTTTCGCGGCCGTTTGCTTTGCTTCTATCAAAAAGCGAAACGCCGTTTTCGCGGCGTCCCGTCAGTCTGTCAAAAAAGTCCTTTTGCTGTGGTTTCGCCCCTGCACCCCACCCAAGGGACACGCCTCCTATTCCAGGACGCGTGCGAAAACGGGTTCTCAGGGCCGTTACGGTCCGAAACGGTGGCTTGGAGGCGGAGCTGCCAATAGTCCTTCTTTATCGACAAACCGGGGCGCCGCTTTCGCGGCGCCCCACGCAAGGCGTTTTTTTCGCGCGTCATTCGGTCTTTTTCCCGAACAGACCGGTCAGAAACGTGCCGACCGAGGAAAAGAAGCTCTTCACGTTCTCATAGACCCTGCTGACGGTCTCAGTGGTCTTGTTGACGGCCTGCGCCGTTTTCGCAATGCCCACGAGCTTTTCCTGCAGTTCGTCGGTGTCGAGCCCCTCGAGCTTGCGCACAAGGGAAAGCACCTGCTCGACCTGCGCATCTGTCAGCGTCACCTGGTACGTTTCCGCCAGCGTCGCAATCTCCGCGCGGACCTCGTCGTCCGTCATGTTCTGCGTCTGGTCGAGCATGTTCTTGAGCTCCGCGATGAGCTGCGTGGCGTCGTCGCTGCCGATATACTCGGCCAGTTCTCCCGTGACGACGAGCTCCTCCGCGCCGACGGATTTGGCCAGTGCGGAGAGCGATTCGCCCGTGATATCCTCATACGCCTTGTACGCGCCCGTGAGCGCGCCCGTGCCGGAAACCGGGAACGGGGCGCTGACGATCACCTCCGCGTCGGAGATTCCGGCGGTGCTCAGCGCGTTTCGATACATGTCCTCTGTGCAGTAATTGATGTTATGCAGCTCGATGGTCAGCCCGGAACCCTCCGCAAGCGTTTTGATATAGATGCAGGAGATCGCCACGCTGCCGATCTTTCCGTCGGGAACCAGTCCGTTCAGGTAACTGCGCTCCTCCGCGTTCGTCACCGTCAGTTCGGTCACGCTCCCCTCCTCGACGCCGAAATCCGCGTACACCGCCGCGCGCTGCGTTTCGGTCAGGTCCGCGCCCATTGTGATGCATTCCTCGCCCTCGTCCGCCGCCAGCGCCGCAGGCGCAGACAGCGCAAAGCAGGTAACGATCGCCAGCGCCGCCGCAACCAGTCGTTTCATGGTTATCCCTCCTTGTAACGCGGTCGAGTATAGCACAGGATTATGAATCCGTCGACGGAATCATGTAAACTTTATAGATTTGACACGGTTTGTTTACGGTCTTCACAAAGGGAATTCCCTGCTTTTTCCAATCGTTTCTTATTCTCTTTTCCCCACGTTTCGCTTCGGTTCCATATCCTTCCGGATACCGGGAATCGCCGGTTCGCTTTTATCCGGGCTGACGGGGGCTCCGCCCCCCCCGCACCCCGCCAAAAAGCAGGCCCTTCGGAAACCTTCATTTTGCTGAAAACCACGCAGGGTCCAAGGGCCGCGGACCCCTGGCAGGAGCTTGAGGGCAGAGCCCTCAGCGGCCCCTTCCCGTTCGACTGTTTCGTCGCGCTTCGACGCGCGCGGTTCTCCATGAAAATCATCGAAAAAAGAATTGACAAGTTTTGCGCGTTTTGGTTTAATTTCGTTTAGTGACTGTAAACCTGAAGTTTAGAGGTGGTTGACTCGATGGAGATCGGCGTCAAGATCAGGCAACTGCGCCAGCAGCGCGGTTTGACGCAGGAGGAGCTTGCCGCGCGCACGGAGCTGACGAAGGGATTCATCTCCCAGCTCGAGCGCGACATCACGTCCCCCTCCATCGCCACGCTCATGGATATTCTCGAGGCGCTCGGCACGGACATCGCCTCGTTCTTCGGCGAAACGGCGGACGAAGCGATCGTCTACGGCGCGGACGACATGTTCATCAAGGAGGAGCCGTCCGGCTACCGGGTGCGCTGGCTCGTCACCAACGCGCAGAAAAACGCGCTCGAGCCGATCCTCGTCACGCTCCCGCCCGGCGTGCAGAGCAACGAGGACGACCCGCACGAGGGCGAGGAATTCGGCTATGTGCTCAGCGGCGGGGTCACGCTCGTGCTCGGGAGCAAGAAATACCGCGTGCGCAGGGGAGGCAGCTTCTATTTCCGCCCGACGCGCACGCACTGCCTCGTCAACACGGGCAGGACCGAAGCGCGCGTGCTCTGGGTCAGCACGCCGCCGAGTTTTTAAGGAGCAGCCAACATATGAACGACCGGCATCTCATCGAACTCATCGACGTTTCCAAGGCGTACGGCGGCGACGTGGCGCTTTCGCACGTCAATCTATACGTCAAGGACGGCGAGTTCCTTACGCTGCTCGGTCCGTCCGGCTGCGGCAAAACGACGATGCTGCGGCTCATCGCAGGGTTCATCATGCCGGACGAAGGGCGCATCGAAATGGACGGTGTGGACATCGCAAACGTCCCGCCCTACCGGCGCAAAATCAACACGGTGTTTCAGAAATACGCGCTCTTCCCGCATCTGAACGTATTCGACAACATCGCCTTCGGGCTCAAGATCCGCGGCGTGGACCGAAATACGATCCGAAAGAAAGTCGAAGCCATGCTCGAACTCGTCAACCTGAAGGGGTACGGCGGGCGGTATGTCGAGCAGCTTTCCGGCGGGCAGCAGCAGCGCGTGGCCATCGCGCGCGCACTCGTCAACGAGCCGCAGGTGCTCCTGCTGGACGAGCCGCTCGGCGCGCTCGACCTCAAGCTCCGCAAGGAGATGCAGGTGGAGCTGAAAAACATGCAGCAGCGCCTCGGCATCACGTTTCTGTACGTGACGCACGATCAGGAGGAGGCGCTGACCATGAGCGACACGATCGTCGTGCTCAAGGACGGCGTGATCCAGCAGGTCGGCACGCCGACGGACGTGTACAACGAGCCGAAGAACCCGTTCGTGGCGGACTTCATCGGGGAGAGCAACATCATCCCCGCCATCATGCTCGACGATTTCAAGGTCCGCATGAACGGTGTGGTCTACGCCTGCGTGGACAAGGGATTCGGGCGCAACGCGGAGGTGGACGTGGTCGTCCGCCCGGAGGACGTCGATATCGTCCCGGCCAAAGGCGCGCGCGTCTCCGGCACGGTCGTCTCGGTCGTGTTCATGGGCGTGCACTACGAGGTGGACGTCGACTGCGGCGGCTACGAATGGGTGATTCAGACGACCGATTACGTGGCGCGCGGCGAGACCGTCGGCATTTCGATCCCGCCGGACGCGATCCACGTGATGAAGAAGACGAAGCAGACGAACCTCTTCGACGGAACGGCATATCCCGACGACGGCGAGGTGGAATTCTGCGGCCGGCGATTCCGCTGCGAGGGGCTGGAGGGCTTTGAGCAGCGCGCGGAGGTGCTCGTGGCCGTCGCGCCGGCGGACGTGCGCCTGATTGCGCCGCAGGACGCGGAGCTGACGGGCTTCGTCAAGGCCTGCATGTTCCTCGGCACGCATTATGAGGTGACCATCGTCTGCGGAGAGGAGGACTGGATCGCATACGCGGACGATTATATGGAAACCGGCGAGGAGATCGGCCTTTCGGTGCCGGCGGACAGGATCGGGGTGAGCGGCACATGAGCCGCGGCGGAAAAAACCGCGCGGCCGGGCTGTTTACAAAGCGGCGCGTGTTCGCATACCCGTACGTCGTATGGATGGCGCTTTTCATCTTCTCGCCCATGCTGCTCATCCTCTATTACGCGTTCACGAGCGACGGCGCGTTTTCGTTTTCCGCCCTCGTCTGGGCCGTCGGGTGGGACAATCTGCGCGTGCTGCTCGACTCGCTCCGCTTCGCGCTGTATACGACCGTTCTGTGCCTGCTCTTCGGGTATCCGGTGGCGTATCTGCTCTCGCGCATGAACCGGTCCGTCGCGGCGCTGGTTTCCGCATTTTTCATCGTGCCGATGTGGATGAACTTCCTTCTGCGCACCTATGCATGGAAAGTGCTGCTCGGCGCGTTTACGAACATCCTGTACACGGAGTCCGCCGTGCTGCTCGGCATGGTTTATAACTTCCTGCCGTTCATGATTCTGCCGATCTACACGACGCTCATCAAGCTCGACAAGAGCTATCTCGAGGCGGCGAACGACCTCGGCGCGAACAACGCGGTGACGTTTCTGAAGGTCGTGCTCCCGCTTTCCATGCCCGGCGTGCTATCGGGGATCACCATGGTGTTCATCCCCTCCACGACCACGTTCGCCATCTCGCAGCTGCTCGGCGGCGGCAAGACAATGCTCTACGGCGATCTGATCTACATGAAGTTCATCACCGAGCAGTCCTGGAACGCGGGCAGCGCGCTGTCGGTCATCCTGCTGGTGTGCGTGCTGCTCTCGATGGCCTTCATGAAGAAGGCCGACCGCAGCACCGCGGGCGAGGGAGGCGGCAGGCTGTGGTGAACCGGCTCAAAAAATTTTTTGCAGGCACGTATCTCGGATTGATGCTCGCGTTCCTCTACGCGCCGATCCTGATTCTGATCGTCTACTCGTTCAACCAGAGCAAGACGCTCGGCAACTGGACGGGCTTTACGTTCGACTGGTACGCGCGGCTGTTCCAGACGCCCGAGATCACGGACGCGCTCGCGGTGACGCTCTCCGTGGCGGCGATCTCGTCGGTCGTTTCCACCGTGCTCGGCACCGCCGGGGCGATCGGCCTACACGCCATGAAGCGCAGGAGTTATGTGGTCATCGAAAACATTTCCCAGCTTCCGATGGTCAACCCCGACCTCGTCACGGGCATCTCGCTGATGCTGCTGTTCCTCTTCGTTGGCCTGCGGGACGGGTACACGCGGCTTGTGATCGCGCATATCACCTTCAATCTGCCGTATGTGATCTTCTCCGTTTTGCCGAAGCTGCGCCAGAGCTCGGACATGCTCTACGAGGCGGCGCTCGACCTCGGCTGCACGCCGATGCAGGCGATCCACAAGGTTGTCGTGCCGGACATTATGCCCGGCATCG